>NZ_JAGGDM010000012.1:0-163736 GCF_017653625.1 Alteromonas sp. K632G
TCACTGGCATTTTCGATGATGTGGCTACCCATGTACTGCTGAGTGAAATATATGCAGCAAAGATCAACAGGCCCTAGCTACAGTAAAATTGTTTTTAGGAGACTTAGTTTTAATTCGTGTACTTTTTCCACGCAACATATGACGTAGTTCACTACGGGTGTTACTGGAATTTGCGGTTGTCAGCGCTTTGTTTGGAGACGTAAAAACCATGCCGCCGTTTTCGTCCACATAAAAAAAGTCAGGATGGGAAAAATCTTGGATGTCTTTTACTGACACACTATCTGGCTTCCCATCATTATTCTCATCAGTCGGTAGCGTAATATTCCACTCACTTAAATCAAATTTATCAGCGGGAACGTCATCTGCGATAGCACCAACACTAAATATTGAAAGTATGAGCAACATAGCCGCATTACTGCACTTTCCTCGTTGAATGATAACTTTCATAAAAAACCTTTTAAATTATATGTTAAGCGTACTTCTTATGCGGTACTTGCTTGATACGAATCTCTTCCATAACAACAAACGGCTTTACCAATAAACCATCAAGGATGCATTTAAAAGCAGAGATAAAATACCAAAAAACATTACCAACGAAGAATTAATGTAATACCAATTTAACATTCAAACAATTTAATTACAAAATACTTTCATTTCATTCATTAGGTTGTGGAGAACAATTGCCTAGTATGGGCTAGTGAAACGTAAAGGAAGGTTTAAAAGCTAAAAAAGTGTGGGTGTCCATTAGTGGTGAGAATATTGATGAGACTCATGGGTGAAACTCTTTTTGAACCTTGCATTTGTGACTGTCTGCTAAATAGAGGGTCTGCTAGATAGACGCTTGTTCATATTTAATAGGCTAAAGAAGTAGGTTCGTCTAGCCTTCAAATACGTGGGTGTCTATAAATTGCTATACAGAACTATGGGTGTCCAAATTCAAAGAACAGGTACAATTATTAAAGAATTATTGAAACCAGCGAGTTTCCTGAGGCTCGCAAGCCAGCCTACAAACTACTTATTGATTTTTGTGAGGATATTGGAACGCTTAAATCCAGTGCTCAAATAACTGAACACTATCTAGCTGAAGAATTATTGGGAAAGCAAATTGTGGTTATAGTTAACTTTCCGCCCAAACAAATAGGCCCATTTATGTCAGAATGCTTGGTGACAGGTTTCTATCGTGAAGATGGTGTGGTGTTAGTCAGCCCCGACAAACCTGTGCCTAATGGCGCAAAACTGGGCTGACTATTTAACCCGTGGCTACATCGCTCTGCGTCCTTTCTCAAAACGAGCAATCAAGACGAGCTATCAACACTAGCCTCATAAAGCAGGCTTAAGCATCCGCCTTAGCCAAATGCGCAACTTCATTGCGCCATGCTTTTTCATAGGCCGAGCGAGACAACACCCGTTCAGCATATGACTTTACATTGCCGAACTTTAGGTCTAGCTCACTGCCTTTTGCCCATGACAACACTTGGGCTGTCACGATGTCGGCCATTGTGAACAAACTGCCGCACACATACTCTTTGTCATTAAGAAGTAGCGAGAACGCTGTTAACGCTCGATCAAATTCCCACGCTGCTGTGTTTTGCATCTGGGGAATACGATGCTGCTCAGGTAAAGCAAAGGTATGCTTTGCTTTACTCCATAAGGGCTGCTCTAGTTCGCTAACGGCAAATATCATCATTTGCTCATACAACCCACGTTCAAATGTACCTGATGCAGGAATAAACTCTTCCATTGCATGCTTTTCTGCTAAGAAGGTCACTATGGCACCTGACTCAGAAAGGGCACCTTGTTCAGTGACTAATACAGGAATTTTAGTGGCCGGATTAAGTGTTTTAAATGCTGAGTTTAAGTGTTCACCGGCTTTTAAATTCACCACCTTGTACTCGTAAGGTAAGCCAATTTCTTCTAAAGCCCATGCCACCCTTACCGACCGCGTTTTCGGGTATCCATAAAGTGTATACATTGCGTGCTCCGCGTTTAAAATACTTCAATTTAACAGCATAAAGCCATATTGAAGCCAAAACGCGGTGCAAACAGCTTATGCGTCTTGGCGTCGTAAAAAGACTAATTCAGTGGCTGTACTTTGTGACTCGCTATAAACATAACCTTCACTGTCGAAAGCTTGTAACCCTTCAACATCACTTACTTCGTTTTCAATAATATATCTTGCCATTAATCCACGAGCTTTTTTGGCAAAAAAGCTGATAATTTTATATTGATCGTTTTTATAGTCTTTAAAGACAGGTGTAATCACCATACCTTCAAGTTCTTTTTTCTTAACGGCCTTAAAGTATTCATTAGAAGCAAGGTTCACCAAAACGTTATCACCCTGCGCATGCATGGCGTCGTTTAAAACCTGAGTAATACGACTCCCCCAAAACGCATACAAGTCTTTACCTTCCGGGTTAGCAAGCTTGGTACCCATTTCTAAACGGTATGCTTGCATTAAATCTAATGGGCGTAACAAACCGTAAAGGCCTGACAAAATTCGCAAGTGGTCTTGGGCATAGCTAACGGCTTTATTGCTTAGTGTATTAGCGTCTAGCCCTGTGTATACATCACCATTGAATGCGTACATGGCTTGTCGCGCATTATCAGCAGTGAAAGGGGTAGAGAATTCAGCAAATCGATTAGCATTAAGTGTGGCTAACTTGTCACTAATTTTCATTAACGAAGAAAGGTCGGCTGGCGAAAGGGTACGGCACACTTCCATCAAACGCTCTGTGTCTTGAAGCATGGTAGGCTGCGTGAAATCATCCACCTCAATGGGGGTTTCAAAATCTAGGTTTTTCGCTGGGGATACTACAACTAACATCTTCGACTCCTTATCTTTTTCAGGCTTTATTATACCACTGTGAAAAAGTTGAGGTTGAATTTAGCATTAAAAACCCATAAATCAACGTAACAGAGAAATCCGATTAGCCAGTATTTCCCGTGTCTGCGCTATAAATTGTCACACGGGTTTGGTATAACTATACCCAAATACGCAAACGTTTGAACCTATCAAACAATTACGCCCTACATACGCAAAAGCGAACCGCTTTACACGACTTGCCTTTCCGGCAATTCGTCCGAGTTTTTTAATTTAAGATTAGAGAGAATTATGAGCAACCAGCTAGCTTCGTTACGTGAGATCACCACGGTCGTTGCCGACACCGGCGATATCGACGCAATTAAAAAATACCAGCCAGTAGACGCAACAACAAACCCATCTTTGTTGTTAAAAGCCGCCAGCTTGCCTCAGTATGCCAGCCTAATCGACGACTCAGTAGCGTGGGCTAAACTACAATCATCTGATAGCGATCAACAGCTTATCGATGCATCCGACAAACTTGCTGTGGCTATTGGTAAAGAGATTTCAGACTCTATCCCAGGTCGTATTTCTACGGAAGTAGATGCCCGTTTGTCTTTCGACAAAAATGCCACCGTAGAAAAAGCCGAGCGTCTTGTTCAACTTTATCAAGATGCTGGTATCGATAAATCACGTATTCTAATTAAAATGGCATCAACGTGGGAAGGCATTCAGGCTGCCGAAATACTTGAGAAAAAAGGTATTCAGTGCAACCTAACCTTATTATTTAGCTTTGCCCAAGCGCGCGCTTGTGCTGAAGCTGGCGCATATCTTATTTCACCGTTTGTAGGCCGTATTCTAGATTGGTACAAAAAATCGACTGGTAAAACTGAATATGCTGCTGATGAAGATCCAGGTGTGGTGTCGGTTACCAGTATTTACAACTACTACAAAGAACACGGTTACAACACGGTAGTCATGGGCGCAAGCTTCCGCAACATTGGTGAAATCCAATCATTAGCGGGCTGCGATCGCCTAACTATAAGCCCTGCTTTATTAGAAGAGCTTGCCAATGAACCGGGCGAACTTACTGTTAAGCTTAAAGATAATGGCGCGACTAAAACCCCTGGCGATCGTTTGACCGAGTCTGAATTCCGCTGGGAAATGAACCAAGATGCCATGGCAACTGAAAAGCTTTCTGAAGGTATCCGCAACTTCGCAGCAGACCAAGACAAGCTCGAAGTGATGCTTCGTGAAAAGTTAAGTGCATAAACCACAGGGAATTAGTAAATGAGTACACTAACATCATTGCCACAATGGCAAGCACTTAATCAAATTGCAGCTTCAATGAAAGATGCACACATGCGTGATTGGTTTAAGGCTGATCCTAAGCGTGCTGAAAAAATGCAGTTAGAAGCGTGCGGCATTTTTCTTGATTACTCTAAGAACCGCGTAAACGAACACGCGTTAGGTGCACTTTTCGATTTAGCCCGTGCATGTAAGTTAGATGACGCCCGCGACGCCATGTTTAACGGTGAGCAAATCAACAGCACTGAAGGTCGTGCGGTTCTTCATACCGCGTTACGTAACTTCTCTGATTCACCTGTAATGGTTGATGGCGAAGACGTCATGCCCGAAGTACGTGCCACCCTTGATAAAATTCGCGACTTCACTGCATTAGTTCACAGTGGCGAACATAAAGGCTACACAGGCAAATCTGTGAAGCATATTGTTGCGATTGGTATTGGCGGTTCTTTCCTTGGCCCTAAAATTATGACCGAAGCCCTAAAACCTCATACGGTTGAGACGGTTAAGGTTCATTTTGTGGCTAACGTTGACGGCTGCCATATTCATGATGTGTTAACTAAACTCGATCATGAAGAAACCCTTGTCGTGATGTCTTCTAAGTCATTCACTACGCAAGAAACATTGCAAAACACACTTTCTGCCAAGGCTTGGTTTTTAAAATCTGGCGGCACGCAAGAAGATATCGCGAAGCACTTTGTTGCCGTGTCTTCAAATGTAAAAGCGGCCACTGAGTTCGGAATAGCAGAAGATAATATTTTCCCTATGTGGGATTGGGTTGGTGGCCGTTATTCTTTGTGGTCAGCAATTGGGTTACCTATTTCTTTAGCGTTAGGTTTTGAAAACTTTAAAGGTTTACTTGAAGGCGCGTTCGACATGGACACGCACTTTAAAACAGCCCCGTTAGAACAAAACCTACCTGTATTACTTGGACTATTAGGCGTGTGGTATCGTAATTTCTTCGATGCACAGTCTCAAGTACTTCTTCCTTATTACCACTACCTTCGCGGCTTACCTGCTTATGTACAGCAGCTTGATATGGAAAGTAATGGTAAACAAGTCACTCAAGGCGGCGAAGCCGTAGATTACGCCACAGGGCCTATTATTTGGGGTAGTGAAGGTACTAACGGCCAGCACAGCTTCCATCAGCTTATTCACCAAGGCTCTGGGGTTATTCCAGCTGACTTTATGTTGCCGTTGAATGTACCTAACCAAGATGACACACATCATTCGATGTTAGCATCTAACTGCTTTGGCCAAGCGCAAGCGCTTATGCAAGGCAAAACCTTTGATGAGTGTTATGCCGACCTAGAAGGCAAAGGCTTAGACGAAGCGGAACGTACTCGTTTGGCGGCCCACAAGACGATGCCGGGTAACAAGCCTAGTAACACCTTAATGTTTGATAGCCTTACGCCTAAGACACTTGGCGCACTAGTTGCAATGTATGAGCATAAGGTATTCGTTCAGGGTGTTATCTGGAACCTTAACTCATTCGACCAATGGGGCGTAGAGTTAGGAAAAGTACTGGGCAACCAAGTACTAGCAGGCATTCAGGGAAATGCAGAAGAAGAAAGTTTTGACGCATCTACCCAACAATTGATTGCCCGTTTCAGAGCAGCGAATGCACCAAAATAAGGAAGTCCGAGTGATGTAATCACTCAAATTTGGTGCAAATAATAACTGAACGGCCGGCTTACCCCCGGCCGTTTTTATTGGCAGAAAATAAGAACGTACAAGCTAACTTGCTGCTAAGTATGTAACCTGCTAACTGTTTTGCTAAACACACTGACGATATCTACCTGTGTCATCATACTGTCACAATTTGTTAATAAAAAGTAAATTTACTTGTTTTATTTTAATTGTGGCTGTGATACAAAATTATACAGAGGGAATAAATACCAAACTCTGTATTGTTGTAGTGGTAATAAAAAGGAGAATCCCAGTGGACAAATCAGACTTATTTGCCATGTTAGATATTGAAGCAAGCCCAGCGAAAACAAAAAGTAAAAAACGCAAGTGGAGAGAGATTGAAGCGCTTCAAGATCGCTTCAAACTGGAAAAGGAGCTCTCTGAACTCGATTGTGGTTTCGAATACGAGTTAGAAACACTGGAAAGATAATATAAAGGCCGCCTGTTAATAACAGGCGGCCTTTTTACTTTCTGGCTTCTTACTTTCAAAGCGGCATTCAAAGTTGCGAAAGAACGACGCCTAACGTTTGCCTTTTGTTAACCGCGATCCTTTCAATAGGCTACAACTGCCAGAAACTATACCTGCCAAAGAATGGGTGAAAGTCCTTTGCTTGCTAGGTAGGCATTGGTGTCGCTAAAGTGGTGACAGCCAAAGAAGCCTCGGTAGGCTGATAACGGTGACGGATGTGGCGCATGTAGCACACAGTGCTTAGTGCGTTTGATATGCTTGCCTTTCTTTTGTGCATGACTGCCCCACAATAAAAACACCACGTTTTCTGCGTGCGTGTTAATTGCCTCTATTAGCGCATCAGTATAAGTTTCCCATCCCCACTTGGCATGACTATTCGCCTTGCCCTGCTCTACCGTTAACACGGTATTAAGCAGCAGTACACCTTGTTCGGCCCAAGAGGTAAGCGTGCCGTGGTTCGGAATGGAAAAGTCGGTAATATCATTGGCTAATTCTTTATAAATATTAACCAGCGAGGGAGGTGTTTTAATGTTTGGCAATACCGAGAAGCATAAGCCATGAGCTTGATGTGGGCCGTGATAAGGATCTTGCCCCAATATCACCACCTTTACTTTTTCTAGCGGTGTCATCGTCAGGGCGTTAAATACATCTTCTGAAGGCGGGTAAATGACTTTACCCGCTTCACGTTCAGATTCTACTTTTTGCATTAGGGCTTTGAAGTAAGGCTTATCTTCTTCACTGCCCAATGCTTGTGCCCATGTGGTCACGCTTTTAGTAAATCCAACATGTGCTGTTTAAGCGCATCGTAAGATGCAGGCAAATCAACAGCAAGGCTGTCTTCACCGGCTACATCAGCTAACGGCTTAGGCAAGCTAATAGGCGTGCCCAGCACGTTTTCTACCGTTTCGCGGAATTTCGCAGGATGCGCAGTACCTAAGAATAGGCCAATTTCGCCGTCTTCTAAATCGTGGCTAACTGCACGGTAAGCAATAGCGGCGTGAGGCTCACTGGTATAGCCTAATTGCGCTAATTGGCGCATAGCTAGCTGAGTGTACTCTTCATCTACCATTTCGCCTTTTAAGCAGCCTTTATCAACATAGCCCTGCTCGATTAAGGCTTCAATGCGCGGCCAGTTGTTAGGTTGGCTAACATCCATCGCGTTCGACATAGTAGCGACAGTCTTCTTCGGCGCCCACTCGCCAGTTTTTAAATAGCGTGGCACAGTATCATTAGCGTTAGTGGCAGCGATAAAGCGTTTAATTGGCAAGCCCATTGATTTTGCAATCATACCGGCGGTTAAGTTACCAAAGTTTCCACTTGGTACAGAGATAACTAGTTGATCACGCTTATCTTTAGGTAATTGGCTTACCGCTTCAAAGTAATAACATACTTGGGCTAGCAAGCGACTGATATTAATCGAGTTAGCCGAGTTAAGGTGTAAACCTTCACGGATGTCTGGGTCGTCGAATGATGCTTTTACTAAGGACTGACATTCATCAAAATCAGATTCAACAGCTACTGTATGGATATTGCCACCAAGAGTGGTGAACAGCTTTTCTTGCAGGGCGCTAATTTTGCCTTTAGGGAAAAGAATGACCACATTGATATTTTCAATACCGTGAAACGCATGCGCTACCGCAGCACCTGTATCACCAGAAGTGGCGGTAAGAATAGTGACTGGTTTACCTTCACTAATTCTTGATAAGGTTTGCGCCATGAAGCGACCACCAAAATCTTTAAACGCCAATGTCGGTCCGTGGAAAAGCTCCAAGGTATAAATATTGTCGCTTACCTGCTCTACCGGCGCGCCAAAAGCAAATGCGGTATTCACAATATCTTCTAGTTCGCCATTGTTAAGCTCATCACCAATAATGGCACGCAGTACTGCTATGCTGCGCTCCGCGAACGGCATTTCAAGCAGTTCGTCAATGTTGTCTAGTTTCGGGATATGAGTAGGGAAATACAAACCTTGTTGTTTACCCAACCCTCTTTTAACTGCTTCAGAGAATGAGGCAGTGTCCTGTGCGTCTTTTAAATTAACCAATTCCACGTTTTAATACCTTTTATCGTTGTGCCGTAACATCTAGCTGCTGTATCACTTCATTAAGCGATAGGGCCAACCGTGGTTC
Organism: Alteromonas sp. K632G; assembly: GCF_017653625.1. Taxonomy (NCBI): domain Bacteria; kingdom Pseudomonadati; phylum Pseudomonadota; class Gammaproteobacteria; order Alteromonadales; family Alteromonadaceae; genus Alteromonas; species Alteromonas sp. K632G. The sequence goes on from NZ_JAGGDM010000012.1 coordinate 8,393, forward strand.
CCTGCTCAGGGATTTGGCACACATGGCTAAAGCCATCTTCATTTTGAATATAGTGTTCGTCTAAATAGGCAACGATACGCTGCGCTTTTTCTTTACTGTCACATACGGCGAATACGGTTGGGCCGGAACCCGAAATACCAAAGGCTAACGCGCCTTCTTGTTCGCTGAAGGCTCTTGCTTCATCGAAACCCGGCAGTAACTGTTTACGATACGGTTCTGCAATTACATCTTTCATTACCGAGGCAGCAAGATCATTTTCACCTGCATGCAAGGCGTGTACAAACACCCCTAACTGGCGACCAAAAGTGAGCGCCGTGGCCATATCAACCTGCTTGGGTAATATGTCACGGGCGGCCGCCGTAGATACGCTAATGCCAGAATAACAAATAGCATAATACCAGTCTTTCACTAAAGGCAGCGATAAGGTTACAGGAGATGTTGCCCCAGTCATCAATGTCATGCCGCCAACATAACATGGCGCCACGTTGTCGTAGTGAATGCTACCGCTGATTTGCCCTTCTAGTTCACCCATCATGGTCAATAAAGTGTCTTCATCGAAGGGATAATCATAAAAAGCGTTTAATGCGACAAAAGCGGCAACAATAGAACTTGCGCTCGACCCCAAACCGCTGCCTATTGGCAAGTTTTTCGATAAAATCATCGCCACTGGTGAAGTCGCTTTCCCGACTTTCTCCATTTGCGCACAAAAGTAGTGATAGCATTGAGTCACAATATTGCTGTCTGCGTCGCTAGGCAATTTGTGTGCGAAAGGGCCAACCGTGGTTAACGAAAAGGTATCTGCACTTTCAATATCGACTTCGTCGCCCAAGCGCGAACCATCGACAGGGGCAAGTGCGGCGCCTAATACATCAAACCCTAAACTTACATTGCCAATAGATGCTGGCGCATATGCTCGTAATGCTTTCATAATACTTTTCTTTAATTACTCTTTAAACTTCAGTGGCTCTTTAACGTTAAAAAAGCCAATTAGTGTGCCATTTGCTTCCAAGGCATAGTACGTAATATATCAGCAAATACCCCCGCAGCCGTTACTGTACCACCTGCCCCATAGCCTCGAATAACATAAGGAATAGGCTGGTAATAATCACTGTTAATGGCCAACGCGTTCTCGCCGTCTTTCACTTGCGATAATGGGTTAGACGCAGGCACTGCTTGAATCGTTACCTTACACTTGTCGCCTTCAATGCTACCTATATAACGAAGTACTTTTCCTTCGGCTTTTGCAGCATCTACACGCTTAGCAAATTCAGCATCAAGTTCAGGCAACTGTGTCATGAATTCTTCAATGGAACAGTCTTCAGCAAAACCAGCAGGTAATACCGATTCTATTTCAATATCAGAAAGCTCAAGCTTTAAGTCTGCTTCACGGGCCATAATAAGAAGCTTACGGGCAACGTCCATTCCGCTTAAGTCATCACGAGGATCTGGCTCGGTATAGCCATTATCTTTCGCTGTACTTGTCGCTTGAGATAGCGACATTCCTTCTTCCAACTTGCCAAATACGTAAGACAAACTGCCTGATAATATGCCTTCAAAACGGTGTAATACATCACCTGCACTGAATAGTTTTTGAAGGTTGTCGATTACCGGTAATCCTGCGCCTACCGTAGTTTCGTATAGATACTGACGATTCGTAGATAATGCTGTTTTCTTCAACTTACGGTAGTAGTCTAGTGAACTGGTATTGGCTTTCTTATTCGGTGTCACTACGTGAAAGCCATTTTCCATCATGTCTACATATTGCTGAGCAATAGCATCGTGGCTAGTGCAATCCACAATGACCGGGTTTACCAAGCTGTTCTCGTCCACAAACTGTTGTAAACGTTCAACGGAAAGCCCTTCACTGGCCGCATCTAATGCTGGCTTCCAGTCTTGGCTTAAATCTATGCCTTGACTGTTAAGTAACAACTTACGGCTATTCGCAATACCGTATACCCGCAGCTGTACATTACGATTAAGTAAAGCTGGCTGTTGTTTTGCTATTTGGCTTAAAAGCTCAGTACCCACGTTACCGCACCCTACCAAAAACACATCAATGGTATGGCGGTCTGAGAAAAAATTCTGGTGAATAACCTTAACCGCTTTTTTCGCCCGCTTGTTTTCGATAACTGTTGAAATAGAACGCTCTGATGAGCCTTGTGCTATCGCCACGTTATTAACGCGGGCTTGCGCCAACGAGTTAAAGAAGCGTGCCGCCAAGCCTTTCGCATGACGCATACCGTCACCCACTAAGGTAACAATCGCTAAGTCATGGCGCACTTCGATAGGGTCTAACAATTGGTTTTGCAACTCTAGCGCAAAGGCATCTTCTAACAAGCTTAACGCGCGATCAGCATCTTTACTTTGAATACAGAAGCTTATTGAGTATTCAGAAGAAGACTGAGTGATTAGGCTTATTGAAATATTCGCATTCGACATCACCTCAAAAACACGGCTTGCCATGCCAACCATGCCTTTAAGACCAGGGCCTGCCACGTTGAACATAGTGACATTATCAAGTTGAGAGATACCTTTAACCGAGGTCCACTTTTCGCTGGCTTCATTACTAATTAACGTACCAGGCGCCGCTGGGTTCAGCGTATTACGAATCAAACATGGAATATGATGCTGGGCAATGGGGCCGATAGTTTTCGGGTGAAGTACTTTTGCACCAAAGTACGAAAGCTCCATGGCTTCTTGATAAGTAAGCTTATCAAGCAATACCGCCCCTTCAACTTGATTCGGATCGGCATTGTAAACACCGTCTACGTCAGTCCAAATTTCACAACAACTCGCATCAATACAAGCTGCTAAGATAGCCGCTGAGTAGTCAGAACCATTGCGACCAAGCGTAACTTTTTCACCGGCTTCGTTAGCCGCAACAAACCCAGGCATGACCAGTAACTCACTACCATCGATAGGCACATCGGTAAAGCGCGCTTTACTTAACGAAACATCAGCAATGCTGTCTAGGTACTCACCTTCTGCAAGAATGTAAGTCACCGGGTCGATAATACGATTTTTCACGCCTTTAGCGCTTAAGATACCGCTAAATAACGTTACCGAGATGTACTCGCCAATACTTAAAATACCTGCGGCAATATTGTCAGGTGCAACACCTAATAGTTTAATACCATCGAGGTGTTGATTAAGTACACGCAGTTGCGCAAGAATGAAGTCGGTAACATCCGCGTGTGCGAAGCCGCTGAGCTCTTCGTTTAGTGCATCAGCAATACCGGTCACGGTAGACGTTAATTTTTCAAATAGAGGGTGGAAATCTTCGCCAGCGGCTGCCTGCTCACATAAAAGTGACAATGCATTCGTTACCCCTTTAGGGGCAGAAAGTACCACTGCAGCGCCATCGGTTTGGTGGGTGGCCGTGCTAATGTCGTTCACGCGCAAGTAGCGCGGTGCGTCGGCAAGTGATGAGCCCCCAAACTTTAAGACTTTCATGTGCTGCTCCTATATCGGTTACGCCAGGTTACTGCTTTAAATCGGTTACGATGACGTGAGTAAAAAAAAGCCCGCTCTCTGTGAGGGCGGGCTTTCGTTGTCTTATGCTTACTTGCACTAGCCAGCGACCGCCCGTTTTAAGGTGGTAATCATAATGCTGGTGGTGCCAATAAGAAGAATCGTTTTCATAGGGTCAATTTGCCGTATAGACGTCTATCTGTCAACCGCAGTTTTCACCATACTGTATTGCAAAAAGTGAAACACAAAGTATTTCACGTTTCGATTTAAGCGATAATCAATCAAGCAATGCTAGATTCGGGTAGTAAGAACTATTCATCATCAACTAATTTCGCAGATAAAAAATCAACTAACAAGCGTATTTTTGGCACTAAATGCCTGTTCGATGGAAACAATGCCCATACCGCTTCTCGCTTGTCTCGATATGATGATAGTACTTCTATTAACTTGCCTGCCGCTAACGACTCACGTACATAAAATCCTGGCAGCTGTACTAAACCCAGTCCGGCCAATGCAGCATGATGTAAGGCATTACCACTATTATACTTCACTCTTCCCTTCACACGCACGGTTTGCACTTGCCCTTCATGATTAAACCGCCAAAGGGGCTGAGATCCTACTAAGCACTGGTGTTCGCTGAGCATGTCGGTACGCTTCGGTGCAGGGAAGGCATTTAAATATTCAGGGCTGGCGCATACATATAGCTGTCGAGTAGCCAGCTTTTTGGCCACCAACGTAGAATCTTCTAAATTACCTATGCGTATGGCAAGGTCATAACCTTCATCAATAATATCCATGGTGTCGTTAGTAAAACGACACTCTACTTCTATACCTTCGTATTTTTTTAAAAACTGATTAATAAGCGGGGCGATAAAAGCTTCGCCAAAAGCGACCGGAACCGTGAGTTTAATCAGCCCTTGGGGTACTTTTTGAAGTTGGCTAATATTGAGCTCAGCCTCTTCTAACGCTTTTAGTGCTGGTTGGCATTGTTCAAAATAAATATGTCCTGCTTGAGTGAGTGACACACTTCGGGTGGTACGGTTGAATAACTTCACTCCCAAACGCTTTTCCACATTGGCGACTTTTCTACTTATTTGCGCGCCCGACGTATTTAATTTAGCAGCAGCCGCAGTAAAGCTGCCTGTACTCGCTACTGCACAAAATTCTACAATACCTTCCCATGTCATCGTTTATACCTTTACAGATTCTCGTTTTTTAGCATGGCGCTATGGGGATAAACACTCACTAGAAGACGCCAGTTAACTTACAATTAAACACCAACACATTATTACACTCAAGTAATAATGAATTACCAAATCTGTATTTATAAAGTCACGCCTCAGGTCTATAATCTATTTCATAACGTAAGAAATTAAAGGTAACGACATCGTGTTGTTTACTTACACTTATTTAGGAGCATGCCATGACATTAGCATTGAAAGATGGTCAGACACATATTAAGTCCAAAGCAGCCGTTGCATGGGCCGCTGGTGAACCGTTAAAGATGGAAGAGATTGATGTTGAATTTCCAAAAAAAGGCGAAGTACTAGTACGTATTGTTGCCAGCGGCGTGTGTCATACCGATGCATTTACGCTTTCAGGTGATGATCCAGAAGGTGTGTTTCCTTCAGTACTTGGCCACGAAGGTGGCGGTATTGTAGAAATGGTAGGTGAAGGGGTGACGTCTGTTGAAGTAGGCGACCATGTTATTCCTTTATACACAGCGGAATGCGGTGAATGTAAATTCTGTACGTCTGGCAAAACAAACTTATGCCAAGCGGTTCGTGAAACTCAAGGAAAAGGCTTAATGCCTGATGGCACCAGCCGCTTTTCGAAAGATGGTGAGCCAATTTACCATTACATGGGTTGCTCTACTTTTTCTGAATACACCGTATTGCCAGAAATTTCACTGGCTAAAGTGAACAAATCAGCGCCGCTTGAAGAAGTCTGCTTGTTAGGCTGTGGCGTTACCACGGGTATGGGCGCTGTGCTTAATACTGCTAAGGTAAAAGAAGGCGATACCGTTGCTATATTTGGCTTAGGCGGCATTGGGCTTTCAGCTATTATTGGTGCACGTATGGCGGGCGCTAGTCGTATTATTGGTATTGATATTAACGAAAGTAAATTCGACCTTGCTACGCAACTTGGTGCTACAGACCTTGTTAACCCTAAAAATTTCGACAAACCTATTCAGGAAGTGATAGTTGAAATGACCGACGGCGGCGTAGATTACTCTTTTGAGTGTATCGGTAACGTGAATGTGATGCGTTCAGCACTCGAGTGCTGCCACAAAGGTTGGGGCGAATCAGTTATTATTGGTGTAGCGGGTGCTGGCCAGGAAATATCTACTCGTCCATTCCAGTTAGTAACTGGCAGAGTATGGCGTGGTTCTGCTTTTGGCGGTGTGAAAGGTCGCTCTGAACTACCGGGTATTGTTGAACGCTACCTAGAGGGTGAATTTGGCTTACAAGAATTCATTACACACACAATGGGGCTTGATGGCATCAATGATGCGTTCGATTTAATGCATAAAGGCGAAAGTATTCGTTCTGTTGTGCACATGGATAAATAGCGCTTAGCTTCTAACAAACTGTGTTTAAGTGTTAAAAGGCCCGCATTAGCTAATGCAGGCCTTTTTATGTTTATAACCACCCTAACTCTAGCGCTTTTAGCACGGCTCGTGTTCTATCTCTCACGCCCATTTTCGCCATAATGGCAGACACTTGATTCTTAACCGTACCGGTTGATTTAAACATAGCTTCAGATATTTCTTTATTACTGTAGCCAGCGGCCACTAAACGTAAGATCTCAATTTCCTTTGGGCTCAAGGTTTCTGGTTGTTCAAATGACTCGAAACTAACCTCTAACCCGTGCAACCCTTTTAGTACTTTTTCGGTAACACTGGGCTGAATAAGGGTTTCCCCATTAACGACGGATTTAATTGCGTCAATTAAGGTTTCAAGTGAGACATCTTTAAGCAAATACCCTTTCGCCCCCGACTGCATCGCTTGAGTAACCAGTTCATGATCGTCAAATGTGGTTAACATAATAACGGGGGTATCAATGTTATGTTTTCGCATTGCACGCAAAGCATCAATACCCGTCATCTCGGGCATTCGGATATCCATCAATACAATATCTGCACTATTAGCATTAAGTGCATCAATAACATAAGCACCGTCATCACACTCGGCCACGACTTCTACACTATCATCCAATGCCAACAAGGAGCGTATCCCTTGTCGCACTAACATTTGATCTTCAACTAATACAACACGAATACTCATACTGGCTCCGGCAACAACACATGCGTAAAAAACCCATGTTTATTAAAACTAAATTTCACCGAACCACCTGACTCTTCAATTCGCTCCGACATCCCCGTCAACCCATTACCTAACTGAATTGTTTTTGCCGTAGGCACTTGCTCATCTTGCAGCGTTAATGAATACCCTTTTTCGCTTTTATCTAAGGTGACTTGTAATTGCGCAGACTGCGTATGCTTAATGGTATTGGTTAAGCTTTCTTGTACGCAGCGAAGTAAGATATCTGCTGTCGTGACATCTTCAATGCTGACATTATCGGCAATAGATAATTGAAGGCTTGGACGCGGTAAGTCTTTAAATAATGCCCTTACCGCTTGCTGCCAATCTAATGGGGCGTTTTCGCGAATATCAGAAACCGCTTCTCGCACATCTGATAGAAGCAACTTTGCTAAGCTGTGACACTGGTCTACGTGGGTCTTTACTTCATCTTCCCCAGCACCTTTGGCTTTATGTGAAGCCACCTGCAAGTGGATGGTAAGCGCGGTTAAGTGGTGCCCTAATACATCGTGTATATTTCTGGCAATGCGCAGCCTTTCGTCTTGTCGACCGGCTTGGTGAATGAGTTGCTGGGCACTGGTTAACTGTCGATTTAGTGCTTCAGATTTCTCTCTGGCGGACTTTTCTTTAATAGCTACATTCGACATCATCATGGCAAATAAATTAAATGTCCAAAACAGTGCGGCCGTTAGCCATGCGTAGGGATCTTGCCAATAGAAGGTGTGAATCACCCCTAAAGGTAAAGCCGCTAATACTGAAACAGCCAAACATTTTCTCCACCCTAAGTAATAAGGTAGCAATGCCGACCATACCACTAAGTATATAGCGAGATAACTGTAAGGCAGTAAAAGCAAACTCCCTACTGCCAATAAGTACATTACAATTAATAGCGGAATACGCCAAGAAGGAAGCGACGTGTCCCGCCTAGTTACCACACTAAAGCACAGCGCTAGCCCAACTGCTGCGGCAACAATCAACCACGGTCTGTGGGATGAGACACCATATTGACTAAATGCGTAGTAAAGCGCAGAGCTACTCACAAACAGCCATGTTACTAAGGCGCTTGCTCGCTCTATATTCATAAAACTGAGTATTTTCATAAACCTATTATTAACTTAAGCTACGAAAAATACATAGGCCAAAAGTCACTTTTTATCTTGTGACCTTCGGCACTAATACTAAACAGAAGATATCGGCAAACTGGCTACATCAAATATTTAAGGTGTAAGTCATGCAAAACATTCACAGCGCTATCGTTCTATTTCACATTATTTGTGGTGCAATTTCACTGCTACTTTTTTGGGGGCCATGTTTTACCAAAAAAGGCGGAAAACAACATAAAAAGGTAGGTAATGTTTACCTAGCCACAATGACGCTGACATCAGTCAGTGGTGTAGTTAGCTCATCATTAGTACTGCTTGCTCCCCTTCTCATCTTTCCGACGATGCCGGCGCATTTTGAATCTGTGGAGTACTTTCTTGCTTACCTTCAAGGCCAGTATATTTTCTTGCTCATGCTAAGCCTGCTGGTTTGGAATAATGTCAGGCACGCTAAAAGAGTCTTAGAGGTAAAAGTTAACCGAGGCGAGCTTCGGAAGGTTAAATATTTATGGTTACCTACTGCACTATTTGTTGTAGCCAGTATCGCGTTGTATCAGGGCATAAAATACAACATTACGCTGACTCAAATTTTTGCGCCTATCGCACTATTTAACAGCGTTGGCATTGTGCGATATGCATTCAAAAAAGACATTGCTAAAGGAGCATGGGTGATTCAACACATCGGGCATATTATTGGCTCAGGCATTGGAGCCTACACAGCATTTTTCGCTTTCGGTGGCCGCAACCTATTTCAAAGCCTACCCTTGCTTCAGATAGGAAGTTGGGTATTGCCAAGTTTGATCGGTGTCCCTTTTACTATATGGCTAAGCAGAAAGTATTTGAATATGTTTAACCCAAATCTAAAAGCCGCAAAGTAACCACGCAATTGTATTTATTTGTTATTTAGCGCAGTCTACACTTTATAAATAAGTGCTACTTGGTAATCATAATTGCTATGAAATATAAAATTGTAACTCTCTTTTCTTTGTCTATTGTTCTATCTACAACAGTGGTCGCTATGGGCCAAACAGTGGCAGTTGATACAACCACTGTCTCTACTACCAATTCAGCGCAAAGTGCAGCGCAAAATACAGCAACAGTAGCTGCGCCCCAGGCAGAGGTAACCCTAGAATCACTCACCAATTACCAAGTTAATAACGAACACATGGTGAGCTCAGGTTTGCCTTCTGCTGCGCATTTTCAATTATTGAAAGACGAGGGGATAAGTAGGGTTATAGATCTCATTCCCGGCGAGCGAGGGCAAGAACAGCTAATGGTTGAAGCACTATCGCTTAACTATCACAACATTCAAGTTGAATGGGAACACCCCACCCTTGCCAATTTCAAAGAGTATACGGGCTATATGGCTCAAGCAAATTCAGCCGATGATAAGGTGCTTACTCATTGTAAATTGAATTGGCGAGGTGCCGTATTTACCTATTTGTACCGCATTACCGCATTAGGTGAATCAGAGCTATCGGCTAAACAAGACTTACTGGCAATTTGGCAACCGAATCAAACCTGGTTTCAATTTATTAATACCGTGATAGATGACTTTAACCAAACCCACAATGCTCAACTCGTTACCTCTGTAACGCCTCAGATAGAGCCTCTTGAACAATAATTTCTAATTACATCTTGGTAGCGACATCACCACGAGCATAGTAAGAATTCATTTGAGTTTGACATATACGAAAATTCATATATGATTCCAACATATATGATTTAGCGTATTTGAGATAAATGATGACTGCAGCAACTTCTACTTCATGCGTTTCGCTTTCACCTCTTTCATTGTTTAAATGTTTAGCGGAAGAAACTCGGCTAAAAACACTGCTTATGCTTTGTGTTAAAGACGAACTTTGTGTGTGTGATTTAACTGACGCGCTCAATCTTAGCCAACCCAAAATATCCCGTCATCTGGCCGATTTACGTAAATGCGGGCTAGTGGTTGACGACCGACGTGGTAAATGGGTTTATTACCGCCTCAACCCAGCGCTTCCTGCCTGGGCCAAAGAAGTGATTCATTTATCTGCCACAAACAACGCTGACTATATTAGCGATGCCCTAAACAACCTTAAATGTGACGCGGGCTGTTAAACGCCCTTCTTACTTTTTTCAAATATGTGACGTAAACCATCAGGATTTTTGTAATGAAAATATTGTATATCTGCACGCACAACCGTTGCCGTAGCATCCTTTGCGAAGCCATTACTAATGCTTCAAGCAATTCATCTTTAGAATCGCGCAGTGCGGGAAGCCAGCCTGTGGGTGAAGTACATCCGTTGTCAGTAAAGTACCTTGCCGAGCGTGGCTATAGTACCGATGGGCTTAAAAGCCAGTCTTGGGACGACTTTGAAGACTACCAGCCTGACATTGTCATTACCGTGTGCGACTCAGCAGCGGGTGAAGCTTGCCCTGTGTATTTTGGTAATTCTCTTAAGTTGCACTGGGGTCTTGAAGATCCTTCGAAATTAGAAGGTAGTGAAGAAGACAAAGCCCAAGCGTTCTACAACACCATCGATATTATTGAAAGCCGCGTTGCCGTATTAAGTGATATTGCATCTCGTAACCTTGCTATCGAAGACGTTAAAAAGGCGCTTCAGGAAAAAGGGGCTCAGTAATGTCAGAAAAAACATCACCTTCTGATAACTTAGTGACAAGCGTTGCGCCTGCACCTACAGCAGACGACTTCGCAAAAACGTATTCTGAACACAAACCGCGCATATTGTTACTTTACGGCTCGTTAAGAGAGCGCTCTTACAGCCGTTTAGTCATTGAAGAAAGCGCACGCCTGCTTGAGTACTATGGTTGTGAAGCTAAGATTTTTGATCCTAGAGGGTTGCCACAACCAGACACGGAAGATGACACCCATCCAAAAGTAAAAGAGCTTCGCGAGCTAATGATGTGGTCTGAAGGGCAAATTTGGTGCTCGCCTGAACGTCACGGCAGTATGACAGGCATTATTAAAAGTATTATCGACTGGGTACCATTAAGCATTGGCGCGGTGCGCCCAACTCAAGGGAAAACCTTAGCCGTAATGCAAGTCAGTGGTGGCTCTCAATCATTCAACGCAGTGAATCAAATGCGTGTGCTTGGTCGCTGGATGCGCATGCTGACCATTCCTAACCAGTCTTCGGTGGCAAAAGCCTTTTTAGAATTTGAAGACGATGGCCGCATGAAGCCTTCTTCTTACTACAACCGCATCGTGGATGTGGTTGAAGAACTGGTGAAATTTACACTGCTGACCCGCGACAACAAAGATCATCTTGTTAATCGCTATTCTGAGCGCGTTGAAAGCGCAGAGGAATTAAGTAAACGGGTCAACCAAAAAACGATTTAAGCAATATTGTGTAGAACAGATTGTAAGTTTTAAAGACATCAACGTCATTAAGGACACTGTCTCATGGGATTTTTCGAACGATACTTATCCGTATGGGTAGGACTTTGTATTATTGCAGGTGTAACCGTCGGCAGTCTTTTTCCAGACTTCTTTGCGCTAGTAGCTAGCCTTGAATATGCTCACGTAAATTTGGTAATTGCTGTACTAATTTGGCTCATGATTTACCCAATGATGATTCAAATTGATTTTTCATCCATAAAAGATGTGGGTAAAAAGCCCAAAGGGCTGGTACTTACCTTAGTCGTGAACTGGTTGATAAAGCCTTTCACAATGGCGCTACTTGGCTGGTTATTCTTCAAAGGCATTTTTGCCGATTGGGTAGACCCACAAACGGCCACTGAATATATCGCGGGTATGATTTTACTAGGTGTAGCACCGTGTACTGCCATGGTATTTGTATGGAGCCACTTAACAAAAGGCGATGCAAACTACACCTTAGTTCAAGTCTCTATTAACGACTTGATAATGATTATCTTATTTGCCCCTATCACGGCTATGTTATTGGGTGTTACCGATATCACAGTACCCTGGAATACCTTGATCCTATCTGTAGTGCTATATGTGGTATTGCCGCTCATCGCTGGTGTTATCACACGTAAGAAGATGGAGAAAAAAGGCGAGCAAGCGGTTACGGCAATTATTGAACGCTTTAAGCCATTTTCGGTACTTGGGCTGTTAATTACCATTGTATTGCTGTTTGGCTTTCAAGCAGAAACAATATTAGCCCAGCCTCAAGACATCGTGCTTATCGCGATACCGCTTCTTATTCAAACCTACGGTATTTTTGCGATAGCGTATTTTGCAGCGAAAAAAATGAAGCTACCTCACAATGTTGCGGCGCCTGCTTGCATGATTGGTACGTCTAACTTTTTCGAATTAGCCGTTGCGGTAGCCATATCCTTATTTGGCTTACATAGCGGTGCTGCCCTAGCAACCGTTGTTGGTGTGCTGGTTGAAGTACCAGTTATGTTATCGCTGGTATGGTTCGCGAATAGAACCCGTCATTGGTTTGACTAGCATGAGCATTCATTAGCGCTACAAGATTTAACACAAAACTAAATGCAAAAAGGAGCTCATATGAGCTCCTTTTTTGGTATTTATAAGTGCATGAACACCCAATATCATTACCCGTGAAGATGTTTATTTAACACGCCATGGTTTCTGGCAGAATAAATCCGTAGCGCTTCAAGGTAGTTTCTAATGGCAGTCGTTTTAGCGGCTTTTCAATAAATGCCAGCGCGCCGAGTTCCATCACGCGGTTTTGCATCACCGGCTGAATATCACCTGAAATGACCACTACAAACACTTCTATTTTTCGGCGCTTTATTTCTTCAAGCACGCCTACCCCGTCGAGTATCGGCATGGTTAAATCTAGCAGCACTAAATCAATGCGATGATGCCCCATTATCTCAAGCGCATCCACACCATTAGATGCTTCATAAATTTCACTTGCTAATCCATCGGGCAAGTTACGGCGCGCCATCTTTCTTGCTAGCGCCGAATCATCACAAATCAGAATGTTAAAGCTCATGGTCAACTCTTAGTCATCTACAAGTACGTATATCGCCACAAGGAACTCAAAGCAATGCGTCTATTGTCGAAAACATGGATGAAGAAAGTAGGGATAAGACTATATTAAACGAAAGTATAAAAAAACACTTTTAGGTCAATTTTCCAGTAGCTTATCGTAAATATTTGTTACTTTAGAAGGTATATGCAGCCAAATATAAATACAAAGCACATTGCACTGCATTGAATATCACTTATTGTTTAAGGTTAAATTATGCTGGATGTAACCCTTTCTAAAAAAGTTGCTTATCAAATTCTTTCTCATTTTGATAAGAGCTATCGCTGGTTTACGCGAATTACTAGAGGTGCCCAATCGCGGTTTGAGCAAGGCCAATGGAAAGAAATTCAGCTCGCTTCAAAAGAGCGTATTACCATCTATGAACAAAGCCTTTCAGATGCCGTTGCCGATGTTTACCATTTAACCGAAGTTCATAAAAAAAATGACGAGTTTTGGCAAGACCTCAAGAAGGTTTTCGCACGACAACTTGAAGGCCACCCGCAATTTGAGCTAGCCGAAACCTTTTATAATTCTGTGATTGGACGTTTATTCAAACACCGCAAAATCGACAACAGCATGATGTTTGTATTGCCAAGTCGCTGCTTTTTACCCGGCCAAGACCGAGATAAAGTCATTCACAGCTTCGATACCACCACCACGGTACGCGAGATGTACGTGTCTATTTTCAAAATCTATCGCTACGGCATCCCTTTTGAAGATTACGAACGTGACATGCAAAACCTTGAAGAAGCACTTAGAAAGCGATTAACCACACAGCAATTGGCCAGTGTTCATACTGTGGAACTGCTAAAACCCACGTTTTTTAGAGGAAAATCGGCGTATCTTATTGGCAGAATATGCATGCCAGAAGAAACCCTCCCTTTTGTAATCTCTTTACAACGCAGTGATGAACACACCCTGTTTGTAGACGCATTACTCACGGACAGAAGTGATTTAAGCGTTATTTTCGGTTTTGCCAGAAGCTACTTCATGGCAGACACCCAAAACCCAGCAGAAGTGGCGGCGTTCCTTCAAGAACTATTACCCAACAAAAAACACTTTGAGCTTTACATGGCGCTAGGTCATTACAAGCACGGGAAAACAGTGTTTTATCGTAATTTTCTCGATCATATGGATACCACCGACGATCACTTTGAGGCCGCGCCAGGCATTAGAGGATTGGTGATGATGGTGTTTCACCTGCCCTCTTACGGGGTAGTGTTTAAAATTATCAAAGATGAGTTTGCCGAAAGTAAGAAGATCACCCGAGAGCATGTTAAAGACTGTTATCGGTTAGTAAAAATGTCAGATCGTGTGGGACGAATGGCAGACACCCATGAATACGTTAACTTTCGCTTTCCCTTGTCTCGTATCGACCCTCTTTTAATCGAAGAACTTAAAGAAACCTGCGCTTCTAGTCTCGAATTTACCGATGACGAACTGGTCATTAAGCATTTATACATAGAACGTAAGATGACTCCGCTTAATTTGTATCTTCAACAAGAAGAAGATGAGGACAAAGTACGCAGCGCATTAAACGAGTTAGGGCTTTGTATTAAACAAATAGCCATGGCGAATATTTTCCCTGGCGACATGCTGCATAAAAATTTCGGTATAACCCGACATGGCAGAGTTATCTTTTACGACTATGATGAAATATGTTTAATGAACGAACGTCATTTTAGGGCGCTACCCAAATCAGATGACCCTTATGCGATGGACATGTTGTCGGTTGGTCCCAGCGATGTCTTCCCTGAGCAGTTTGAACATTTTATTGTTGGAAAACGGAAACTTAAGGATATTTTGAAGTCGTTGCATGGCGACCTAATGACCCCAGAATACTGGCACGAAGTTCAGGTGAAATGTGCTCGTGGGGACATTCAACATTTTACGCCATATAACGCTAATGTCCGTTTTAATAGGGGTGCTGATAGCAACCCAAAGTGATCGCAACACGATAGATTGTATGTATAAACACTGATATTTAACTCCATTAATTAGAAGTACCAAAATCATGAATGTGCTACTTGTTGAAGATGATCCCAAGGTTGCCGCTCACATTGAAAAAGGATTTATTGGTGAAGGGCACAGCTGCGTTGCGGCGCGTGATGGCGAAAAAGGCTTAGCTGAAGCTTTGTCCGATGATGTAGATGTTATTGTACTAGATGTAATGCTTCCCTTGTTAGACGGCTTTACCATCTTAGAACGTTTACGAAAAGATAACGTGCTTACCCCTGTGCTACTGCTTAGTGCGAAAAGCCAAGTAGAAGATAAAGTCCGGGGTTTACGTTCAGGCGCCAACGATTATTTAACCAAACCTTTTGCGTTTGAAGAACTACTCGCCCGTGTTGAAGGGTTAGCAGGAAGAGAACGTGAAAGCGGTGATAAAACACTTATCAAAGTGGGCGACCTCACGCTTGATCTTGTTAACAGGAAAGTACAACGCGGTGATACCGAAATAGACTTACAATCAAAAGAGTTCCAGTTACTAGAGTGCTTATTACGCCATCAAGGAAAGGTCGTTACTCGTAGCATGCTATTGGAGCAAGTTTGGAATTATCACTTCGACCCGCAAACCAATGTTATCGACGTGCATATCAGCCGTTTGCGTCAAAAAGTAGACAAAGCATTTAACGTCCCTCTTATTGAAACGGTAAGAGGCACGGGTTATAGAATTGCGGATCCGGTTGTGTGTTAGCAATAGGCAATTTCACCCGAAGCTCTAGTTTTCGAGTTGGGGTATTACTTACCTCGTTAGCGCTTGTTGCTATTTTATTTATCGTTTACTTCTGGCGTCTTGCCAGTAGTGACGTATTTATTCGTGAGGCAAGCGCTGCGGTTGATGCTGAAACTTATGCGTTTACGCTATTGCATGAGCAAGTGGGTATTGATGCGGTTATTAGTAACATTCAAGCGAGAACCACACCAAGCCTTTCGTCAGATTCGAACCTAACCGACACCTCCCACGCCTTAACGCCATCTCGTTTAATTGTGGTTCTTCGCGACAGCGAAAACCAGATAGTAGCAGGCAATTATCCAATGTGGCCTATTGCCATGGGTGAAAGTGTTGACGCTGGTACTCCCTTCACAAGCATTATTAAATTGCCCGTACTGAGCGGCGAAAAAGAGAGTATCGCGCAAGACAGCACCCGCTATTCCTTTTCTGAATCAACCAACAGCATTCTTTTCGAGGAAGTAAACCTAGAAGGTTATTCTTTGTTTGTTGGCCGGAATATCGATGATTTATACAGTGCACAGTGGTTAGGAAAAACGTTTGGTTGGATAATTATTGCCTTGCTATGCGTATTGGGTGCCATAAGCTTTGCGGTCGCACTTTACGTAGTTAAGCGTATTAACCGCATGGCACAAACTGCTGATTACATTATTCGTACTGGTAATTTAGAAGAACGCTTGGAAATAGACAGCAACTGGGATGATTTAAGTCGACTGGCTGTTGTGTTCAATCATATGCTCGATACCATTGAAAGTGCGGTGAACAATATAAAGTCGGTAAGCGACAGTATTGCCCATGACTTGCGTACACCGTTGGCACGCTTACGCAATAATTTAGAACATATTGGTGATGAGAAACTACGCCACGAAACTACCTACGAAGCTGACAAACTCTTAAATATGTTCAACAGTCTTTTGCGAATTAGCAAACTAGAAACGGTTCACAAAAAAGAAGGGTTTTGTGAAACCGAGCTAAGTGAAATGATTATTGATGTAGAGGATTTATATCAGCCATTGGCCGAAGACCGTGATATTAACCTAATTAGTCAGCTGTCAAAAGTTCAGTTCTACGGCGATCCAAACTTACTGTTTCAAGCAGTAGCGAATGTGCTAGATAACGCCATAAAATACACGCCTGATGGCGGAACCGTTACGCTACAACTTACCGCCACGTCTTCCCATGTGATTATCAGCGTGAATGATAATGGGAAGGGAGTTGATGAACATGAACTTGATAGTTTAGAACGTCGTTTCTTCCAAGCTGATAAAAGCAGAACCTGTGAAGGGAACGGGTTGGGGTTATCGCTTGTTTCGGCAATTATTAAACTGCACAAAGGTAAACTCTGGTTCGTGCACGACCCGCTTATGCAAGGTCACGGGTTGGGCGTAGTATTCACCTTCCCCCGTTAATGCTTTGATGTTAATGCTTTGATAAACTGTTAAATCGACACTAGCTTTGTTTCTGCATAAAAATAGTCACCTCAGCCATTACCACGCCAAATTTTCTAATGTATGAGCGGTTCATCATGGCGCTATCGTCAAATGCCCAAAACCAATCATCGAAGGTAACTGCATAGGTTGTATCATCAACCGGTAAGTCCATATTGTAATGAAAGTTAAATGCGTTGCCGTATGAAGTGCCTGTTGCAGGGCCATCAATATCGCCCGCGTTGCCCACGTAGGTGCCATCGGCCTGTTTAACAATTTTCCACGTACGAGTTTTTGGCCCTTCACCTACCCCGTAGGTGAATGTTTCATCTAGCGTTAATGTACCGCCCTCGTTTTTACCTTCAATATCTACCACAAAGCGCTGAACCACTTCGCCAGAACGATTTTGTACTATGCCCCAAGCCCGAACGTTGCCAGCAAAAAATTCCTCAATATTAAACGTGGGTGAAACTTGTTTGTAAGTATTGCCATCTACCGATGTAGAACATCCGGCTACAAGAGTAAGGCAAGATAAAAGCCCGACTAATACCGTGCGCTGTATAAATTTCATAATGACCTCGATTTTGGTTTATATGGCTGCCTGCTTAGCGACTTATTTTTTTAATAAATATTTCGCCAAATGAATGCCGTTCACTGCGCTTGCTGTGCGCTTTTTGTTTATATAGGTTGATGCTTTAAGCTGATATTTTTAGCTAATATTTTTGTTTATAGTCTTTATTCTTGAGCTTATTTGATAAGCTTTTTAACGCGCTTAGAATCGCTGCCCATAATTAATAAAGAATGGGCTTATTACTTTTGTAACAAGGCCTTGCGTAATTTGGGTTCAGAGGTTTTTTCTGACAGCCAAATGTCGAAAAAAGACTGCGTGAAGTTTGTATCTTCAATAGTGCCAGCTAGCTCACCATTGATATAAAACTCACTGGCTTGGTCTGAGGTAGCCACACCGGTAATCACGTCACCGTCTTCAACATCGGGGAAAAGCGCCGCCATTTTGTCTCGCCATTCACTTAACATTGCTTCGTCGCTAATACCTTGCTTACGCATTTCATCTACTGAACGCTGTGCTATCTTTTTACCGTCTAGACTTCTTTGATAATCAAGCTTTAATGCAAAAGGAGCGTCAGACTGCCACTGTCCCTTCGGCGCATAGAGCGTAGCGTCGTACACGTCCCAAAACATATACGTAAACATTGCATTACCCACAACTTGCGCCTCGGGCACTTGTTTGGTGACATAATCAGGCACACTTTGCGCCAGCACATTTTTCGACAAAACCACAAGTGATATTCCCAATACGATGACGAGCTTTAAAGTGGAATAACGACGTTGAAACATATACATGTACCTTCTTTATCTATCTTCTAGTTATACTGTTGGAATTGCCACATTGATCATTTGAATAGCTTGTTTTGAATTTTGAAAGTTTTGCTGATGCCCTATGTTTACCCTCGCCGCTAGAGCCCTTTGCGCCAGACTGGGAGGGGGCTGAACATGTATCAATGTTTGTTAAGCGGGACGATAAAATACATCCCATCATTTCAGGCAACAAATGGCGTAAATTAAAGTACGCGTTTGCTCTTTTGCCGCACCAAGAAATGGCTTTAAATTCGCAGGCGGGTTTACGCTCGGATTTGAAAACCCAGCTACCTTCCTCAGTAGTCAGTTTTGGCGGTGGGTTTTCCAATCATCTGCATGCTTTAGGTTATTTATGTCATCAGCTAAATGTGCCTTTTCACGCTATTATTCGCGGCGACTACACAAAACACCCCAGCCCAATGATTCAGGATTTAGTGAAATGGGGCGCTCAAGTTCACTACGTAAATAAAAAAACCTATCAGCAAAGGGATGAGCCTACTTATTTAGCAAGCCTACGAACTCAGTTTCCCGATGCGTTGATTATTCCTGAAGGTGGCAGCCAAATGGCGGCGCTAAAAGGCGTGCAAGAAGTCGTAAACGAAATAGATATCCCTTTCGACCGTATTATTGCTCCTGTTGCCAGTGGCGCGACCTTGGCAGGGTTAACCTCTGCATTATCACCCCACCAACACGCTATTGGCATTGGCGTATTAAAAGGAGAAGGATACCTAGAAGGACTCGTAGAAAAGTTTATTGAGCCGGGGCGGGCACTTAATCTTGCTCATACTTCTACACCCACTCATGCATCAGCCCTTAGCGCTCGCTCAAAAAGCCACTTCAGCATCAATCATGATTTTCATTGTGGTGGATATGGGAAAATACCCCCGTACTTGAAGACATTCTGTGAAAACTTCAATCGAACAATGCCGTTTGAAATTGAAGGGGTTTACTCTGGAAAGGTGTTTTGGGCACTTAAGCACTTGCTAGCCACTTTGGCTTCAACCAATGCCTCGACCAATGTAGGTGAAAAAAGGACAATTGAAAAAGGACAGACACTTATCATCGTTCACACTGGCGGAATTCAGGGTGCCAGAAAAAATAAAACCCCTTGATCTTATAGACCCACACATTCGTTTAACCTAATATCAAGGCTGTGGAAGGTGTATATCTAAAAGCACAGCCTGGTTGTATCTAGCTTCGCGTTACTCATAGCTACCGCTCAAACGCAATAACTGTTAGGAGATGCACCATGATAAAAGGAACAAGTAGCTTACCACCCCCTTTAAACATACTGGTTTCTAGGGCGCTCAAGTTATGCGAACTGGTACTTTCTACCAGTTCCGTTTTCTATCCCTTCGCGGCTATTTATGAAAATGGCAAAGTCGGTTGTTTGTTTAGCGAAGAAACCCATTATCGTATCGACGAAAGTCAGCTTATAGAGTGTTTGCAGTGGCGAATCATCGACACTACCACAGACTCTGAAAGTTACAGTATTCTCGTTTACGCCGCGACGGTTGAAACGCAAAAACACACTCGTTTAGATGCTATCGCCATCAGCGCTGCGTGCCCCAATGACGAGGAAAAACTTTTACTCTATCCTTATTATCGTGTGGGCGACAAAATTGTGGTTTCCCCTCCCATCAATACAATGCCAGAATAGGCGTTATCGCGTATAAATTGCGCTTATTCGTTTTCCTTGTGATTACGATGACTATTTTTTGTCGAACCTATGCTGTCTTTGCTTGCCAATTTGGTATCGTCTGCTAGCATTCAGCCCAAAATTCATTAGCTTATTTAGGGATTAATTATTATGTCTCGCGTTTTAATTATTGGTGCTGGCGGCGTTGCCTCAGTAACCGTAAAAAAGTGTGCACGTTTACCTCAACACTTTGACGAAATTTTTCTTGCCAGCCGCACTGTGTCTAAGTGTGAAGCCTTGCAACATGAAGTGGGTGCAGACCGCGTTAAAGGCGTATTCGCTCTTGATGCTGATAACGCCAAAGAAGTAGAAGCGCTTATTAACGATGTTAAACCTGACCTAGTAATTAACCTTGCGCTACCGTATCAAGACTTGCCTATTATGGATGCTTGTTTAGCAACCAATACTGATTACCTTGATACCGCAAACTACGAACCAAAAGACGAAGCAAAATTCGAATACTCTTGGCAGTGGGCTTACCAGCAGAAATTTAAAGACGCTGGCATTATGGCGTTGTTAGGCAGTGGTTTCGATCCAGGTGTAACCAACGTGTACACCGCTTACGCTGCTAAGCACTATTTCGACGAAATTCACTATTTGGATATTGTTGATTGTAATGGTGGTGATCACGGTCAAGCATTTGCTACCAACTTCAACCCTGAAATCAATATTCGCGAAATTACTCAACGTGGTCGTTTCTGGGAAAATGGCGAGTGGAAAGAAACCGATCCACTCAGCGTGCGTGAAGATTTGGATTACCAAAATATTGGTGTGCGCGCGTCATACTTGATGTTCCATGAAGAATTGGAATCTTTGGTTAAGCACTTCCCTACTCTAAAACGTGCGCGTTTTTGGATGACATTTGGTGATGAATACCTAACACACCTTCGCGTATTAGAAGGCGTTGGCATGACCAGCATTGAACCGATTGAATTCCAAGGCCAAAAAGTGGTGCCTTTAGAGTTCTTAAAGGCAGTTCTGCCCAACCCAGGTTCGCTGGCTGAAGGTTATACCGGCATGACCTGCATTGGTACTTACATTACCGGTATAAAAGATGGCAAAGAAAAAACCATTTTCATCTACAACAACTGTGAACATGCCAAGTGTAACGATGAAGTTGGTGCACAAGCGGTGTCTTACACCACAGGTGTTCCGGCCATGATTGGTGCAGCGCTAATGCTAAATGGCACTTGGAAAGAAAACGGTGTTTGGAACATGGAACAATTCGATCCAGATCCATTCATGGATATGCTTAACGAGCATGGCCTTCCATGGCATGTACTTGAGTGTGATAGCAGCCCATTCACTAAGTAATAGAACACTGTAACTGGAGCAAATAAAGGTTGGCAGACTTAACGCAACGAACAGATATCCCTTCTCCTTGCTATGTGCTGGAAGAGGAAAAACTCATCCGAAACCTTGAGTTGATGAAGCGTGTACAAGACGAGTCAGGCGTTAGAATTATTCTGGCTTTAAAAGGGTTTTCAATGTGGTCGAGCTTCGACATCATTAAACCTTATTTACATGGCGCAACCGCAAGTTCGGTATGGGAAGCCAAATTAGCCGCTGAAATGGGTAAAGAAGTCCATGCCTATTCTCCTGCGTATAAAAAGGCGGATATAGAAGAGCTGGCTACGCTGGTGAATCACTTGTCGTTTAATAGTCTGTCACAATGGCAAACTCACAAAGATGCGCTTGCGGGCGTGTCTCTGGGTTTGCGTATTAATCCAGAGCATCAAGAAGCAGATACCCCGCTTTACGACCCCGCAGCGCCGGGGTCGCGATTGGGGCTTCGAGTAAGTGAGCTCGAAGGGGTAGGTTTATCGGGCATTGACGGTTTCCATTGTCATAACTTGTGTGAGTGTGACTCATTTGCTACCGAACGTACGCTTAAAGCAATAGAGGCACGCTTTGGCGATTACCTAGGTCAGTTAAAGTGGTTAAACTTAGGTGGCGGTCACTTGATGACTAGCGAAGGTTACGATGTTGACCACCTGATTAAAACCCTTAGCGATTTTAAACAGCGCTACCCGCATTTAGACGTTATCTTAGAGCCGGGCTCTGCCGTCGCGTGGCAAACAGGGCCGCTAATTGCTGAGGTCGTGGATGTAGTAAACAATGATGGTGATATTGCCATTTTAGATATTTCAGCCACGGCGCACATGCCTGATGTACTTGAAATGCCTTATCGGCCGACGATTTTAAATGCAGCGTTACCTGGCGAGAAAGCCTACGACTATCGCTTAGGTGGAAATTCCTGTTTAGCCGGTGATGTTATTGATACTTACTCGTTTG
Source organism: Alteromonas sp. K632G (assembly GCF_017653625.1). NCBI lineage: Bacteria > Pseudomonadati > Pseudomonadota > Gammaproteobacteria > Alteromonadales > Alteromonadaceae > Alteromonas > Alteromonas sp. K632G. Next base: position 30,789 of record NZ_JAGGDM010000012.1, read on the forward strand.
ATGCGCCATTAAAAGCCGGCGATCGGGTTCAGTTTGAAGACATGATGCATTACACCATGGTGAAAACATCATTCTTCAACGGCGTTGAACACCCCGCCATTGGTATTTTGCGTAAAAACGGTGAGTTCGAAATTGTTCGCCAATTTTCTTACGAAGACTTTAAAGGCCGCTTGTCGTAAGCAGTAGATAGCGCCTTTTAACTAAAAAATAAATGCCCGCTGCGTTAACGCCAGCGGGCATTTCTATTTATGACGTTTGAATACAGCGTAGTGGATAAAAACCTATTTTATAAAATGCCTGTACCGTTAAGATTCTGGCTTTTATCAACCGTGCCTTCCGCGATAACCGTATCATCAAGATAAATAGCAAATGGCGTACCTTCAGGGCCAGTAAGATTATACCGAAACCCATGCATTTCATCGGCTAAGGCTAACTTCACCTGCGTATTAGGGTGAATTAAATCGTACTCGCCGGAATCGCCGGATTTACCAAAAATATCGACAACCCATTTACCCTCTGGCATCTCAATTTTCAAAACTTGCTGACTCATAACTATCCTCCAACCTTACACTTAACGTGATAAGCGATAGTGCAAAATGCGCTAAGCCTATTGTGTGTTAACTATATTGTTTAGATAGGTACCCTTAACCCATAGGTCTGAGATCAATCAGCGTCTTTCGCACCTTTTGCGTCTAGCCCAGCTTGGTACAAGGCATTCTTTTTCAAGTCATAATGCTCAGCCACCACTGCTGCGGCTTTCTTTAATGGCATGTGGTCACATAACGTGGTTAAAAGCGACATGGCTTCAGCCGATATTTCAGATAAATTCACTTGAGCTGGCGACACCATCACCACGAACTCACCTTTTTGGTGGGCTGCGTCTGCTTCTAAATAATCAATAACATCACCCGGCGTACCACTCACATAGGTTTCAAAGGTTTTGCTAAGCTCTTTGGCGACCACTATGTGTCTGTCTCCTAGCACACGGGCAATGTCTTTCACTGTGGCTAAAATACGGCGCGGTGCTTCATAAAATACGCTCGTGCAAGTACGCGCTTTTAGTTCGGCAAGTTGGTTGTCTTTAGCTTGTGTTTTTACCGGTAAAAAGCCTTCAAAAATAAATCGGTCTGTTGGCAGCCCAGAAGCACTTAACGCGGTAATAGCGGCACATGGGCCTGGCAATGCGATAACAGGAATACCTTCTTCTCGGCAGCGCCTAACAAATACAAAACCAGGATCGCTAATTAATGGCGTGCCCGCATCGCTGATTAACGCCACAGATTCGCCGTCTTTTAAGCGCTGTACCAGCATCGCGGTACGTTTATCTTCATTGTGATCATGCAGCGATAAGGTACGTGTAGAAATACTGAAGTGCTGTAACAACCGAGAGCTGTGTCGTGTATCTTCCGCAGCAATCCAGTTAACCTGTTTTAATACCTCGATAGCGCGGGCGCTAATATCATCAAGGTTGCCGATAGGTGTAGGAACGATATACAAGGTGGCGAAATTGGTCATATAAACAATAAAAATAACGAATAATAAAGAAAGTGTACCACGCCATTGGGCTAGTTTACGTCGGCAAACGTAGATTTTCATCGTGGTTAGGATAAACTTGCCGCTACTTGCCGTTAAACGAAGTGAAAGGAAACAGACTGTGGGTCACATTGGACATTTTACAAAGCGCATTACCTTTGCAATGGCGACAGCCACCAGCGTGCTATATTTAGCAGGCTGCGGGAGCACACCTGAACCCACCTCGGCACCTAAGATTATCAATACTGAGCCGGTAGAAGCGCCAGTAAAGCAACATATCACGCCAGAACACAAGCTGGTAGAAGCCAAAAAAGTATGGCTTCAAACCCGAGATAAAGTAAAACGAGATACCTTACTACTAGATGCAGTGGGTCTTTATCTCGCGCAAGACGATACTATTTTAGCGCAGCAAATCTTGTTTGAAATGAAACAAGACGGTGTAGCTACCTCGTTGCAAGATAGCTACGCCATACATGTTGCAATGGCATATCAGAACGACCCTTCTTCATCGCCAGCACAACTTACTGCCATGCTGGAAGATGTGAATACTAGCCCTGCCCTTGTTGCCAAACTGGCGGCGCTGGAAGCAGACCTTTATGCCAAGCAAGGTTTGTGGGCTAAGGCGGCCAATAGCGTTTTGTCTACTGAACTAGAAGACGAACAAAAAGTCGCTAAAGTTTGGGCATTATTAAACCAAATACCTGCTGATGAACTCACCCAAAGTGAAAATCAGTACCCTAAATTGCAACCCTTCTTTGCTCTTCGTCAGTTAACCGTTGAAAGTGCACGAAACCCGCAGCAGTTGAATCAGTCCATTGCCCAATATCAACAGGTTTATGCAGGCCATATGTTGGCACAGCATTTACCCAAAGAGGTTGCCTTAGCGCAGGCACTAACTGCCCCTCAAATTCGTGAACTTGTTGTTCTATTGCCGTTAAGCGGAAGGCTTGCGGCTACTGGTGAGGCGGTGAAAGATGGCATTATGGCGGGTTATTACCAACAGCTCCAACAAAGCAGCAACCCAAATAGTATGCCTGACATTCGGTTTGTTGATACCACCAACGCCGATACACAAACCCTGGTCGCCGCCATTGGCGATGCTAAATTTATAGTCGGCCCGCTACTAAAAGAAACCGTTGAGCAATTAATACCCGCGTTACCGCCTGGCGTGAACATGTTGGCGTTGAACCGCCCGGATGAAATGCCGACAATTTCAGATAGCTCAGCCTCAGTAATCTCAGCGTCAGTAAACTCAGAGCCTTTAAACCCAGAAGGCGTTAACGCTGAATCTGAGATGCCTACCACCACAGCACCAGCGGTTAATTATTTCGCCCTTGCGCCGGAAGATGAAGCCAATCAGCTTGCAGAGTTTATTTATAGCAAAGGCTTTAGAGCCCCAATTGTTATTGCAGCGCAAAGTAACTTGTACCAGCGTATGAACGATGCGTTTAAAAATCGTTGGAACACGCTGCACGAACAAGAAGCCCAAGCCCGCAAGGCTAACATCACTTCAGTAACGTTCAATGATAGTGAGTCACTAAGAGAAGGCATCACGCAGGCTTTAGATGTAGCCCAAAGTAATCAGCGTATTAACCAAATTGAATATATGACGAACGAAGAAGTTTACAACATGCCCCGCAGCAGGCGAGACATTGATGCCATTGTTGCATTCGCGTCGCCGCAAGATACCGAACTTCTTAACCCCATAATAGAAGCGAGCTTAAACCCGTACGATGGAAAACAAGTGCCTGTTTATGCGACCTCTCGTTCAATGGACTACAACAGTGGCAAGAACCAGTGGCGTGATTTACAAAACGTTCGCTTTATCGACATGCCATGGATGATGCCAGACCATAAATGGCAGCAACTTGCTCAGCAAACCAACCAAACTTGGCCCGATCGCAGTACGTTGCAAAATAGACTGTTCGCGTTCGGTGTAGACGCTTACGAATTACTCCCCCAATTAGGGATGCTAACGACCTTGTCGTACATAACATTCGACGGGTTAACCGGCACACTTACGCTGAATGAAAACAGTGAAGTAGAACGAAACTTACCTCAAGCCGTTATTCGTAACGAGCGCGTGCAAATGCTAATGGAGTAAACTACATTGTCCGTATTGCAAGGGAATGCAGCAGAAAACAAGGCCGTTACTTATTTAGAGGAACAAGGGCTTACATTACGTTGTCGTAATTACCGAACCAAACGTGGTGAACTTGATATTGTTATGCAAGATGGTGACACCATTGTTTGTGTAGAAGTGAAGTTTCGCAAAAAGTCACAGTACGGTCAGGCCGCTGAATTTGTCACAATGAAGAAACTTCAACGAATTCAGGCTGCGTTTGCGTTCTATTTGTTAGATAATAACTTTAATCCCGCGTCTACCCCATTACGCATAGACGTTATCGCCATTGACGGAAGCGACCTTCAGTGGCTTAAAAATATTGGATAAAAAGCGCGTAGCGGTTAGGTGTGCTGGTGATTAGGTGTAGGTAGTACTTAGGCTGTAGTAAACCCTCCGCCGCATGGATGCGGCAGCGGAGCTCCCATGGATGGGTTCACAGCGTGTTTACGGAAGCCTAAATACTGCCTGCGCCGAATTCTCAAGCCAACCTCCTACAGCCTGATGTGCACTCATTGTTGAGATTGCTTGATATCCTGAAATGCAGAGAAAAGAAGTATGATTGAACAAATTAAAGCGAACTTTACTGAAAGTATTCAAACCAAAATTGCTGCATCTGAAATTTTGCCTGAATCAATTGAAAAAGCAGCCATGATGATGGTTGAAGCGCTAATTCGCGGTAATAAGATTTTAAGCTGCGGTAACGGTGGTTCGGCAGGTGATGCTCAGCACTTTTCTTCTGAAATGCTTAACCGCTATGAACGCGATCGCCCTAGCCTTCCAGCTATTGCGTTAAGCACTGATACTTCTACTATTACTTCCATTGCTAACGACTATAGCTACGATGAAATTTTTGCCAAACAAGTTCGTGCGTTAGGTCAGTCTGGCGATATTTTGCTTGCTATATCAACCAGTGGTAACTCACGAAATGTCATTGCCGCCATGGAAGCAGCCTTGTCTCGTGATATGACCATTGTAGCCTTAACCGGTAAAGACGGTGGTGAAATGGCAGGCTTCTTAAGCGAGCACGATGTTGAAGTGCGTGTGCCTTCTAACCGCACTGCCCGCATTCAGGAAGTTCACTTGTTGGTGATTCACAATTTATGTGAATGCATTGATGACAGCTTATTCCCGGCCGACCTTGGAGACGAATAACGTTTACCCATTTATGAAACGAGTTAAGACGTTAACTATTACTCTTGTATCACTTCTTTTTGTAATGCAATTACAGGGCTGCGTGGTGGCGGTTGGCGCCGCGGGAGCGATGGCTGCGAAAGTGGCGAACGACAGACGCACCGTTGGTACTCAACTTGATGACCAAAACGCAGGTCGCGCTGTGGCTTATCAATGGTCAAAGAGTGAAGCGCTAAAAGAGCAAACCAATCTACAAGTCGATATGTATAACGGCATTGCTTTACTTACTGGCCAAGCTCCCACGCAAGCGTTAATTGATGAAGCGGTTAGACGGGCTCAGGAAGTCGATTACCTCAAGAAAATTCACAATCAAATTCGCATTGGTGAACCTATTGGGGCGGGTACTCAAGCTAATGACATATGGCTTGCATCAAAAGTACGCACCAAGATAGTGGCCGATGAACGCGTGCCAGCCTTACAGGTTAGTGTGGTAGTGCAAGATTCTGAAGTGTTCTTAATGGGCCGATTAACCAATGCAGAAGCTAATGCAGCTGTAGATATTGCAAGGAACATAACGGGCGTAGCCCGCGTAGTGCGCGCATTTGAGATCATTTAGTCGCGATACCGCAACGGCCCTACTTGTTGCTGGGGCCTTGTTTATGGAAATTCTGGATGCCACGGTGATCACCACCGCGCTTCCCGTTATTGCCGCTGATTTCGGCGTGCCAGCAACTCAGCTTTCTATTGGCGTTTCTGCCTACCTTGTTGCCGTTACCTTTTTTATTCCGCTAAGTGGTTATGTGGCCGACAAATTTGGTGCCCGTAATGTCTTCATGGCCGCCATTATCATTTTTGTGGTGGCATCAATATTATGTGGAATTAGCACTAACCTAACTAGCTTTACCTTGTCTCGTATTATGCAGGGCATTGGCGGCGCGCTTATGGTGCCCGTAGGACGTTTAGTGGTGCTGCGAGACTTACCAAAAGAAAAGCTAGTTAAAACCGTGGCTATTATCACGTGGCCGGCGTTAAGTGCCCCTATTCTTGGCCCTGTATTAGGGGGTTGGATTGCCACCCACTTGAGCTGGCAATGGATATTCTTTATGAACGTGCCATTAGGCATATTCGCGCTTATTGCTTCCGCCTATTTGCTTGAGAACTTCACCGCGAATGTGGGTAAGTTTGATGTAGTAGGTTTTCTGCTAACCGGTATTGGCTTTGCCTCTTTTATGGCCGGTATAGAACTATTTGCTGGTCACAACACCTCTACCCTATTGGGCAGCGTGGTGACCGTGTTTGGACTGTTATTATTGATAGCTGCGGTGTTTCATATTCGCCGTGCTAAAAAACCTCTGTTTTCTTTTGAAGCCATGCAGTATCGCACCTTTCGATTGTCAATGTACGGCGGCTCGGTAGTACGTATAGCGTTAGGCAGTGCGCCATTTTTGGTGCCGCTTATGCTGCAATTGGGAATGGGTTACTCGCCGGTGGAAGCAGGTACATTATTGCTATGGCTGTTTGTGGGTAATATTGCCATTAAACCCGCGACTACCTGGATAATGAACACCTTTGGCTTTAAGCGTGTGCTTATTGCAAATGGCATTATGATCTCACTGGGTTTTGTGGCGCTATCGCTAATTACTCAACAAAGTTCATCGGTTGTGATTGCGGTTATTTTGTTTGTTAGCGGTGTGAATAGGTCGATGCATTTAACCTTATTAAACACCATCGCCTTTGCGGATGTGCCAAAAGACAAAATGCGCGATGCCAATACACTGGGTGCAATACTCATGCAAATGAACCGTGGCATGGGGATCACCATTTCTGCGCTTATGCTGGCCGTAGCTTCACTGATGGTGGGTAATCCAAATAGCGATCCGTCGCTTATCAACTTCAAAATTGCTATGGCGATGATGGCAGTAGTTGCGCTGCTTAGTATTACCGACAGCCTAATGTTATCAAAAACTGATGGCGACTCAGTTTTGAAAAAGCGACTTAAAAAGCAGGTGAGTTGAGGTAGCACGGGCAAGTGCTACTGCTCAGAGGAAGCGAATGACTGTGCTTATTTAGGGTTTATCGCGGATTTAAACTGACACTTCAACAACCTAACTTAACTATATCTGACAGTCCGTTGTGTACGTAGGGCGGCCGTTGGCTTATTGAAACTTTCACAGTACCGTTGTTGCGTTCTGCACGCATTAAAGTTTTTCAACGCAAATTAATACACAGACTAGCCATGGCCTCTGAGAGCATTCGTGAGTGCAGATTCTGAAGGAGCTATAAATAAGGCGGTCTTACCGTGCGTTGAAGAGAGAAAGAGCCCTTCGTTTGAAAGCATTTTTAGATACTTCCGAGCAGTATTTTCAGCAATGTTATAACTGTTGGCGGTTTCTTTCACTGTAAACGCTCTTCCAGGTTCCTTAACAGCTTTCTTGATCAAGTCAATTTGGACAAAGTTAAGCCTCTTACCCCACTTTGTTTGCTCCAGCAGAGCTGTAATTTTCTGAAAATCACTTACTTTATTTTCAAGGTAACTTTTCAAATCATTAAACGCTTGAATGATTATGTCTAGTTGATAATAAATAAAGTACGTAAGATCGTTGTGTCCTCTTTCTGTATATAAAAAAGACTCTCCGTAATCTCTTGGGTTTTCTCTCAATAGTTTTGATATTGAAACATACTTGAAAAGTTTATAATCACTCTTTAGCATAAACCAATAAAACAGTGCTCTCGCAGTTCTACCATTTCCATCTCTGAAAGCGTGTTCATATCCTATAAAAAAATGCAGTATGATTGCTTTTAATATTGGATGCATAAAACTTGAACCGCTTTCAGACGTGTGATCAATATTTGCAAATGCGCACAAAGATCTTAGTCTATCTTCAATTAACTTAAAATCGGGAGGGCGATGGGCAATATTTCCGTCGCCATCTTCAATGTAAATATCGTTGGCTTCCCTAAAACTACCTGGTACTACGTTGTTTTCCGATGTCTTAAACGTGGCGAAATAATGAAACTCTAGAATCAAGTCGATAGTTAATGGTTCTCCAGCTTTTCGTTCTGCATGTTTGAGAAGTAAAAAGTTATTAAGAATCATTCTTTCATCTTCATCTATTGGTTCCCGTTCTTCCTCAAGCATTTTTTTAGCCACCTCCCGAGTGGTAGAGGCCCCCTCCAGTTGCGCACTTGTAATCGCTTCTTCCATAATTAGTGAGGAAACAAGAAACCTATTCTGGAGGCTATCACTAGCAGCTGATTCTTCAATACTTCCAACGTTACCACCAGCTAATTTATCAAGATGATACAATTTCGATTCCATACTTGCTGGAATATTATATGTAAATGAAATTCCTCCTGGATCTTGAAGGCCTGTATGTTTCAAATTGAGACCACGTTTGAATAAAACAGTTTTCCATGCCAACTCAACGTCATCACCTTTATCCACGCGCCACTTAAATTGTGACCAATGTAGATAACGGCCTTGTTCATCAGTATCAGAATACTTAGTTATGTATGGGTGAATTGCACTAAACTCTGAATCAAAATTAAAGCTGGGTGCCTTTTCTATTCTCAATTTAGCCATTGTGGAGTTCTGGTTGTTGACGAAATATAAACATAACACAGTAGAAGTGAAACGCAAATTTAAAATTTTGCGTTTCATGTCTATAATGCAATTTGTAAAGTAATATAAGCATAAGAAATATATAAGAAATACGTGGAATCAGGTGCTTGACTAAGAGTTCTAACTAGTACGTGTTTTTCCTACATCACAGCACTGCTAACGTAAGCCGTGAATAAGTTACCCATCAGATTATGTTGTAACTAGCTAACAAGTTACTTTGATTCTTTAAGCCTCGAAAAGTGTGGCCTCCACTGGATTCGCTAATGCTGACCAGTTTTCGATGCATTGAATGTCCGTCCCTTGTCTATTTGAGCCTGACAGGAAGGATGATGGGCGGCAAAGTACGTTTAACTGCCGCTGAGTCGTGCAACAACAAACGACAGAAATGAGCGATCTGCGGAGTCTCGGCAAACCAGAACATGGTAATAATTTTGTTCGAAAAGTGACTTAGTGGGGCTTGCTGGGTATATTTAAAAACATGAATTTTAGAAGAATTAATGCAATCAAAAAATGGAACTTGGATTGAAGACATTTAATATATGCCTACTGTTACTCATACCGCTAATGGCCAGTGGTGTAGAAACGAACGTCGAGACGACTATTGAAAAAACAGTTCAGAATGAATGGATTTTGACATATAGAACAGATGCTCAAATAGATATGTTGGCGTTCAAAAGCTCCCCAGATAAATCTCGAACTTTTAGATGGCGTCCACTGGATGATAATTTTGTTGTTACCGTTTTAGATAATAAGGAAATAATCAGGAAAAGCGATTCAACCAAATTTACAAAAGTTAGTCTGTACTTGACTCCAACCTATATTGCGTTACCAAAAGACTATGCGCCTTTTTCGCCATTTTCTGATGGAAGTATGCTTATTCATTCAGGGCGATTTTTTGCTTGTCCGAATACTTGTACTGGTTATCAGAACAGTTGGGAAATAACTCTTATATCTAACAATACCGATTTAATAATTGTTGATGGTAAGAGCTTTAAAGGAAAGTCTTCTTGGGTAGACAAGGATGAAGGACAAAAGGTTTATGTTGGCTCAGCAGTGCCAATTGAAAACGAAGATATTTTCGCTTTAATTGACAATGAACTGCCTTCGATCCTTTTCAAAGCTCTTCAACGACAAATACCTGAAATGATGGTCTATTTTTCTGAAAAATTGGGCAAGCTGAAGTTCAAACCAACACTATTCGCCTCTTACAGTGACGATAATAGTGGTTCTTATGGAAATCAAGGAGGAACACTTCCCAATCAAGTATTCATGCACTGGTATGGAAAGAAAGCTATTGCAGATTTAAACGAGTTTCAAGTTAGTTGGTTTTTTGCACACGAAATCGCACATGTTTTTCAAGGAGAGGCAAAAAATATTTCGGCCATCGAACAGCAATGGATTCATGAAGGTGGCGCAGAATATATGGCTTACGAATTGCTAAATAGTTTGGGCAGCAAATATCGTAATTACGCAAAAGAAAAATTTAGTACGGATACAAAAAATTGCCTTAAAAACACAAGCGAACAATCTTTTGGAGCGCTAATTCAGCAAAAAAAATATGATGCTTTGTATGAATGCGGTTTGGTCTTCTGGAAAATTATTGCAACTGACGAATTAGCCCTAGAAAATAAAGTTAGTATTTTTGATATATGGACTAATTTCAACCATCAAGTAGATGATGGAAATCCAGCAAATTTTAATACTTTCATTAACACTTTAAAGCCATTTGTCACAGAAAACACATACAACACTATTCAGGGGTTCTTAGAATACAGAACTACTGAAAATAAACATCCAAACAAAGAATAATTGTTCATTGCAGAGCATCGTCGAACGACCGTTAATGGCACATAACGGAATTAAAAGCAGAGAGTGATGAATGTCCGCTCCTTGTCTGAAGCGGATTTGCGCAAAAATTATGTCTAATCTCCGAAGTTCGCTCATAACCGTCCATCAGCTGCCGTTATGAGCTATCCATTAAAGCACTAAGCTCAAACCTCAGCCTCTACACATCACGCGTTAACTTTTTTTAAATACAGCTCAACGCCTATGTTTGCTGCATCAACCGCACCAGCTACATAGCCTGGAAATTGCACCGACCATTCGCTGCCAATACCGACTAAATTTTGATACCACGGGCCATTTTGCGCGGTTATGTAAGGTGCTGGTGCATGTGTATTCGCAGCATGTGTATCTAAATGTGTTGCTGTGAGTGGGTCTTGTGCCCAGTCTTTAATAATATCGGCTTTGGGAGTGGCGGCTTGTGCGCCAAAAAGCCTGACTAATTGCGCTCTGCAGTGTGTGATAAAATCTTCATTACTAATGCGTTTTCGATCATCAGCGGGTATGCCAATAAAGCCAAATAATGCGGCTTGGCCTAGTGGATTTGATGCATCGTGTATTTCTGCCATTGGCCCAACACTGCTGCGGGCGCTGCCCGAGAGCGTTTGCTTACGCCAAAATGGCGTATCGTACACTGCAATATACTTAGCGTGGGGTGCCATCCAGGTTGCGGTATTTTGCCACTGCGGTACTAAATCGCTTGGCAATGCGGGGGTAAATGTTATTTGGCTTGCGGCTAAGCGTGGTGGTAGCGCAAGCATTACGTGCTCAACGTTTACTTTATTATCGGTTGTGTTTGAGGTGCTAAAGTTAACTTCAATATTACCGTGTTGGTGGGTAATTGTTTTAACCAAAGCGCCGGTCACTATGTGTTTGTTGCTAAGCTTTGCATGTAAGGCATTAATAAGTGTGCCCATGCCACCTTTTAACCGCATAGACGTAGGCGCATGCGTATAACCGGGCATTGCTGTGGGCGGTTGTGTATGTGAGCGCTCTACTAGCGTATTGCCTTGCTCGTACTGGGCAAATGTTTCTAGGTTTAGGGTTTTAATAATGGCATTTAATTGCGGCTGAAACTCTGGCCAAAACCACGTTGGGCCAAGATCAAAGCTATTTGTTGTCGCTTGCGACAGGCTTGTAAAGTCCATAATACGGCCACCTAATTGGTCTCTGGCTTCAAGCAATATGTAATCGGTAATGCCGCATTGCTCTAACTGGTAAGCTGCATACACGCCGCTTAGCCCACCGCCTATAATCGCAATTTTTGTACGCATTATTTAGCCTCCACAGCCTATGTTTTTAAAATTACCTACTTTTAGGTAAATTGTAGCGCTGTTATTTCCCGCAGATATTAACGCTTTACTCGTGCTTGGCAGCCTTAGCCAGCTTCCTTTTGAATATTCTACCTCGTTGTGTATTACGCTGCCGCCCAGTACAAATAGCTCTAAGGCATTATGTGCTTTTAGGTTATCAAATAGGGGCTGTTGCGGGGTTAACTTTACCAGTTTAGTTACTTCGTTATCATCTTGATAAAGCGGGCATATTAGGCGGTTATTTTGGGTTATCCACGTAGCCGGATCGTGTGTATTTATGCGCACAGAGGTGGCTTCTGTTACGCACATTTGCCACAGTTTTACAAAAATGGTTGCGCCACTTTTACTTTTAGGTGCATGTGAAGACCCTGGCGGGTTTCGTAAATAAAAGCCTTGTGGGTAGTCGCCCGACTCATCTGAAAAAGTGCCCGAAAGTACCAATATTTCTTCACCACCTGGGTGAGCATGGCTTGGAAAAGTAGACTCAGGCGCGTAGCGTACTACGCTAGTTGCTCTGGCTTTTTCAGCGCCTATTCTGTCGAGCATTACCCGCTCAACACCCGCCTGAGGCGATGTTTGCCAACTATATTGACTTGGCAGCATTAAAGCGTTTTTTGAAAAATCTGAATTGACTCGCATATATCTAACCTAAATCAAATAAGAGCAATAATGTATGTTATTGCTCTATGATACCAATCCGCACTAATACTTAATCATTTTGCGGGGCTTAGCGTTTCGCTACCTGCGTTAAAAAATTCTCATTTAGAACAACTTAATAGCGAATTTTTTGCCTAACTATCAACACGTTTTTCCAACCTCAAAATAGATCACTTAATTAAGCGAATTGGTATAAATTTACGCTTATTAAGCGTTTTGTAATTGTGCGTGAGCGTCAAGTACTCGTGCACTGTAAGTTAGCGCAGCACCTGCATTTAAGGCTACAGCAACGCCTAACGCTTCAGATATTTCACCAATTGTTGCGCCGTGCTCAACCGCTTTTTTAGTGTGCATCGCAATACACCCATCACAACGTGTTGTTACTGCAACAGCGAGCGCTAATTAGCTCATGTAATTTAGGCGTTAAGTGGCCTGTCTTTTCGCCAGCGCCATCCATTGTCATTAATCCGCGTAGGGTATCTGGGCTTTGCTTAGCAAACGCACCTACAGTGTTCATTACTTCGGTGCGGTACGCGTTCCAATCTTGTGACATTTTTTTACTTTCCTATCTTAAATTTTTACTAAGCTACGCAGTAAATGCGTACTTCTGGTTCATTAGTAAGTAGTGGCGCGAGCGCGGTAACCACATCTGCATTAAATAAATCGCTTTCTAAGTACTCATGAGCGTGCTCAATAGTTTCAAAGCCGTGAAGTACCTGTACATCTTCATCACGCGCTAATAACTCTTTTGAAACTGCGCCTCTTACAGTGTCTAAAAATGGGGCTTTGTAGGTATTAAAAACCTCTGCTGCTGCTTTTCTATTACCGTGGTCAACATTTAGTGTAATTTGTAAATAAACCATATTTGTTCTCCAGTGATTAAATTTAGCTACGGGCAGCTTTAGCCCATTAGCGCTTACGATATTTAGTTACGACCTGCCATTACGCCGCCGTCAACATCCCATACGGCACCTGTGACCCAAGCAGCTTTGTCGCTGAGTAAAAACGCAATGGTATTGGCGACATCTTCGCTGGTACCTACACGGCCAATTGGGTGGAAACTGTTAAAGCCTTGTAGGGCATCGTTTACTTGTGCTTTAGGAATAAAACCTTCGTAAATTGGCGTTTGTACAACCGCTGGCGATACTGCATTGACGCGAATGTTGTGCACGGCTAATTCCATTGCTAAATGTTGAGTTAGCGCATGTAAGCCTGCTTTAGCCATTGAATACGCTGACGATGGTGTAGCGGCAATAGCTTGCTTACCCCACATAGAACCCACATTAACAATGGCGCCTGCGCGTTTTGCTGTAACTAAATTAGCGGCTACTTTTTGAGTAATAAAAAATAGCGCGCGGTTAATTTGCATGTACTGATCGTAATCAGCTGCTTCGTGCTCTAAAAATGGTTTAGGGAAAAACACACCGGCCGCATTTACCAGTAAATCGACGTCTGCGTGGTCTTGTGAAAGTGTGTTAATTAAGTTTTGCACGCCTTCGTCGCTGGTTAAATCAGCGGTTAACACCTCAACAGTGCCTAAAGCTGATAACTGCTCTTTTGCTGCTTGGGCTTTTTCTTTTCGGTGGCCAACAATAACAGCGTGGCCGCCTTGCTCTAAAATTAATCGAGCCGTGTCAAAACCCATTCCGCTAGTACCACCAATAACGAGTAACTTTTTACCTGAAAATTGCTTAGTCATGTTTATTGCTCCAAGCGCCACTAAGCGCTGTATTTGTTATATAAATAAAAAGTATTGGGTTGCCTAATAGCAAGTAACTTGCTGGTTGGCTTGGGCGGTATTTTTTACTTATTTACTTGCTTTAACAAACGAGATAATCTGAATCATCAGTAAAGAAAAAGTTTATCGTATGAAATCACCTATACACCTCAATGCATTAAAAGCGTTTGAAGCAAGCGCAAGGCACCAAAGTTTTTCAGCGGCAGCTGAAGAGCTAAATGTAACGCCTGCAGCCGTTGGGCAGCTGGTAAAAACATTAGAAGAGTGGCTCGACACGCCGCTATTTCATAGAATGAGCTCAGGTAAAACACGGCTAGTAACCACCGAAACCGCGCAAAGTGCCCTGCCATTAATACGCGAAGGCTTTGATAAACTAGCCCAAGGGCTAGAGATTTTAAAAGACAACACCATAAGTGGCGCGTTAACAGTGGCAGTAAGCCCCGCATTTGCCGCCAAGTGGTTATTGCCTAGGTTGCATTTTTTTCAAGAAATATGTTCGCAAACCAGTGTGAATTTAAATACTAATTTAAAGCCTGTTGATTTTACTGAGCAGCGCATAGATATAGGCATACGCTTTGGTACAGGCACTTGGCAAGGCTTGAGCGCAGAAAAACTAATGGATGAAGAGGTATACCCGGTATGCTCACCTAAGTTTTTAGAAGACTCAAACCGCTTAAACACCATAGATAAATTATTGAACGAAACCCTAATACACGATCAATCAATGGACGACCATATGGGGTTTCCGTCTTGGTCGGCGTGGTTAAAAAAAGCCGGAGTAACAGGCCCTTTAACCACTAAAAGCATTCAAATAAATAACTCAGCGGCTGTATTGCAATCAGCTATTGATGGTCACGGCGTGGCGTTAGCACGCAGTGTTATGGCTAAAGATGATCTAGCCGCAGGGCGATTGGTCAGGTTATTCCCTGATATTTATTTTGAATCGCCTTTGGCGTATTACGTTATTTACCGCCTCGAATGTGCTGAACTGCCAAGAATACACGCATTTAAAGAATGGCTGTTTAAAGAGGTAGAAAACCCGCGGGCTAAAAGAGATTAAAGCTCAGGAGTACTTTGATAAAATACAGCAGTAAAGAAAATATTCACCATGGTAAAAGATAATCTCTGTGGTTAAGTACGTTCATTCCCCGTAAGCTTTCGCTCCAAGTTAGCCACTTTAATGACTAAAGTGGCGTTTAATTAGGAGTAAACATTATGTCACAAGTAAGAGTAACGCCACGGCAAGATGGCGAGCAAGCCCCAGCCGAACTTCTAGCCGAAATGCAAGGTCGTCGTCCAAACGGTGAACGAATAGGCCGTGATCTCCATGATGTAGCTGGTCATGCATTAAGCAGCATTTCGTTGAAGGCTCAAGTGGCCGATAAATTACTGTCTAAAGGCCGCACCGCTGAAGCTCAAGCAGAAGTAAAAGCATTGGCGCAGCTGTCTCAGCAACTACTCAGTGAGATTAGGCAAACGGTAAGTGGCATTAAACACCTTTCCTTTAGCCAGGAAATCGCTAAAAATATGGCTAAGTTGTCGGAGCAGGGTTTTCATGAAGTGAGCGATGTAGACGAAAGCAGCTTCACTCACCTTACTCCCCTTCAAGAAACTCAATTGTCGTTAATAGTAAAAGAAGCGACTACGAATATTCTTCGTCATAGTAAGGGCAACCAAGCAACGCTTACCCTTCAATGTACCAACGATATGTTGACTCTCGTTATAACTGATAATGGTAACAGCCACTGCCAAACTGAGGGCAACGGCGTTCAAGGCATTCGCGAGCGAGCTGAACTCATTAATGCAACGGTTGAGTTTCAGTGGGGCTCCCCAACCGTGCTAACACTTCAATTACCGCTACTTTCTAAACCCGATAATAACGCACAGAGCACACATTGAAATATGACTAATTCTATATCGAGCAACCGGCAATGAATCGAATTTTAGTGGTAGAAGACCAATCTTTGGTGCGTGATGCTATCGCCACCTTATTGTCTTTAGAAGACGACTTTGAAATAAGTGGGAAGTGCGCTAATGGACAAGAAGCGCTAGATTGGCTTGGCGCAAACGAAGCCCCCGATATTATTCTTACCGACATTGAGATGCCCTTAGTCTCGGGGCTAGATTTAGCAGAAAAGCTTGCAGCTTTATCTATAGACAGCAAAGTGGTGGTAATGACCACATTCTCCAAACCTGGCTACATAAAGCGAGCGCTGGCACTGGGCGCTAAAGGGTTTGTTTTAAAAGAGGCTGACAGTGAGTACCTTGTTAACTCATTACATAAAATTGTAAAAGGCGAAAGAGTTATTAGCCCCGAACTTGCTTTAATGGCACTGAATGATAACAACCCGCTTTCGGCAAAAGAAAGCAAAGCACTGAAACTCGCCGCTGACGGATTAAAAACCCATGATATTGCGCAGAAGCTGTTTTTGTCAGAAGGTACCGTGCGTAATTATTTGTCTGAAGCCATCGCAAAACTTGATGCAACAAACCGTGTAGATGCCGCCAGAATCGCAAAACAAAAAGGCTGGTTATAAACCAGCCTTTGTTATATCCGCTACCCCTATTTCAGATGTAGCGTTTGTCTTTTTAACTTACTCAATTCGTTAATTAAAACTCAGTTGAGAAACGTACGCCAAACTCACTCGCGTCATTACTTAATACTTGGATAATATAATCCCCAGTATTTAAGCGAGCGTTGTCATAACGCTCATCAAAGATATTACGGCCATATAAAGCAACCGTATAACCTTCATCTGCTGGCGTATAGGCAACATCGAAATTAACCAATTCACGGCTATCAATGTTCGTCATACGAGTAGGCTCTGAACTAGGCTCGCCGTACATTTCTGCGCGGTATGAATAGTCGATACGTGCGCGAATTTTATCACCGCCTTCAAGGTCGAAGGTGTATGACGGGCCAATTGCGAAAGTTAAATCAGGCGTTAATGGCGCAACAGGGTTAAATCCGTCTTGCTCATCAACTTCAACATCCATGTAACCAATGCTGGTTAGCATACTGAAGTTGCCTACGTTCAAGGTCGTATCTAGCTCGATACCACGTGACGTTTGCTCAACCACTAAGTTAGCCGTATCAAAACCACCTTCACTAACTTGGCTTACTTGGTACGGTAAGTCTTCAAACTCAGTGTTAAATACTGCAATGCTCACGTCAAAGTATTCATTTACACGACCTTTAAGGCCCACTTCGTAGTTCACCGCTGTAATGTTGTCAGAGGCTTCAAAACAGTTGCTTGCATTAACTGCTGCTACTGCGCCGTCTAAATCATCGAAGCCACCCGCGCCAAAGAACTCGCCAATTAGGCAGTATGGACGAGCAGGATATTGACCTGACTGATAACCGTTTTGAATGGTGGCATAACCTGTCATGCCATTTTCAAAGGTATAGTTGGTCGCCAATTCCCACGTTACTTCGTCCCACTCATTTGAGTCATAAATGGTGCCAAGCGCATCGAATACATTTGCAGACGCGTCTTTTTCATCTTCAGTGTAACGAATACCACCAGATACACTAAGCTCGTCAGTTAAGTCATGACGAAGGTTTAGGTATACCGCTTTACTTGTGGTTTCTTGGTCAAGTTGAAGGGTGTTGCCACCGCCATCAAAACTTGAATCACTACCTTGACGGTTGCTACCTTCTTCATTGAAGTAATAAAGGCCAGCAACGAAGTCAGTGTACTCATTGATGTAACCATTCAATTGAACTTCAATTGACGTTTGGTCTGCTTCACCACGCTCTGGGTATTGGTCTAACGAGTAGATAGTACCATCATCATCCAGACCCGCTTTGTACTTAGATGTACGGCGGCTAGCAACGACTTTAGCGGTGTAATCGTCACTAATATCCCATTCGGTAGTCAGTGACACACCACGGGCTTCATTAGATACGCCAGTGACTTCTGGTGTGCCTGTAGCGTTATCGTAAATATCATAACCTTCTGGGGTTACATCGCTATTTCTAAGCTCAAGACCTAGGCTGTTTGTACCAGCATAAAAACGCCCATCTGGCATTTCATCAATAAGCACTGTGTAAGGGCGTAAACCACCGTCACCATTATTGGCATCAGCGGTTAGTACCATACGGAAATCATCAGACGGCTCATATTTTACCGAGATACGACCAGAAATATCTTCTGTTTCGCCCACATCATATTCTGCATTAGGTACGTTAATGAACTCGCCCAAACCATCACGGGTGTTGTAAGCAAGGTTCATGTTGAATGCTAGGGTGTCAGATAATGCATGGTTCACGAACAAGTCAGTCTTAACACGACCGCGAGTACCGAACTCTGCATTTACTTTAGTCACATCGCCTTGATCTGGCTCTTTGGTAATGATGTTAATGGCACCACCAATAGAGTTACGACCGTATAGCGTACCTTGAGGACCACGAAGTACCTCGATACGCTCGATGTTATTCAAGCTCCAGTTTTGACCCACTTGGCGGCCTAAATAAACGCCATCAACATAGACGCTTACACCAGGATCAGTAGTGATAAGATGGTCTTGAAGACCAATACCACGAATAAAAGGGTTTACAGAAGAAGTGTGACCCGCTGAAAAGCCCGTTACGTTTAAGTTTGGAACAAACTTACCAACATCCGTTAAGTCAGTAATGCCTTGTTCAGCTAACATATCACCGTCAAATGCACTAATTGCAATTGGTACTTCATAGATAACTTGAGGACGCTTGGTTGCTGTAACGGTAATCGCTTCATACATTTGTTCTTCAGTGGCTTCAGCCTCTTGAGCAAATGCAGAATGAGAAATAGCAGGTACAGTTAACGCTACTGCCAAAGCGACAGGCGAAAGCCTACTAACTAGTGTCTTAGACACGTCAGTATTGGTGATCATGTGTAACCCCTTTGCGAGAGTGTTTAGTGTCAAAAAATTTATTGTTTTTAGGCTGCTTCAAGTTCTCTATGGAACTTTAAAACCAATAGACTCACAAAATAGAGGGCGTTACGACGAGTAACATTTAGCTGATTTATGGATATCCTGATGAAAGTGGCGTGTATCCCTACTGGTTTTAGTGTCACTTTCTCTACCCTACCAGCCCCCATCTACCCACGACTGGAGTATTGGCTTGAAGACTGGAGAAATATCATACTGACTTCCTTTTAACTTGCATAGCGAAATATTGCACTTTTATTAAAATGAGACTTTAAAATTAGACTAATTGGTTAGGCCGAAAACAGTGCTAACCCCCTCATTCCAATTGACATATTATTATTTATAATCATTACGTTAGCATAGGTTACTTATTAAGCATAAAACCGATTCCCTTTAACTATTCACTAGACCATTTAGACAATATTTTCCCACACCTTTACAACCTTCAGACAAAAAGCACCGCAGGTTGTAGCCGCCCCACTACCCCAATTCGCCTTCTTTATACTTTGCCTCTTGTCGCTAGCCTTTAAGATTAACCTCTTGCATTAGCAGCAAATTGTTACCTTTTTAGATTTTGCTCAACCTTTCAATTTATAAAAACCAACGCCACTTTGTCGACAATAACTACTAAGAAAGTTTGACCAAGCAGCCTAAACCCCCTATATTGTCGACATAACATTTATTTTGTGGTGCATAGCTTGTCGGTACAGATAACCCTAGAAAAGCCTGTAACTAATGCAGATAGAACCTTCTTTCAATTGCGTAAAGACATTGTAGAAGGCGTTATTCCTGCAGGCTCTAAACTCAGTGAAACTGATTTGTCGACAAAATACGAAGTCAGCCGTGCGGTTATTCGCGAAGGTATTAATCGACTTGCCGCCTGCCACCTAGTTGAGCGGAAAGCGAATATTGGGGCCAAAGTAGTATCGCTAACCCCTGAAGGGCTAATTCAGCTTTACCAAGTAAGAGAAGCCTTAGAAGGCATGGCCGCACGCCTTGCTGCAAGACACATGAGCGACGAAGAAGTCGCCTCACTGCAAGGCTTATTAGATTCTCACTTCAATAAAGTGAAAGACGCCCAGTTGTATTACCAAGAAGCCGGCGACGTGGACTTCCACTACCGCATCGTGACTGGCAGTAAAAACAGCCACCTCATTAGCGTGTTAATAGACGGGCTCTATCATCTTGTACGCATGTATCGCGTTCAACTAGGCATGGCTGGCCCAAGGGTTACTACAGCCTTTGACGAACACAGACACATTGTGAACGCGATTGCGAATCGCGATGAAGAGCTAGCCGAGATGCTAATGCGCCGCCATATTCTTTATTCAAAGAACAATATTGAAAACAAACTTAGCGCCACACCAACCTAATTTAAAACCAGAGAGTGTTACTTATGAGTGCAGGAAAGAAATTCAGACAAGCACTGGCCGACAATAAGCCACTGCAAATATTAGGCACCATTAATGCCTATACCGCCATGATGGCAAAATCTATCGGTCACAAAGCGATATACCTCTCAGGCGGTGGCGTTGCGAATGCTTCATACGGGCTCCCCGATTTGGGCATGACATCACTAAACGACGTTATTGTGGATGTACAACGCATCACGTCAGCCTGTGACTTACCCTTATTGGTAGACATAGACACAGGCTGGGGCGGCGCATTTAATATTGCAAAAACCATTCGCGATATGGAAAAAGCGGGCGCAGCGGCTGTACACATGGAAGATCAAGTTGCGCAAAAGCGCTGCGGTCATCGCCCTAACAAAGAAATTGTGAGCACAGAAGAAATGGTCGATCGCATTAAAGCCGCGGTAGATGCCAGAACCGACCCAGACTTTTTCATTATGGCGCGAACCGATTCTTTCGCTCAAGAAGGGTTAGAAAAAGCCATTCAACGCGCTAAGGCTTATGTTGCGGCCGGTGCCGATGGCATATTTGCAGAAGCAGTAAAAACTGAAGAACACTACCGCGCATTTTCAGAAGCGTTAGACGTCCCTATTCTTGCCAACATTACCGAATTCGGACAAACCGAACTTTGGAACAAAGAACAACTTGGCGAATGGGGCGCTGCGATGGTGCTTTACCCACTAAGTGCATTCCGCGCCATGAACAAAGCTGCCGAGAACGTTTACCAATCAATACTTGATAATGGCGATCAAAAAGCCGTTGTCGACACCATGCAAACCCGCATGGAGTTATACGATTACCTTGGCTATCACGACTACGAGCAAAAACTCGACGAACTGTTCGCCAAAGGCAAAGGCTAACGGCTGAGGTGAATCGAGGCCGTTTTACCTGCGAGGTCGCTTTGGCTGAGGAGGCAGGGATACGGCGCTGCCACGCCGGTTGCCTTTGCAGTAAATATGCGCGGTCCTGCTGAGGTCGGTGATGTAGAGGTAGAGAGTGCGAGCGCTGCCCCTCTGAGGCATGGATGCCGAAGCGGAGCCCCCATGGATGGGTTTACGGCGTGGCAGCGCCGCACTTTGTACCTCTGCAGCAAAGCGGCTTCACTGAGGACGCTGATGTAGAGGTAGAGAGTGTGAGCGCTGCCCCTCTGAGGCATGGATGCCGAAGCGGAGCCCCCATGGATGGGTTTACGGCGTGGCAGCGCCGCACTCTGTACCTCTGCAGCAAAGCGGCCTCAAGCAAATTGCGGCAATTAATTATACTAAACAAACTTTTGTACCTTACATACACAAGACCGGAGACAACAAGATGGCTAAACAATTAAGTGGCGCGGGATTACGCGGCCAAGTTGCAGGAAAAACAGCACTGTCTACTGTAGGCGTATCAGGCTCTGGCCTGACATACCGTGGTTACGATGTAAAAGATTTAGCAGCCAGTTGCCAGTTTGAAGAAGTGGCTTATCTTATTTTAAAAGGTAAATTGCCTACCCAGTCCGAGTTAGATGAATACAAAGCCTTACTTCGTAGTATGCGCGGATTACCTCAGGCCCTTAAAGATGTATTAGAGCGTATTCCAAAAGACGCACATCCTATGGACGTACTTCGTACAGGTTGTTCTATGTTGGGTAACCTTGAAATGGAGAACGACTTCAGCGAACAGCAGCACGCAACCGATCGCATGTTAGCTTGTTTCCCAAGCATTATTTGCTATTGGTATCGCTTTACTCACGATGGTGTTCGTATTGATGTAGAAACCGATGACGATTCAATTGGTGGTCATTTCTTGCATATGCTGCACGGCGAAAAACCTCGCGAGTTGCATGAACAAGTCATGCACGTTTCACTTATTTTGTATGCAGAGCACGAATTCAATGCATCTACCTTTACCGCTCGCGTATGTGCTTCAACCTTGTCAGATATGCACTCATGTGTGACCGGCGCTATTGGCTCGCTTCGCGGTCCATTGCATGGCGGTGCGAACGAAGCAGCCATGGAAATGATAGAAGGCTTTACATCAGCCGAAGACGCTGAAGAAAAAATGATGGCCATGCTTGCCCGTAAAGACAAAATCATGGGCTTTGGGCATGCCATTTATTCTGAATCAGACCCACGTAACGAAATCATTAAAGGTTGGTCTGAAAAGCTCGCTGCCGATGTAGGTGACGAGGTGCTTTACCCCGTATCTGTGCGCTGTGAAGAAGTGATGTGGCGCGAGAAAAAGCTATTCTGTAACGCTGATTTTTTCCACGCTTCCGCTTATAACTTTATGGGAATTCCCACCAAGTTGTTTACCCCTATCTTCGTGATGTCTCGCCTAACGGGGTGGGCAGCACACGTGATGGAACAACGCGCTGACAACCGTATTATTCGCCCATCAGCTGAATATACTGGTGAAGATATTCGTGACGTACCTCCTATGTCTGCACGTAGTTAACGACTAAGGCTTAAAATCATGAGTAATATGAATTACGAATACCGTAAACCTTTGCCTGGCGCAGGTATCGATTTCTTTGATACCCGCGAGGCAGTGGAAGCCATTGAACCTGGCGCCTACGATAAACTTCCCTACACTTCACGAGTGTTTGCCGAAAACTTAGTGCGCCGTTGTAACCCTGACGCGTTAACCGATTCACTTAAGCAGTTTATTTATCGCAAGAACGATTTGGATTTTCCGTGGTTTCCAGCCCGCGTGGTATGCCACGACATCCTGGGGCAAACCGCGTTGGTTGACTTAGCTGGCTTACGGGATGCCATTGCGGCGAAAGGCGGCGATCCAGCGAAAGTAAACCCAGTTGTGCCTACCCAGTTAATTGTCGATCACTCATTAGCCGTTGAACATGCGGGTTTTGAACCCGACGCGTTTGAAAAAAACCGCGCTATTGAAGATAGACGTAACGACGACCGATTCCATTTTATCGACTGGACTAAGTTAGCGTTTAAAAACGTGGATGTGATACCGCCGGGTAATGGCATTATGCACCAAATCAACTTAGAGCGTATGTCGCCAGTTATTCAGTCTCGCGACGGCGTTGCCTTTCCTGATACCTTGGTTGGCACCGACAGCCATACCCCTCATGTTGATGCACTAGGCGTTATTGCTATTGGTGTAGGCGGCCTTGAAGCAGAAAGCGTTATGCTGGGGCGCGCCTCTTACATGCGCCTACCTGATATTGTAGGTGTTGAGCTTACGGGTAAGCCACAGCCCAATATTACTGCTACCGATATTGTATTGGCACTTACTGAGTTTTTGCGTAAAGCGCGTGTGGTGTCTTCTTATTTGGAATTTTATGGCGAAGGTACTACGCACCTCACCCTTGGCGATCGCGCTACTATTTCAAACATGACGCCCGAATACGGCGCTACCGCGGCGATGTTCTACATCGACCAGCAAACCATCGATTATTTGCGCTTAACTGGCCGTGAAGAAAAGCAAATTGCCTTAGTTGAACAATACGCGAAGCACACCGGTTTATGGGCAGATTCATTAGCGAGTGCCGAATACGAGCGTGTTCTCACTTTTGATTTATCCTCTGTTGGCCGCAACATGGCTGGCCCATCTAATCCACATGCTCGTTTAGCCACCAGCGATTTGGCTCAGCGCGGCGTTGCTAGCGCATGGGAACAAGAAGAAGGCAAAATGCCTGATGGTGCGGTAATTATCGCTGCCATTACTAGTTGTACTAATACGTCTAACCCGCGCAATGTAATTGCAGCAGGCTTAATTGCCCGCAATGCAAACCAGCGTGGCTTAACCCGCAAACCTTGGGTGAAAAGTTCGTTAGCGCCAGGTTCTAAAGCGGTAAAACTGTATTTAGAAGAAGCCGATTTGATGGGCGAACTGGAACAGTTGGGCTTTGGTATAGTGGCTTTTGCCTGCACCACCTGTAACGGAATGAGCGGCGCGCTAGACCCGAAAATTCAGCAAGAAATTATAGACCGTGACTTATACGCCACGGCAGTGCTTTCTGGTAATCGTAATTTCGATGGCCGTATTCACCCGTATGCGAAACAAGCCTTTTTGGCATCACCGCCATTAGTGGTGGCCTACGCCATTGCCGGTACGGTTCGTTTCGATATTGAAAAAGACGTATTAGGCATAGATAACGACGGTAACCCCGTCACGCTTAAAGATATTTGGCCAAGCGACGAAGAGATTGATGCCATTGTCGCTAAAAGCGTGAAACCAGAGCATTTTCGTAAAGTGTACGAGCCCATGTTCGACTTAAAAGTGAATACTGGCAGCGACATTAGCCCGCTGTATGATTGGCGTGAAATGAGTACCTATATTCGCCGCCCGCCTTATTGGGAAGGTGCAATGGATGCTGAGCGTACAATGACAGGCATGCGACCGCTGGCTATATTGGGCGATAACATTACCACCGATCATTTATCGCCATCGAACGCGATTATGGCTACCAGTGCAGCGGGTGAGTATTTGGCGAAAATGGGGTTACCGGAAGAAGACTTTAACTCTTATGCCACCCATAGGGGCGACCATTTAACGGCGCTTCGCGCTACTTTGGCGAACCCGAAAGTGTTCAACGAAATGGTGCTTGAAAACGGCGAAGTGAAACAAGGCTCGCTTGCTCGCATTGAGCCAGAAGGCAAAGTGGTGCGCATGTGGGAAGCCATTGAAGCCTACATGCAGCGCAGACAGCCACTGATTATTGTAGCAGGTGCCGACTATGGTCAGGGCTCTTCACGAGACTGGGCTGCCAAAGGTGTTCGTTTAGCTGGGGTAGAAGTCATTGTCGCAGAGGGCTTCGAGCGTATTCACCGTACCAACTTACTTGGCATGGGTGTATTACCCCTTGAGTTTAAACCGGGTACAACACGCAAAACCCTTGAACTTGATGGCACTGAAACCTACGACGTTAAAGGTGAACCTGCACCGGGTGCTACGCTAACCTTAGTGGTTAATCGAGCCAACGGTGAAACCCTAGATGTGCCCGTAACCTGTCGCTTAGATACCGCAGAAGAGGTGTCGATTTACAGCGCAGGCGGTGTGCTTCAACGCTTTGCCAAAGACTTCTTAGAAGCTGAAGAGGTTGAAAGCTAGCGCCTTCATCTTAGCGCATTGACGTTTGGCACTGAGCCACTTCACTTCATAAACACGCCGTGAACCCATCCATGGGGGCTCTGCCACAGCATCCTTGCTGCGGAAGGTTTATGAAGCGAAGTAGCTCAATACCTTAGTGTGTAACGACGTTAAGCCAAAACTTGTAATACAACTGTGGAAAGTGATTTTTAAGCGCTGCTTTCGCTGAGTGACTGGTTGCCTTGCTGTTGTAAGCTCCCAACTTGCATCCATGCGTATTGAGGGCCCTGAGCCCAAATTACGTTCCCCTAACATCCTCCAACAATGTTTAACTAGGTGTTAGACGCTGGAGGTTGTTCGGAATTTAAAAAAGGAATAAACATGACGAAGTATGCCCCTCAAATTCGTGTACCAGCTACCTATATGCGCGGTGGTACCAGTAAAGGTGTGTTCTTTAACGTATCTGATTTACCCGAAGCGGCGCAGCAGCCTGGGCCGGCGCGAGATGCGCTTTTATTGCGTGTGATTGGCAGCCCAGACCCTTACGGTAAACAAACCGATGGCATGGGTGGCGCTACGTCGAGCACTAGCAAAACCGTGCTTATTAGTAAGAGTGAGCGCGATGATTACGATGTCGACTACTTATTTGGTCAAGTTTCTATCGACAAGCCTTTTGTAGATTGGAGTGGAAACTGCGGTAACTTGACGGCCGCAGTGGGCGCATTTGCGATAAATAATGGGTTGGTCGATGCCAATAAAATTCCAGATAACGGCATTGCTGTCGTCAATATTTGGCAAGCTAACATCAATAAAGCCATTATTGCCAAGGTGCCTATTACTCATGGTGAAGTGCAAGAAACCGGCGACTTTGAATTAGACGGGGTGACGTTTCCTGCCGCAGAAGTTGAGGTTGCGTTTGTCGACCCTGCCGATGGCGAAGGCGCTATATTTCCTACCGGTCGTTTAGTCGATACGCTTGAAGTACCTGATGTAGGCTCTTTCAGTGCCACCATGATTAACGCAGGCATTCCGACTATTTTCATCAACGCTGAAGATATTGGCTACACGGGTACGGAACTTCAAGATGACATTAATAACGATGATGCCGCCCTTGCCAAATTTGAAGCTATTCGTGCTTATGGCGCGGTGAAAATGGGGCTAATTAATGATATTGGCGAAGCGGCCTCTCGCCAGCACACGCCCAAAGTCGCTATGGTAGCGCCACCTGCAGGCTATAAGGCCTCTAGTGGTAAAGATATTTTGGGAAATGATATTGATGTACTGGTTCGCGCTATGTCTATGGGTAAGCTGCATCACGCTATGATGGGCACAGCCGCTGTGGCCATAGCTGCAGCTGCGGCTATTCCGGGTACATTAGTGAACCTTGCTGCTGGTGGCAGTGAACGTGAAGCAGTTGTTTTTGGACACCCCTCAGGCACCTTGCGTGTAGGCGCAAAAGCAAGCTTTGAAAACGACAAATGGAATATTGAACAAGCCGTCATGAGTAGAAGCGCCCGCATATTGATGGAAGGCTGGGTTCGCGTTCCGCAAGAACAAAGCTAACCAACAGTATAAAATTTAACCCTTTGAGAAATGCCAGCTTTTCTTCCCTTATCGCTAAGGTAGACTTCCGTATAATATTGCGCTCTTAGGGGCGCTTTTTTTATGTTTATTCGTTATTCTTTTCGTCTGATTACTTAGAGTCCACGTTGTCATGAATAAAGTATTGGTGGTAGAAGACAGCCTAACCGTTCGTAAAATTTTAAGTAAACTATTAGAAGACAACCCGTACTTAACGCCAATCCTTTGTAAGGATTTCGCTGAAGCAACGCAAGAACTTAAAAAAGGACACGACTTTCTTGCCGCTATTGTAGATTTAAATTTACCTGATGCTCCCAACGGTGAGAGCGTAGATTTAAGTTTATCGTATTCAATTCCCACTTTGGTGTTAACAGGCAATTTTGATGAGTTTACCCGAGCACAACTTCTCGATTTAGGTGTACTTGATTATATAACCAAAGAATCTCGCTATTCCTACAATCAGGTCATCAAGCTCATTGACCGCTTGAGAAAAAACCTCACCACTAAGGTACTCGTTGTTGAAGACTCTGTTACTAGTCGAAACTATATTTGCAGTCTGCTTAAAAAATTCCAATTCCAAATTTATGAGGCAAGTGATGGCCTAGAGGCACTCAATGTGCTTTCTGAGCATCAAGATATCCGTATGGTAATTTCCGATCACCGCATGCCTAATATGGATGGATACGAACTCATCAAAGCAATTAGACACGAACGTCGAATGCAAGATTTAATCTTTATTGGGCTTTCAGGTACCAATGATGGCGTACTTTCCTCTAAGTTCATTAAAAGTGGCGCTAACGATTTCCTTTCTAAACCTTTCTATCATGAAGAGTTCTTCTGCCGAGTGATGCAAAATTTAGAAGCTCAGGAAATGATTCAGACCATCAGGCAATCAGCCAATATCGATCCCCTGACTCAAGTTTACAATCGCCGCTACCTTATAGAACAAGGAGAAGAAATATTAGCCCAGGACACGTCTACCTCTGCGGTAACCGTATGTATGATTGATATCGATAACTTTAAATCGGTGAATGACAATCAAGGTCATAAGGCAGGTGATATGTTGCTTCAGGAGTTTGCCACTTTGTTAAAAGAACATTTTAGTGAAGACTTGGTGGTTCGCTACGGCGGTGAAGAGTTTACGGTGATATCGACCCGAGCTTTAAAGGAGCATCTTGGGAACGTTTCGCACTTTATTAACCTTGTACGAAGCTCACGTTTCACGCAGCACGAACTAAATATAACGTGCAGCATTGGTATTTGCGCAGAAAAACACACTAACCTTGAAACGCAAATTGACATTGCTGACAAACGGCTTTATCAAGCTAAGCGTACTGGAAAAGATAGAATAATTGCCAGTGACAGCTAACGCTAAACAATTGCATCATACCTGCCCAAATTAGTCGCTTCGATTGCCTTAACGTAATCACAAAAATAAAACAAGCTGTGGTCATATTCTGGAGGTGCCACGCTTGTTATCGAAAAATTATTACATCCAAGACTTTCGTTTCGATTCCACTTCAAATAGCACGTTATTAGCTAACTCATTCGCATAACCTTCAGGTAAAAACGGCACTGAAATAGCCCCAGATGCTAATACAAACTGCACGGTAGCAAGCTTTCGCCTTTTCATGAACACACTTTGCTTTACCACTACCTGCTGAACTTTGTAGGGTTCGAAGCATAGGTAATCCACACCTATGCGCCCTCGCCTTACATAAATGTATTTACCGTCGCTAACCACACCCCAACGCCACCATCTAAGCACAATAACACTTAGCAGTATTGCGCTAACAAAAGTTACCCCTGCAGTAATATCTAAATGTTCTATATAGATACCAAATCCAGCACCCACCACAAAAGGAATAGAAAGCCCTGCTATCACCCAGTGTAAAATGTAACGCTTACTTATAGACTGGTAGTCGCTACGGCGAATTTTACTCTGCGGCATGACTTCTTGGCTTAACTCATCCGCTTCGTCTTCAGTCACAGAAGGTACAATAAGTCGGTTTGGCGACATAAGCTCATTGGTCGAGTGCCCAATTGATGCGTTTTGCTCGAAGTACAGGTTCACGCGCTTAAGAATTCTGTCTAACCAATCTTGCTTCGCAGAAATTACTTGAATGCGGGATGCCCGCATACTCACTTCCTGTTTATTCAATAAACCACTTCTGCGGATATATCTGTCGTTGTGGCGCGACAATGTATAATCGTAAAAGGTAAACAGAGCACCGCCAATACTAATCACTGCGACCAAGGCCATAGCCATCATTAGCATCACAAACGCGTACAAGCCAAACTGCCACCACGCTATGGTCTGCTCGCCAACAAGCTGATTTAGCTGCAAGCCCTTTTCAGCCAGCCATTCTGATAAGTAGCCAAACGCATTGTCGTAAAAGGGGGCTGCAGCACCTAATAAAATCCATACTCGGTTGTTGGTAATTCCGTGGATCACGATATCGGTTATAGAGCGCCTATTCAGTATGGTTTCGCCATCCTCGTTGGTTTCTAAATAGCGCTTGCTTTGCTCACTGTTAACCGCAGTATTAGCAACTGCATTGCTATCATTTACATAAGAGCTTGCGTGACGCCCAGTCTCTTGATGCCCAGGCTCGTGATGCCAATTGTCGCGATGTTGAGGGTCTAGGGGGCGAGAGTCTTGATGCTCGGCAAGCACTTGCTTTCTTAAAGCATGAGCATAGGCCAAGGGAACGGCGACTATTTTAGCCTCTTCTCCTGCACTTCCAGCAGTATCAAGTATTACGAGTGCAAAGCCGAACGGTCGATAGTAGAAAGGTAATTCAATTTTTACATTCTGAATACGCCAAAATGGCAAGTTGGTGTAACTTCGAGAAAACACACCACTGTGAATTTCAACATGCTGGTTGTTTACTCTAAATCGGTACATGAAGAAACTGACGACACCGCTTGAAAAGAAAATAATGAAGAGCGCAGCAATGCCTAAAAGGGTATTGGGCGATTGAATGTTATCGGTAATATTGGCCGTTACCGCAATGGCTGGTACGGCGTAAATGGCGCCTTGTGCCATATTTTTAATGCTGCGAAGCGTAAAATAAGCAATGGCGATAGGTGAAAGCCTACGCCAGCCTTCGCCCGTATCAACCTTAACCGCTTTCCCTTGTGCGCGGCTTTCGGAAGGCTTCGCCGTTTCTACTTCGGGGGAAGCCATTATTTTGCACTCACATCTTTATGATCAAGTATGAACTGCCTTAATCGCTCGGCCACCTCCACCTCTATACCTGGAATTTCAAACGTGTGGGTTGCGCCACCAGCCGAAAACACCTGCAAAGAAGCGAGCCCTGCTAAACGAGCAATAGGCCCACGCTTTAATTCAACGTGTTGAACACGCAATATAGGCTGGCAAGATAACGACCTAAATACTAAGCCTGACTGCAAGCTTAAGTCTTGTTCCCGTAAGGCATATTTAATGAGTGGATCGGCAAAAAAATGATAGGTCGTCCATAAACATCCCAGCGCACAAATGCCCACAACAATATAAGGAAAGGCGGCGACTAAGGGCTCTGGTAGCGCAAAAAATGACTGATACCGTAGAGCACTAGCCACCATAATCAATACAAACGCTATGCCAAAAGCCAGTGAAATATTAATTACGCGGTAACGCGGAGAAATAGCTTCTAAGTTTAGTTGGTGAAGTTGAGGCTTGGTTAATGCAGACGTGTTTTCATTAGCTGTTATAGCGTTTAGCTGAGCGTTGCTAAACGTCTCGTTATCAGTACTCATTGTCATTGCGTCTACCCCTTGTAAACTCGCGAAATCAACTTCCAAATAAAAACGGGGCTTAATCAGCCCCGTTTTTTAATAAACGATTTAATCGTCTACCCGCTGCTGATTGAGCCACTCTTGTAAGGCTTTCATATCGTGCTGTACCGCCATTTGCAACTCTTCAACCCAATCGTGAACGTTTTGCCACCACGTAGGGTGGTCGCCTTGTTGAATTTGATTTGCAATACGCTGAACACGAGCAAGCCCTACAGAGCCTGCTGCACCTTTAATTTTATGCGCTTGCGAGCAAACTTCAGATTTCTCATCAGCGCTTAGGCTCAACTGCAAAATTTCCATGTATTCAGGCATTTTCTCCTGGAACACTTTCACACTTGCTCGCACCATATCATCGCCTATTGTATCCACTAACATCTGGAGCAAGTCCATATCTAAAATGTTACTTAATATTTTGCTTGGCTCTGGTGGGCGTTCTACCTGACCTTCAACTTCTAACGGCGCAGGTGGCGCATGGAATAATTCGTTGAACACCTCAATCACGCGAGATTTCTTAATGGGCTTGGCAATAATATCGTCCATGCCATTTTGCAAATATTCTTCCCGCTTTTTAATCACGTTCGCAGTAAGTGCCACAATAGGCGTTTGCATTACTAAGTCTTCTTCATGCAGCGTACTGGCCACGTCGAAGCCCGTCATATCTGGCAACTGAATATCTAACAGTATTAAGTCGTATTGGTTCGCGCGGGCTTTATCAATCGCTTCTTGCCCCGTCATGGCCACATCCACCTTTTGCCCCATTTTTTCAAGCAAGGCTTTGGCAACCATCACATTAAGTTCAATATCTTCTACCAGTAGAATGTTCAAGTCAGTAACCTGAAGCTGCGCCACTTGCATAGGCTTTTTCGATATTTCTACCGGAAGCTCTATTTCAAAGCGCGTGCCTTTACCTACCACACTGGTAACCTTGATATTACCCTTCATTAAATCGACCATTTGCTTACAAATAGCCAAACCAATACCGGTGCCTGTTGCAGACTGGTGATCGGGGTGATCAACCTGATAGTACATAGCGAAGATTTTTTCTATCTCTTCTTCAGGTATGCCTACCCCAGTATCTTCAATAACAAAAGTCACGAACGCGACGTCATTTTCTGGTTTAGTGGCTTCAATGGATAAGCTCACATGGCCTTTTTGGGTAAACTTCACTGCGTTAAACAGGATATTCCACAAAATTTGGCGCAGGCGCGTGCCATCGACTTCAACTAATCTCGGAAGAGGCTCTTTAATCGTAGTCTTAAGCTCTAGCTGTTTATCACCCGCTAATAGTCGAATAATACTGCTTAGCTCTTCGGTGAAGTCGCGAAGCGATACAGTCTTTAAACTAAGCTCAACTTTATCTCTATCCAGCTTATCCAAATCGATAATATCGTTAAAGATATTGCCAAGCGTGATAGCACTGGCATAAATAGTACTTACCCAGCTAAATTGCTCTTCGTTTAATTCGGTATCGCGCAGCATTCTACTTAAGCCAACAATACCGTTTAACGGCGTACGTAGTTCGTGGCTAATCGTAGCGATAAAGCGCGTTTTGTCGGTACTGGCTTTCGCTGCTGCATTTTCTGCTTGTTTACGTTCAGTCATGTCTCGACCAAATGATAGCAAGCCTAAACGGTTACCTTCTTTATCGAAGAATGGAACTCGCTTCATTTCGAAGTAGCGACGGCGGCCATCGGCAAAGCGTAGCCATAACTCTTCGGTAATACTGGCGTTAGTTTCTAGTACTTCGTGATCACTGGCGACGATTTGTCGCGCCAAGTCTTCTTCATAAACATCGGTAGGGGTTAAACCAAGCAGTTCCTGCTCTGTTTTACCCGTCATGAGTTCTGCTATACGGTTACAGCCCGCAAAGCGCCCTTCTTCATTACGGTAGTAAATAAGATCTGGCGAGGCATCGATAATCGAGCGCAGCAAGGTAGATAAGCGGCGGGCTTGCGCTTCTTGTTCAGATTTATCCTGAATTTCACGCTCTAAGTCTTTAAATAAGGCTTCACGCTCTTCTTGCGCTAATTTACGCTGCTCAATTTCGTGATTTAATTGGCGGATATTTGTTTGCAGCTCACGGTTAAGAAAAACATCTTCTTCTCGCAAGCGCTCTAGTTGGCTTACCACTTCTTTAAGATTGGTACGTGAATTTTCTAACTGCTTTATAAGTTCGCTAAAAAAGTACAGTACCCAAGGTGCCGAAAGCATGGTGAGTATAACCGCGCTGATAAAGTCATCAGGCTGTACTGCACTGCCCATGCTTACGCGAATTACGTAAGAGCCGCCAAGCGTAAATACCAGCGAAAATACAACGAACAGAATACTTAACTTAAGCGTACCGAAGCGCTGTACAAACTGCGCAAAACGAATAGCCCAAGAATCGTTTGGTGAATCTGAATGCATGAACGACTTATTTTTAGGATTATATTCAGCATATCCTATCAGGCTTTATGCATTACGGAAATGCTGACAGACACCGTATCTACTGAACAATAGAATGTTGTTTATAGGAATTGATTCACCATGGTGTAATTTTTGTACAACTGCAAATGATTCTGGTAGGCTGGATATAAAGAATGAACAACTACATAAAAATACAGAAAACATGCCTTTGACTAGATATTAAATCCTTCAATGTGAATTTTTATTCACTTTTAGCGATTCCAAGTCACTTACTTGAATTTCATTGCCTACCAATAGAACGATATATCGGGTTATAACATTTTTGTTACAAAGATGAATTTAAAAGTTTAACATCATGAAAGTATTGATAATTTTAAACTATATGCTAAATCTTTGCTATACCCTTAATTTTAGCGTTTGATTTTACATATCAATATAGGTATTTTGTACGCCCCGCAAAGCAATAATGCATAAAAATGCGGAACACGACTGGAATCCTCTAATAATAAATAACGACAAGAAAAGGCGCATAGAGCGGTAATAGTGCCAGCTCGACAAAAGACGTCTGAACAATGTTGTGATACGCAATACCTAGGCGCATCTACACGCAACGCACACCTTGCCCCAGTCAAAGGTTGAAGGAGTTAAGAGATGAGTTTATACAACCCCAACGATTCCCGGGATAACTGTGGATTTGGCTTAATCGCCCATACCCACGGAGAAGCTAGCCATACGCTAGTAGAAACTGCTATTCACGGTTTAGACCGTATGCAGCATCGAGGCGGTATTGCCGCTGACGGGAAAACCGGAGACGGCTGTGGTTTATTACTACAGAAACCGGATGCGTTCTTCCATACTATCGCCGCAGAAAATGGCTGGAAACTCAGCAAAAAATACGGCGTTGGCATGATCTTTCTAAGCCAGGACCAGGCCCTTGCGCAAATTGCGCGTGAGGTGTTGAATGAAGAACTTGAAAAAGAAACCCTTAGTGTTGTTGGCTGGCGCGAAGTGCCTGTCGATCGCTCTGTATTGGGTGAACTTGCTCTTACCGGCGTGCCACAAATAGAACAAGTATTTGTGAATGCACCAGCAGGTTGGCGCAAGCGCGATCTTGAACGCCGCCTTTATATGGTGCGTCGACGCGCTGAAAAGCGTCTTGAAAGCGATCCAGATTTTTATGTTGCCTGCCTATCAGGTTTGGTCACTATTTATAAAGGCTTGGTAATGCCGAAAGACTTACCCGCCTTCTATTTAGATTTAGCCGACGAACGTCTGCAAAGTGCTATTTGTGTATTCCACCAGCGCTTTTCAACCAATACGCTTCCACGTTGGCCATTGGCTCAACCGTTCCGCTTCTTGGCCCATAATGGTGAAATTAATACCATTAAAGGTAACCGAGATTGGGCAATGGCACGTGCCTCTAAATTTGCTACGCCGCTTATCCCTGATTTGAAAGAAGCAGCCCCTTTTGTTAATACCGAAGGTTCTGATTCATCGTCACTTGATAACATGCTTGAGCTATTCTTAGCCGGTGGGATGGATTTGTTCCGTGCCATGCGTTTATTAGTGCCACCTGCTTATCAAAATAACAAAACCATGGATGACGACCTACGTGCATTTTACGAGTTTAACTCGATGCATATGGAACCATGGGATGGCCCTGCCGGTATCGTATTAACGAACGGCCGCCACGTGGCATGTAACCTAGACCGAAATGGTCTTCGCCCTGCCCGCTACGTTATCACCAAAAATGGCTTCATTACCCTTGCCTCAGAAGTGGGCATTTGGGATTACGAAGAAGCTGACGTTATTGAAAAAGGCCGCGTAGGCCCAGGTGAAATGCTAGCGGTTGATACCTACACAGGTAAAATCTGGCGTTCCACTGAAATTGATGAAGAATTAAAAGCGCGCCATCCTTATAAAGAGTGGCTCGATAAGCATATTCGTCATTTAACGCCTATTGAAGAGCTAGATGCTTCACTGATTGGAAAGCGCGTTTTTGATGACGACACCATTTCGGTATTCCATAAGCAGTTCAGCTATAGCTATGAAGAAATTCAGCAAGTTATTAAAGTACTTGCGAAAGACGGTCAAGAAGCCGTTGGCTCTATGGGTGATGATACGCCAATGGCGGTTATGTCTTCACGCCAGCGTACCGTTTACGATTACTTCCGTCAGCAGTTTGCACAGGTAACTAACCCGCCTATCGATCCATTACGTGAAAACCACGTAATGTCGCTAGCCACCTGTATTGGCCGCGAGCAAAACGTATTCAGCGAAACCTCAGGTTATGCAGACCGCGTATTGTTTAACTCGCCAATACTGATGTATACCGATTTAAAACAGCTACGTGAATTTAATCCTGATAACTACTATTCAGAAGTGGTTGAACTTCAGTATCAACCGCAAGAGGGCTTGAAGAAAGCCATCGAGCGTATTTGTAACGAAGTAGAACACTTAGTTAAACAAAAGCGTGCGGCGTTCGTGATTTT
Organism: Alteromonas sp. K632G; assembly: GCF_017653625.1. Lineage (NCBI taxonomy): Bacteria > Pseudomonadati > Pseudomonadota > Gammaproteobacteria > Alteromonadales > Alteromonadaceae > Alteromonas > Alteromonas sp. K632G. The sequence goes on from NZ_JAGGDM010000012.1 coordinate 66,393, forward strand.
ATCCGATCGCAATATCAGACAAAACCGCTTACCTATTCCAGCTGCTATGGCCGTTGGTGCAGTACAGCGCCGTTTAGTTGATAAATCACTACGATGCGACGCGAACGTAGTAATAGAAACCGCCAGTGCCCGTGACCCACATCACTTTGCCGTACTCATTGGTTTAGGTGCTACAGCGGTTTATCCGTTCTTAGCCTACGAAACCATTGAACAGCTTTGTGAGAAAGGCGAATTAGACATTTCACCTATGCAAGCCACGTTGAACTACCGTAAAGGTATCAACAAGGGCTTGTACAAGATAATGTCGAAAATGGGTATCAGTACCGTGGCGAGCTACCGTAGCTCGAAGCTATTCGAAGCTATCGGTATTAACGATGCGGTAATGGAATTGTGCTTCAGAGGCGTTACCTCGCGCTTACAGGGAGCCGATTTTGACGACTTCCAACAAGATACGGTTAATCTAAACCGCGTTGCTTGGTTAAAACGTAAGCCTGTTGATCACGGTGGTTTGCTTAAGTATGTACACGGCGGCGAATACCATGCGTATAACCCAGATGTAGTCAGCACTCTGCAAAAAGCAGTAATGTCCGGCGAATACAGCGATTACCAGCAGTATGCGAAACTGGTTAACGAGCGCTCTCCTGCGCACATTCGTGACCTGCTAGCGCTCGACCCACAAAGCGAGCCAGTGGATATAAGCGAAGTTGAAGACGCACAGAACTTATTCCCGCGTTTTGATACGGCAGCAATGTCTATAGGCGCGTTAAGTCCTGAAGCGCATGAAGCGTTAGCGATTGCCATGAACCGTTTAGGCGGGCAGTCGAATTCAGGTGAAGGTGGTGAACATCCATCACGCTTTGGTACTGAAAAGAACTCGAAAATTAAGCAGGTTGCTTCTGGTCGCTTTGGGGTAACACCGCATTACTTAGTAAATGCGAATGTTATTCAAATTAAAGTGGCACAGGGCGCGAAGCCTGGTGAAGGTGGTCAGTTACCTGGCGACAAAGTGAATAAGTACATTGCACAGTTACGTTTCTCAGTGCCTGGTGTAACCCTTATTTCGCCTCCACCGCACCACGATATATATTCAATTGAAGATTTAGCCCAGCTTATTTTCGATTTGAAACAGGTGAACCCAACTGCACTTATTTCAGTGAAGTTAGTGTCTGAACCTGGTGTAGGAACTATTGCTACCGGTGTAGCAAAAGCCTATGCAGATCTTATTACGGTATCAGGCTACGATGGCGGTACAGGCGCAAGCCCACTTACGTCGGTTAAATATGCTGGAAGCCCGTTCGAATTAGGTTTGTCTGAAACTCAACAAGCGCTCATTGAAAACGGCCTTCGCCATAAAGTACGCGTTCAAACTGACGGCGGCCTTAAAACAGGTTTAGACGTAGTGAAAGCGGGTATTTTAGGTGCTGAAAGCTTCGGTTTTGGTACTGGTCCCATGGTGGCGTTAGGGTGTAAATACTTACGTATTTGTCACTTGAACAACTGTGCAACCGGTGTAGCAACACAAGATCAAAAGCTTCGTGACGACCACTTCATTGGTTTGCCAGACATGGTTATGAACTACTTTAAGTTTATTGCCCAAGAAGTACGTGAAATTATGGCAGCCCTTGGCGTGACCAAGTTTGACGACCTTGTTGGCCGTACTGAGCTATTAAAAGTGATAGACGGTGTGACTGCGAAGCAAAACCGCCTTGATTTAACGCCATTGTTGGTAAGACCGAAAGCAGGTGAACATACCCGTTTATTCTGTTCACAAACCACCAATGAACCCGTTGATAAAGGTGTGCTAAACGCACAAATGCTTAAAGACGCGCAACAAGCGGTTGTTGACGGCGAGTCTCTTGAATTGAAATACCCTGTTCGCAACACCGACCGTTCGGTAGGTGCTTTGTTATCGGGTGAAATTGCTAAGCACCATGGCAACCACGACTTTGAAGATACGCCTATTAAAGTGAATCTTACCGGTACTGCTGGTCAAAGTTTTGGCGTATGGAATGCTGGCGGCTTGCACATGCATCTTGAAGGTGACGCAAACGATTACGTAGGTAAAGGAATGACTGGCGGTAAGCTTGTTATTCATCCACCAAGAAACATGACTTACAATGCGCATGAAAGTGCCATTATGGGTAATACCTGCTTATACGGTGCAACTGGCGGTAAATTATTTGCTGCAGGCCGTGCCGGTGAGCGTTTTGGTGTACGTAACTCAGGTGCTATTGCGGTAGTTGAAGGTATTGGTGACAACGGTTGTGAATACATGACTGGTGGTATCGTTGCTGTACTTGGCCCTGTAGGCGTGAACTTCGGTGCCGGTATGACAGGTGGTTTTGCGTACCTTATGGACGACAACGACGACCTAGATAACCGTGTAAACCAAGACCTTATTGAGATTATGCCTGTTGACGGTAAAGCGATTTTAGTAGAGCACTTACGTGGTCTTATTAATCAGCATTACGAAGAAACCGGCAGCGACCATTCGTTAGGCTTGCTAACCGATTTCGCGGCAACGCTGAAACGCTTTAAGCTTATTAAGCCGAAGACCAGTGATGTGAAAAACCTATTAGGTCACATCAGTCGTTCAAGCGCAGAATTGCGCATCCAGGCTCAGTAGGAGGAGAAAAGTTTATGGCAAAGAACGTATACCAGTTTGTCGATGTTGAACGTATCGATCCGCCGAAAAAGCCGATCATGGTGCGTAAACACGAGTTCGCTGAAATTTATCAGCCGTTAAGTCAGTCACAAACCGAAGGCCAAGCAGATCGCTGCTTGGACTGCGGTAACCCGTATTGTGAATGGAAGTGCCCGGTACACAACTACATTCCTCAATGGTTAGACCTTGCCAATGAAGGTCGTATTATTGAGGCGGCTGAGTTGTCGCACAAAACCAATAGTTTGCCAGAAGTATGTGGCCGCGTTTGTCCTCAAGACAGACTGTGCGAAGGTGCATGTACCCTAAATGACGACTTCGGCGCGGTAACCATTGGTAGTATTGAAAAATACATTACCGATACCGCGTTTAAAATGGGCTGGCGCCCAGATATGTCTGACGTAGTTTGGACAGATAAGAAAGTCGCTATTGTAGGTGCAGGCCCAGCAGGCCTAGCGTGTGCCGATATTCTTGTGCGTAACGGTGTTAAGCCCGTAGTATTCGACAAGTACGAAGAAATTGGTGGCTTGCTAACCTTCGGTATTCCATCGTTTAAGCTTGAAAAAGATGTAATTAAGCTTCGACGCGAAATCTTTACCGACATGGGTGTTGAGTTTGTACTTAACACTGAAATTGGTAAAGACATTGAAATGCAAAAACTGTTAGATGATTACGACGCCGTGTTCTTAGGCATGGGTACGTATAAATCGATGCAAGGCGGCTTTGAAAATGAACATGTACACGGTGTTCACGATGCTCTGCCCTTCCTTATCTCAAATACAAACCGCGTGATGGGTCTTGAAAAAGACGAAGCCGACTTTGTGGATATGAAAGGTAAGCGCGTAGTGGTACTTGGTGGTGGTGATACCACCATGGACTGTGTACGTACGTCTATTCGTCAAGAAGCCGACCGCGTTATTTGTGCTTATCGTCGTGACGAAGAAAGCATGCCTGGTTCTCGCCGAGAAGTAGTTAACGCAAAAGAAGAAGGGGTTGAATTTATGTTCAACATTCAACCTTTAGACATTGCTGTTGATAGCGAAGGAAATGCTTGCGGTGTTAAATTCGTAAAAACCGAGATGGGTCCACCAGATATTAACGGGCGTCGTCGCCCAGTTGAAATTGAAGGTTCTGAGCACGTAGTTGAAGCTGATGCAATTATTATCGCGTTTGGTTTCCAACCTAGTCCTGCCCCTTGGTTTGCTGAGTTCGGCATTATGCTAGATGAAAAAGGCCGCGTACGCGCTCCTGCTGCTGGTAAGTTTGCTTTCCAAACATCGCACCCTAAAATCTTTGCGGGCGGTGATATGGTACGTGGTAGTGACCTTGTGGTTACCGCTATCGACGAAGGCAGAAAAGCCGCTGACGGTATCATGGATTACATTGGCGTTTAATAACCACGTGTAAAACAGCACGTTAACCGTACCTCGTTGTATGTAATCTATTTAAAAGCTCGCTTAGGCGAGCTTTTTTGTGGCCAGTATATCTAAAGCTGTAAAGAAATCCGCTCAGGGAACCTTCTTCTACAACATACTTTGTAACAACCTTCCGCTAGCTTTCTACAAGCACCCATGTACAATATATTTAACATTGAGTTAAATTTAACGTACACAAAGTAAAATTTAACCACCATTACTAGGGCATGGAGAAAGATAATGATTTCGTTCAGAGAGAAAAGTTTGTGGGTGTCTTTTTTAGTATCTGCGGTGATCGCCTCTATTTATGGAGATAGCGTATATACACTTATGTTTTTGCAACCAAATACTAGCCTAGATGTCACCACCGCCCTCATCATGCGAATTACTATTGCCTTCATTATCTTAGAGGTAGCGTTACATGTTGCGTTAGCCATGAGCCAGCAAGAAGATGCCAATACCCCTGAAGATGAACGAGAGCGTTATCATCGACTTACCGCGAATAATGCGGGTTATTGGGTACTGTCAGTAGGTATTGTGAGCTGCGTGATACAACAAATGATCAACAGTAACATCGATTTTGACGCGCAAAATAGCTACACCAATTATGCTCTTGCGCCTATTGAGCTAAAGTTAGTCCTTATTTTTTGGTTATCGGAGGTAACCCGCTTTGGTACTGAGATTTACTATTGCCGGAAAGAAAGTTAATGGCTGAACATTATTCAATAACTAACAATATAAGAACCTTGCGCTTTCTTGTCGATGAAATGACGCAGCAGGAACTCGCGTCAAAAGTGGGTGTTACACGCCAAACCATTATGGCGATTGAGAAAGGAAAATACTCACCATCTCTTGAAGTGGCGTTCAAAATTGCCTTGGTATTTGATAAGCCATTTAATGAGGTGTTTCAGTATTCGAAAGTGAAGGAGTGATGGGATTGAGAACCCGGTTCTCAAATTATTTTCACCTTATACCCATCACGTTATGAACATACCTTGTGCAACTATTTACCTATTGCTCTTATATAGTTAGCCCATTATTATCGATACAAAGAGTGATTAATGGTTAACAAGAATAATGACAAGTGGTTTACGTAAAAGCATTAATATAGTTTTACTTAGCGGGCTAGCAATGGCGAGCCACGCGTTTGCCGATACGGTGTCCACCGACAGTTCATTAGATGAACCTGTTGTTCGGTCTTGCCCTGCCTCCTTTTTTGACGTCTCGCTAATGGCTAATGCTCGCCAGTGTCAGCAATTCGACGATAGCTTGCCTGCGAGTTTGGTCTATTTTACTAAGCACGCGCCTAAAGAGGTTATCGCCTTCTATCAAAATGCCTATCCGCAATTTGTCAGAAAACCTGCGGTCAACCAACGCACCATGCTTGCAGCAACAGATGATTCGGTTCGTATTGTGGTCTCCCCGGATAATGTGGGCACGCAAGTTGATGTACTCATCATTAGTAAGCCATAACCTTCCATAAATTTTATTTCCGACTAGTTACTCTCCTCGTTCAATGTGGCACTGCCTTTGCAATTTCAGTAAAGAACCACAGTGGTGTCAAAAAAAGCGTCATTTAAATGACGCGCATTACACGTTGATATGCGAGGAATATGATGGAACTGGCAATTATTTTAATGATGTTACTTATCGTGGTGGCATTAGGCGCCATAAAATTATCAGATGGTGGCGTAGCGTTTCCTTTTCGCCGAAAGCCACAGCTTTTCACTCCTGTAGAACACTCTTTTTTAAACCTTATTGAACAAGCAATGGGGCGAGAGTTTCGTATCATTTGCCGTGTACGCTTAAGCGACATAGTGTCAGTAAGGCAATCGGCCAACAAGAAAACGGCCAGCCAAGCTATTTCTAGAGCCTCTTCGCGCCAACTTGATTTTATCTTGGTCGACAAACAGGACATGAGCCCCATATTAGCTATCGACCTTGTGCATAACCAAGGGAAAGAGGGTTACAAAACTCAGCGTGATTGGTTTGTTTCTGGCGCATTAGATGCTGCCGGTGTTCCTCATGCGCGAATTAAGGTTAAGTCGGGTTATACTGTAGACGATATTCGTGAATGCCTTGAAAATAAGCTTATTCCTTATAGAAGAATTCAACAAAAAATGTCGCAGCTTCCTACGCACAACCCTGAGCCAACTAAGCGCCCGACTCGCCCAGTTAGGTCGAGCCGCGCGGCAGCTGCATAAAAAAGCCGGTTTCCCCCTAGCCTTTGTTGCACTCCATTATTGCTGTAATAGCAGGTGACAAAGGCTTTTTCCTGTCAGTTTTCCTCATTTCCTTATACAATTCATTACCATATCTGTAGCAAGTTTTGCTTCCCCCAACATTTGAACAAATCGGTATGTACATGAAAGAGACTGACATGAAAGAGACTGGCATAAAAAAAATTGGCATTCTAGGCGCAATGGATGAAGAAGTTGCGTTACTTAAAGCTTCACTTTCAAACCTTAAAGAAACCACATGGAAGCACTTAACCTTTTATGAAGGCACCCTTAATAACGTTGAGGTTGTGTTAGTAAAGTGTGGTATTGGAAAAGTTGCGGCGGCCCTTGCCACTACGGTACTTATCGAGCAATACGCACCAGATGTGGTAGTAAATACAGGTTCAGCAGGCGGGTTTGATAAGAACTTAAACATTGGCGACGTAGTGATTGCCACCCATGTTATCCACCACGATGTGGACTTAACCCATTTCGGCTACAAGCTTGGCCAATGTGCTGGCATGCCTGCAGACTACCGTTGTGACAATACGCTCATTGAAGCCGCAAAAACGGCGACGGGCGAGTTAGAAAACATCCAATCTACCAGCGGTCTTATCTGTACTGGCGATTCGTTTATCGGCACCGACGAAGCGGTAGAGGCGCTGCGTGAAAGTTTCCCAGATATGAAAGCAGTTGAAATGGAAGGTGCAGCTATAGCCCAAACCTGTCACATGCTCGACGTACCGTTTTTGGTAATTCGCTCGCTATCTGACATTGCGGGTAAGACATCAACTGTCAGTTTTAAAGAATATTTAGATACGGCGGCAAAACATTCAGCGCAACTTGTTATGGCTATGATCAAAGCGCTGGCGTAGCGGTAAATGGAAGCATTGCTGACCCAATCAGCATATCAGTCGGTGCTGGTATTATGGTTGGCAGTTGTTCTAGATGCCCTTTGGCGGTGGCCGCTTAGCAGCCACCCGCTTACCCTCATGCGTTATTTGGTTAGGCAGATGGGGTTTAAAGTTCTTCCCTCTTTAAATTACTCTCGTTCGCAGCATTATATCTCTGGTTCATTAGCGGCTATCGTATTATTAGCCCCCTTAATCGTTTGCCTTGCCATACTCATATACATGGCTCAATACCCTGCTTTTTTCGAAGCCGTGATCATGGTTGCCTTGCTCGACTTTGCCTATCAGCGCCATCAGTTCAGTAAGATATTAAAAACAGTAGGAAAAAATAAAAAAGTACTCACCAGAGAAACCGTAGACACCATAGTTGCCCGTGAATGCACCCAATTAACCGATGTAGGTATTGCGAAAGCAGCCATTGAATCGCTATGGCTTAAGTTTTTATATCTTTATTGCGGCGTTATTTTTTACTTTATGTTGGCAGGCCCGATTGGTGCGCTAACCTACCGTTTGTTATTACTCACCTCGTGGCAATGGCACTACCGAAACCCTAAAATGGTGCATTTTGCTAAACCTGTGCGAAAGCTTGTTTCGTTATTAGTGGTTCCCCCTGCGTTACTCGGTTGTGTTGCTGTGCTTCTTTTCACTCACCCCGTAAAAGGCATTCGAGCAGTAAGACGAAGTAAAGCACGAGATAAAACCTCCTTGTTACTTGCGCTGTTTGGTGGAATACAAAATATTCAATTAGGCGGCCCTGCAATTTATCATGGACGAAAATACCGCTACCCTCGCGTAGGCGGTGCCGAGCAAGTAAAGTATTCAGACATGATACGCAGTAAGCGCACTATAGTGGGTGCCATGGCTGTGGTCACCGCCATTGCGAGTGTTTGTTTGCTATTGATCGCAGTACAGACACAAACCCTGAGCGAGGTCTTCTAACGTGAAGAGTCTATTTCACAAATTGCGCAAACACGCTGCATTTATAATAAGTGTTTTACTACTTAAGATATTGAGTAAAGGTAGTACTGTAGAGCGTTCGCTAATAATCGTTACATTACTCACACTAGTACCTCTTTCCACTTCAGCTGAAGCGCAAAGTGGTGAGAAAATTAGTGAGGAAACTCAGCATGAATATGTTCAGGCTGTAGAAGCCAGAAAATCAGCCCCGCGGATTATCACGCTTGCACCTCATTTAACCGAGTGGGTTTATAGCCTTGGTTTAGAAGCACACTTAATTGGCGTTAGCGACTACAGTAACTTTCCTAAAGAAGCACAGCTTTTACCTAAAGTGGCCGACTATCAAGGAGCCGATTTATCCCAGATAATGGCGCTGCAACCTACCCTGATATTAGCGTGGGAAGGAGGCAACAAGCCGCAAGATTTACACCGTTTAGAAAGCTTAGGTTATAAGGTGTTTCGAGCCAAAATCACTGAAGTTGAGGACATCGCCAGTGAGTTGATGCGGTTAGCTAAAGTAACTAACACAGAAGAAAAAGCCAATGCGCTCACCAGTGAGTTTTTACATCATTTAGCAGCAATAAGAGCCGAGTACGCCACGCCTTCAAATAACAAGGTGTTTTATTACTCTTGGACATCGCCGCTAATGACCATAGGTGACAATGCGTGGCCGAACAAGCTACTTAACGTATGTGGTGCGCAAACCCTATTTGCCGACAGCCCAGTCGATTACCCGCAAGTTTCGGTACAAGAAGTATTATCTAGGCAGCCTTTTGCTTTGGTGGCCGCAAGCAATCAGCCAACGTCCGATCTTGAGCAATTTTGGCGTCCTCACCGTCGTTTTTTGTCAGCCCCCTTAATTGTGGTCAATCCAGACATTACCAGCAGGTTCTCACTGCGGTTAATTAATGAACTAAAAACACTGTGTAAGGGTATTAACTAGTACTGCCACAAGGTATAATATCGCCTTGTTATGTTTAAAGGTTATTCATGCGAATCGTTTTAGTCTTGTTTGTCGTCGTTGCTGCTGTCACGCTATTTGTGTCAATGCAATGCACAGCGAAAGCAACCTCTCAAGTGTCGGTTGCGGCTTCCCCGTACCTTATTGAGCGGGTGAAAAACAATGACTGGATGCTTATCGACGTGCGTTCTCCAAGCGACTTTGCTGATGGGCACATTCCAGGTGCCATCAACATGCCTCATGAAAATATTAACGATTATCTTACCGAGCTAGAAGGCCATAAAGACAAGCCTATTATTATTTATTGTCAATCTGGTACTCAGGCTAAACTTGCTATGAAGTTTCTAAAAGACTTAGACTTTTCAGAAGTTATGCATTTAGAAGGCGATATGCTGGGCTGGAATGCCTCCCAAATGCCAATCGACAGAATGTAGCTTTCCGTAGTTATAGCCTTAGCAGATAAAGCCTTTGAAAATATAGCGTCTGTAAATCTAGCTCTCTGCCACTGAATTCGCCACTAACTGCACGCTACGACCTAAACTCTGTCCTACACCGCTATTTACTATCAGACGACAACATCCCTACGTTTTTGATACACTGACACGCATTCACTATGGTGACAGACATTTAATGAAAATAGACCTCGCAACACCCGCTATGCTTTTTCCAGCAATCTCATTGCTGTTACTGGCCTATACAAACCGGTTTTTAACCCTTGCTACGCTTATTCGTAACTTTTCAAAAGAAGAGCGTGACGACAATACTCTAGCCCAAATCAAGAATTTGAGGCTTCGTATTCAGCTTATTAAGCGGATGCAAATTGCGGGAGTTGGCAGCTTCTTTTTGTGTGTTGTATCTATGCTGGCGATTTACCTTACCTACCAACAAGTGGGAAATTGGATATTCGCATTAAGCTTAGTGTCTCTTCTGTATTCACTTTGGATGTCGGTAAAAGAAATACTCATTTCTGTAGAAGCATTAGATTTTCACCTTGATGGTATGAAAGAGCAACATGACAGCACCAAATCTAAATAGCGTTACTTATCTACCTTTGGCGCCCGAACATTTTGATGATGTTATACGCTTAGGCAACCAAGTTCAGGGTGAAAATTACCTGATGCCCGACACATTAAAAGCCATGTACGACAAAAGCTGGCACAACAATATTAATGCTAGCTTAGTGAGTTATTGCGGTGATGACATTGTTGGCTTTCGAATTACCTACGCCCATTCGCAGTGGCAGTGTGATAAATGGTGCAGCCCTGAATTATGGCCGGTAGCACCCGAGAAAGTATGCTATTTCAAATGCAATACAGTATCGCCCGCCATGCAAGGAGCTGGCATTGGAAGTACCTTATTAGCCAAGTCGGTGAGCGCGGCCAAAGCGCAAGGCGCTGAAGCAGGACTTGCTCATATTTGGCTTTCAAGCCCGGGTAATAGTGCGTTTAAATACTTTACTAAAAACGGCGGCGAACTTATTAATAAGCACCCGAACAAGTGGCGCTATGAGTCTATACATGAAGGTTACGATTGCCCTGTGTGCCCTGAAACCTGCGAATGTGAAGGCGCAGAAATGATATTGCGGTTCTCTTAAAGCCGAAATAAGTACACAATTTAATGATTATTGGGTAGCACTGTTTTCACGCTTAAAAGCCGCAAATTAATTAGCGACTGACGAAACAGAAAGTAATACAGATAGCATTCCAAGCAAAAAATACAGACATTAAAAAGCCCCGATAAATCGGGGCTTTTTTGTATTTCTTTTAGCACCTAAGTGCTAATGCCAAACTAGGCTAACGTAATTCTCGCGAATTTACGTTTACCCACTTGATAAACATTTTCGCCAGCTTCGGTCAGTACAAGACGAGTGTCTTCTACTTTATCGCCGTTAATTTTCACAGCACCTTGCTTAATCATACGCATAGCATCAGACGTTGAGCCTACCAGCTTGGTTTCTTTTAATAAGTTGCCAATTGCGATGCCATCATCGCCCAGTGCAATTTCAAACTCTGGCATTTCATCAGGAATCGCATTTTTCTGGAAGCGCTGGATGAAATCTTGATGCGCACCTTCTGCTGCCGCATCGTCATGGAAACGGGCGATAATTTCTTTCGCCAGCAATATTTTAATATCACGCGGGTTTTCGCCGTTCTCAACACACTGCTTAAGTTCAGCAATTTCTTCAAGTGGGCGGAAGCTTAGCAGGTCGTAATAACGCCACATTAAATCATCTGAAATCGACATCACTTTACCAAACATATCGTTTGGTGCATCAGTAATACCGATATAGTTGTTTAATGACTTAGACATTTTTTGAACGCCATCTAGGCCTTCAAGTAACGGCACCATCACAATAGACTGTGGCTTAATACCTTGCTCTTTTTGAAGCTCGCGGCCCATTAGCAAGTTAAAGCGTTGATCGGTACCACCTAACTCAACATCAGATTTTAGCGCAACTGAATCCCACCCTTGTACTAACGGGTACAAAAATTCGTGTATCGCAATAGGCTGACCATTGTTGTAACGCTTTTTAAAGTCGTCACGCTCAAGCATACGTGCAACAGTTTGGCTGGCAGCTAATTTAATCATACCCGCAGCGCCTAATTGATCCATCCACTCTGAGTTAAAGCGAATTTGAGTCAGTTCAGGATCAAGAATTTTGAACACTTGTTCTTGATACGTTTGCGCGTTTTCTAATACCTGTTCTTTGTTTAAGGGCTTGCGTGTCACATTTTTCCCTGTAGGATCGCCAATCAGGCCAGTAAAATCCCCAATAAGAAAAACAACGGTATGGCCTAACTGCTGAAAGGTACGCAGTTTATTGATCAAAACAGTGTGACCAAGATGAAGATCAGGCGCAGTAGGATCAAAACCCGCTTTAATGGTTAGGGTTTTGCCGGATTTTAATTTCTCAATTAAATCCTCTTCGGGGAGTATTTCATCCGTTCCCCGTTTAATTTCAGCTAGCGCTGTTTGCCAGTCTTTCATCGGTTATTTCACACTCTTGATGTTGTAGAATCTATTTTGAGCGGCATTTTACGCGGACATTGGAACCATTAAAAGGTTTCTGCGTCAAAAAGCGGATGACTTGTCGTCACGTTCGTTATTGAACGCAATGGTTGAGGGCTTATTAACTGCTGCACTTTGCATATCAAGGTGCACGTCGAGGACATTGAGATCAGGAGGAAGGGGGCTTACGCAAACACGCGGTAAACCCATCCATGGGCGCTCCGCCATCGCATCCATGCGATGGAGGGTTTGCTACAGCCCCCTCCCTCCTGCTCATGCCCTCGATGTATCATCACTTGCAGTTAAAGTAGCTTTTCGCTATTTACTATAGCCATTGCGTTCAATAATTAACTTTTGCGCTAAAAAACAATGAGAAAAGTTGCATTTTTAAGCAACTTATGTGACAAGTACATTGCACATAAAATTCTCAAGTAGGTAGTATTATGAGAATCAAACTAGACGCCCTTAAGGCGCTAAACATATTTAAACAATTGCCTAAGCAACACCGAACAGGGTTAGCTATCGCTAGCATGTTTTTAGGTGGGCTTATTCTTTTGCCGTCAGACACGGTAGAAGCGAGTCGTCATCAAGACGCTTTGGTCCTTGATACCGGTATTCGTTACCCTCTTGATTTGAACATTATGCCGTCAACCGACGTGTTTTCAATTGAAGAAGAGTCGAACTGGCAAACCTATAAAGTACGCAGCGGCGATACCCTTGCAAAACTGTTTAAGCGTGCGGGTTTTACTTCTCGTGACGTTTACAATGTTACTCAAGCGGGTGATCTTGCTAAAACACTGGTTACCTTATTACCCGGTGATGAGCTTTCGTTTAAAATTAATAACGATGGCACATTTGGTGAGCTTAAATACAAGCTTTCTTCTACCGAAACCTTATTTATTCGCCCTGACTCCACCAGCGAAGATAATAGCTTAACGGCCGAACTTGAAAAGCGTGACGTGGATATTCGCTATAATTTTGCCCAAGGTGAAATTCATTCAAGCTTTTGGAATGCTGGGGCAACAGCAGGATTAACCAGCAACCAAATTATGAACCTTGCGGGCATATTTGGCTGGGATATCGATTTTGCGACAGAAATTCGTTCAGGCGATACCTTTAACGTGGTGTTTGAAGAACAATACATTGATGGTGAGTTCGTCGGCTATGGCGACATAGTTGCAGCAGAATTCACTAACCAAGGTGAAGAGTTTAGCGCTATTTTGCATGAAGATGGTACTTACTACACGCCTGAAGGCCGAAGCATGCGTAAGAGCTTTTTACGTGCGCCAATTAACTTTAGGTACGTGAGCTCTAACTTCTCAAAAGCACGTTTCCATCCCGTACAAAAACGCTGGAAAGCACATCGTGGCACAGATTACGTTGCGGCTGTTGGTACGCCAGTTATGGCGGCGGGTGATGGTAAGGTGATTAAGTCTGCGTACGATAAATACAATGGTCACCATGTATTTGTTCAACATGGTGAAAAATATACCACCAAGTATTTGCACTTCAAAAAACGTGCTGTGAAAGTAGGCGACACGGTTAAACAGGGTCAAACCATTGGTTACTTAGGTAGCACTGGCTTGGCATCAGGCCCGCATGTTCACTACGAATTCTTGGTAGACGGGGTACACCGCAACCCTCGTACTGTTTCGCTACCAAAAGCTCTGCCTATTGCCGCTGAAGAGCGCGAAGCATTTATGGAAATTGCCCATGTACGTCAACAGCAGCTTAACAACAACAAACGCATTATGCTTGCAATGAAATAGCCTACTTATGGCAAAGTATATTGGCCTTATGTCAGGAACTAGCATGGACGGCGTTGACGCCGTCCTTTGCGATATCACTGGCGATAACTGCCAAACTTTACATGCGGTCTCTATTTCCTACCCTGAGAACCTGCTTTCTTTACTTCATTCTCTTTGCAGCCCCTCTACTAACGAGCTAAATGCGATGGCAACCGCCGACAGGTTGGTGGCCGAAAGCTTTGCACGTGCCGTAAACGTGTTGCTATCAAAAACCCAGCTTTCACCAGACGATATCACCGCAATTGGCTCACATGGTCAAACGATAAGGCACTTTCCACAGGGAATTGAACTTTCACATGACGTTGAGCAAAAAGGTTTTACGTGTCAGATTGGCGACCCTAATACTCTTGCCGTGTTAACAGGTATTGATGTTATTGCTGACTTTAGGCGCAAAGATATTGCTCTTGGCGGCCAAGGTGCGCCTTTAGTTCCTGCTTACCATAATGCTATTTTCGCTCATGACACCAACCCCAGAGTGTTGGTTAACATTGGCGGTATTGCGAACATTTCAGTATTAGCAGCTAAACGAGATGCTATTGCCCCTCTTGGCTATGATACTGGCCCAGGCAATACCTTAATGGATGGATGGATTAAGCAGCATTTGAACCAACCCTATGATGACAAAGGGCAATGGGCTAGTACCGGTGTAGTAAGTAATGACCTATTAGCAAGACTGCGAGCAGATAGCTATTTTCATCAAACTGCACCCAAAAGTACCGGCAGAGAGTATTTCAATTTAGCATGGTTAACGTCTTACCTTGATGGGATCGCAAGTTCACAAGCCAGCACCCTCGCCCCTCAAGATGTGCAAGCGACGTTATTAGCGCTAACAGCAACGAGTATTGCTGATGAAATTAACAAGCAAAAAATGCCCAAGGGAGCACAAGTCCTTGTATGTGGGGGCGGTGCCTTTAATCCGGTGTTAATGCAACGTATAACCGGCTTACTGCCACGTTATCAAGTGAGTGACAGCCATAGTATCAATATTCAACCCCAACACGTTGAAGGAGCCGCATTCGCGTGGCTAGCTTTTGCACATCGAAATAATATACCAGGCAACGTACCTGCGGTTACCGGTGCTTCGCGAGAGGCGGTACTGGGAACATATTGCCCAGCAAGCTAAATACAACCCGCCAACTAAATTCAAGTAAGTATTTTAGTTTTGATAGTAACCAGCGCGTTTCATTACCGCTTCAGATTGGTGTTGCGCTGTTTTTAATGCTTCACGAATAGAGAGTTGCTGCTTCACTGCTAAATTTATCTGGACCCCCACTAGGTAACCGAGTGCCGTGAATTCAGGTATTGGAACAAACTGGCTTCCCGTCGTAGGGACATTAATATTATCTAACTCGGTTGCTAGTAATGCGTTGTATTCATAGCTGGCATAGGGAATAGCTTGTACATAGCTGTCACTGTAAGTTGAATGACGCGTGCCAGCCGGCGCTGCATAATAACCATACTTACTTTTGACCAAAGTTATAAACTCTTTAGACGTTAGCCAATAAGCAAGTTCCTGTGCTACTGCTTTGTTTTGAGATAAATGAGGTATAGCGAAATTCCAAGACCAAAACCATTGAGCCCCCTTTGTCGTTGTCCCTATTGGCGCATAAGTCACACCAACATTCTCTGAAACTTTAGAGTATGAAGGGTTTGGATATAACCACCTAATGATGATGCATCAACAAAGAATGCTAATTTTCCGTCAGCAAAGAGTTGCTGATTATCTTTCCAACCTAAATCGTATTCACCTGGCGGTCCGTTTTTTACTGCGATTGAGACATAGTCGTTGATTGCTCGCTCCCACGACTTAGAAGTCAGCAGTGGCTTCATATCCTCATCAAACCAGCTTCCACCGTATGTATTTACCATGGTGCCAATTAGCGCCATATTTTGCCCCCACCCTACTTTTGTGCGCAGGCCTACCCCATACAGCTGTGATTTGGGATCTTGGACTACCGTAGCTATGTCGCTTAGGTTTTTATATGTTATTTGCGTGGGCAAACTAATATTAGCGCGCTGTAATAGGTCTGTTCGGTAGAAGGTCAGGGTCGTTTCTCCTACAAACGGCAAACCATAGATCTCATCTTGGTATGTATTTGAATGCTTGGCGATGGGTATAATATCTGTCATATCATAGTTCGAGGGGTGCTCGGAAAAAGGTAACAACCAACCCTTTTTAGCCCAGATAGGCACTTCGAAATTACCCAGCATTGTTAAGTCAAACTGCGTTTCGTTAACTGCAAAGTCTCCTAGAAGGTGCTTTCTAAGTATGCTCTCTTCCATTACGCGCCATTGAATATCTAGCGCTGAAAAAGGCGAATCATTGTTATCCAAGTACCTAATAGCGGCTTCAATCCCATTTATATTAGGCGCACCAACTATCAACTTTTTGTCACTCGCAATATTATCCGGTTCGATAAAAATTCCATATCGCTCTAGTATCGAATCGATGGTTCCATCTGCTTCTAAGGAAGCCAAAGCTTGGTTGAAACGCGCCATAATTTGAGGCGCATCGGGCAGTTTTTTTGATATTCCTAAGAAATGGGGATTACTTTTTCTAAGCCCTTTTATGAACTTAAATTTCTGTGCTAAATGAGGCCGATGATTAGTTATTGTTTGTTTTGCGCTGTACTCATCAATGTAAATAAAGTCTACTCGCCCCCTATCTAACATATCTAACAATGTCGGTAATGATTTGGCTAAGAGTACATCGATATTTTCAGCCTCTTGAAGGCTTGACGGTAATTGGGCTCCACGTAGAACCCCAAGACGAGAAAGACCCAAGTTGGTAAATTGTGTCATCGAATCACCTAATTCGACGTTTAATAGATTCTTTATATTTCGGCTATTATGAATAAGATAGTTGATGCCCCCACCACGAATAGCATCGGAATATATCATTCCCTCAATATGTGCGGAGCTATCGCGAAGCGGAAAAACACCTTCAACTTGAGCGCCATCGGCCAGAAAAATAGCCCTAGCATGTGGAAAGAATTCAACTTTGGGTATGTAGCCCATTCTTTCAAAGGCAAGGTGAATGATTTCGTTTACGTACCCTTGTTTAGGGTCATGAGCGCTGCTGAACGGACTTGCTTCTGAGGTAGCTAGAGTAATCGTGTTTCGTTGCTCGGCACAAACGCTAAGTGAAAACGTATAACTCCCTAATAGAATCAAAAATATCGAAAAAAGGCCGATGATATTTGAGTTAATAGAGCCAGACCAATTATTCATAATCCCAATAGTAGTTGAAAACCATTAAGTTAGTATTGACATGAACGACCGAAATTACCAGTTAATCTAGTTTTCTGCGCAACTCGAATTTTATGTAATTGGCTTTTTGATATTGAGGCAGCAATTTTATCTACTAGTGTTTTCGTTCCGCCCAACGTTACCAGCAACTATTAGATCCTTGCTTATTGAAACAATCTACTTCGCTGTTCATCTCGCATAAAAATGCCAGCAAAGGCTGGCATTTTTAAAATCATGATGAGCATCACTACAGCAAAGTAAGTATTACTTCGCCATGTTTGCCTTCAAATTATTGGTCTTCAAATCGTCAATGGATACTTTCTGAGGATTTTTAACTGCTTTAATGTCAAACAGTCCATAGCCAGCCACAAACATAAAGCATACTGCAGGAACAATATAAGAAATAACGATACCTGCTGAGTCGATAATTGCAGCTTGGAAGAGTGGCATTATTGCACCACCTAAAATAGCCATTACCAAACCCGCCGCGCCAAGTTTAGTATCTTTCCCTAGCCCTTCTAACGCGATGCCGTAGATAGTAGGAAACATTAGCGATAAACATGCAGATATTGAAATTAGTGCCACCACACCGACTATATTTGGCGATTGTGTCATAACAATACACAAACCTACTGCTACCAGTGACATCATCATAAGCAGTCGTGCTGGGTAGAGATACTGCATTACCCACGTCATCACAAAACGTGAAATAAGAAACACTATCATGCTGTATTGAAGTACATCGCCGCCTTGTACCTCATTACCTCCAATCGCTTTCATGACGTATTGGATAGTAAAAGTCCACACACAGGTTTGCGCGCCCACATTGAAGAACTGAGCCATTACACCAAAGCGATAATGTTTGTTCGCCACTAGGCGCTTCAATGACGCTGCAATGTCGATATCGTCAGCTTTAGACTCAGTGGCTTCATCCACAGGGGTTTTAATCAAAGCTACAGCAACCCAAACCACAAGAAGTACACACGCCATAGCAACATAAGGGATCATCACCGCATCCAGTTCAGCACCTATAACAGATTTTAGCTCAGTCATAGACATAGCACTTCGCTCTTCAGCTGAAGCCTGATTCAAGTTAGGGAGTATAAGCGTAGCGGCTAAGAATACGCCAAAGTTTGTTCCTACAGGGTTGAATGCCTGTGCTAGGTTTAATCTTCTAGTGGCGCTTTGCTCGTTGCCCATCGCCATAACATAAGGATTAGCGGACGTTTCTAAAATAGACAACCCACCGGCCATCACAAACAAGGCCAACAGGAAAAAGCCATAAGTCATTGTCTGACTTGCTGGGTAAAATAGAAAGGCACCGGCTGCGGCACATCCTAGCCCTACTAGCACACCCGTTTTATAAGAGTATCGTTTATTAATAAAGGCTGCGGGTATCGCTAAACAGAAATAAGCACCGTAGTAAGCGAACTGAACTAAGGCCGATTGTAGTGACGACATAGTAAATATCTTACTAAAGACTTTCACTAGTGGATCTGTCATGTTGGCGGCAACACCCCATGCAGCAAAACACACCGTCAATAGAATAAACGGCAATAGCGTATCTCTGGAAACTATAGGCGTTTTAGTTTGCATCACCCCAACCTCATCTTGTAAACAATTTGTTGAACAATTTAAACAACAATAAATGTTCATGTCAATAAATCAACAAGACTTATTTAATAATAATTAAGGCTATAAAAGTCACAGGAAATTCACACCAATACAATAACTTCAACTATTCATACCATTCCAAATCTTATCAATTCTTTATATTAAACAAGGCTTAAACCACATTTACATATGAAAAAAGCACTACAAAAGTCTATAAAAATAGCATTTCCGTACCGAAAAAACATCACATTGCCTCACTTCAACTATTAACAACTTTGTAAAATACAAATAAATAAACATGATTGATTTATTTCTTTAACTGCATTAAATTGCGTTTCCCATACGAAAACTGTTAACACGATGTAATTTAAGTTCACTCTGTTCTAGGCATTGGAAACAAATAAAAACATCGTGATGAGCACACAAAGATAAGTGCAAGTTATAAGCACGTTCAATCAACTCTAAGGGTAAGATATGAAGCATACTTTTCATTGGTTAAAGCAAAAAACTCTGGCTTTAAAGCCATTTACACTTACTTCCTGCTATCTATTAGTC
Organism: Alteromonas sp. K632G; assembly: GCF_017653625.1. NCBI lineage: Bacteria > Pseudomonadati > Pseudomonadota > Gammaproteobacteria > Alteromonadales > Alteromonadaceae > Alteromonas > Alteromonas sp. K632G. Next base: position 85,753 of record NZ_JAGGDM010000012.1, read on the forward strand.
AGTTTTTCTTACCCTACATTTTCTGCTCAAGATACATCGGAATACATAGAATGGCAGGCCAGCTACACGGGAGAAGCCGCTAGTAATGTTGAAGGGGGGAAGCGTGAAGGGAGTGCATATGCTGGTCAATTATTTTTGGGCGCAGAAATAGACTTAGAAAAATTTGCAGGTTGGGAAAAGACTAAAGTCCATGTGGCATTTACTAATCGTCACGGACAAAACCTTGCGGCCACGCATATTGGAAGCAGTACGTCTGTTCAAGAAATCTATGGCGGCCAAAACTCCCGTTTAGCCAGACTTACCGTAGAGAAAAGCTTTTTTGACGACCAGCTACAAGTAGAAGTTGGCAGAACTGTGGCTAACATCAGCTTTCTTGGTTCAGAGCTATGCCAGTACTTTCAAACGAATTCTGCCTGCGGTAACCCCACCTTTGTATTTAAAACCAGTAACTTTACATGGTGGCCTGTTTCAAGTTGGGGAGGTCACGCAAAGTACTGGCTATCACCTGAAATCTATTTTCATACTGGTGTGTATGAAGAGAACACTCCCCATCAAGATTTGCGTGATCATGGCTTTGATTGGTCAACGGATGAATCTACTGGCGTGGTCGTACCTGTGACGTTGGGCTATCAAACTACATGGGAAAATGACGACTACCCAAAACGCTATGAAATTGGCGGTTGGTATGATGGCGCGGACTATACCGATCCTGCTAAAGATGAGAATGGTAATTTTGCTGCTGTCACCGGTAATGACTATGCAACACAAAATGGGCGCTCTGGTATTTTCGCCCGATTCGAGCAAACCATTTTACGTCCAGATTTAAATTCTAAACGCAGCGTTACGATTTTTGGTGCCGTGTTAACGGGCACATCTGGTGAGCTAATAGAAGATGAGTATATTAAAGCTGGCTTTGTTAAACGTGGTACCTTCGAAGGAAGAGACGAAGACACAATTGGTTTTGTCTTCACGCAACAATTTTATAGTGAGGATGCTATTGAAGACCAACGCGTATTGCGCGAAGCAAATGGCGGTTCAGGTCGCCCTGCAAGCAGCCAAACCATGATGGAGTTAAGCTACGGTGTCCATATTAACGACAATATTCGGGTTCAGCCCAACGTGCATTATATTATCAATCCAGACCAGTTTAGCGAGCGTGACCGACTTCAATCCTTAGATGATGTATGGGTGGTGGGCGTACGATTTGACGTAAACCTTGCAGGTTTACTACTGCGCTAGTTAAAGCAAACTCCCTCTTATTTCTACCGTACAGGTCGTCATTTTGAGGGCCTTTTTTCTTTTTAGCTTAAACGCATTTTCATTAGTTAACGCCTCTTCTCGTATTACGCGACTAACATCTGCATTAACAACTTCGCAGCGTTCCCCCTCGCCTCTATTACACTCATTTTGCTATTTATTAGTACCAATCGGCATATCCTTTCATCTTGAATCAATCCAAGTCGCGTCCATTTCTGTAATCACTTACACACAGTTTTAAAAGGAACAACAAATGTCAGAGTTATCTCTGTTTAAGCCTCTAGAATGGGCAGGAAATACACTTCAAAACCGCATGGTATTAGCACCTATGACACGCGGCCGTGCAGGTAGCAACCGCATCCCTAACAAAATAATGGGCGATCAATACGTACAGCGCGCCGATGCTGGCCTTATTATTACCGAAGCAACGGCCATATCGGAAGAAGGTATTGGCTGGGTAGACACGCCTGGAATCTATACCGAAGAAATGGTGGAAGGATGGCGCTCTATTAATGAAAGAGTGCATGAAGCTGGCGGCAAAATCATCCTTCAGTTATGGCATACCGGTCGTGCGTCTCATAGTGACTTTCATAACGGCGACCTGCCTTTTTCTGCGTCTGCTATTGCCATCGAAGGCGATGAAATTCACACGCCAAAAGGTAAAAAGTCTTATGAAGTGCCAAGAGCAATGACGCAAGATGACATTCGTAGAACGGTGGCTGATTTCAAACATGCGGCTGTAAATGCGAAAGCTGCAGGCTTTGATGGTATAGAAGTGCACGCCGCTAACGGTTACCTGTTAAATCAGTTTTTAGACAGTCGCAGCAATCAACGTAGTGATGAATATGGCGGCAGCGTAGATAATCGATACCGCTTCCTTAGTGAAGTGATGGACGCTGTGCTAGAGATTTGGCCTTCAGAGCAAGTTGGAGTGCGTTTATCGCCTAACGGCGTATTTAATGACATGGGTGCAGATGATTTTCGCGATACGTTTACTTATGTCGCCCAAGCACTTAATAAGCTAGACCTTGGCTATTTACATGTGATGGATGGCCTAGCGTTTGGTTTTCATGAACGCGGTGAGCCTATGACACTTGCTGAGTTTCGTGCCTTGTTCGACGGCATGTTAATGGGCAACTGTGGTTATACCCAAGAGGAGGCAGAGAAACGTATTAGCGACGGTGATGCCGACATGATTGCTTTTGGGCGCCCTTGGATCACCAATCCTGATTTGCCTACGCGGTTTAAAAACAACTACCCGCTGGCAGCGTTTGATGACCCTTCAACATGGTATGGTGGTGGTGAAGAAGGTTATACCGATTACAACACCTACCGTGAAGAAAGCGGAAAAGCGGCCATGGAGTCTTTAACCTAACAAATAAGGTTAATTTAACTGCAGGTGCAAAAATGTTGCAGTTAGTAAATAGAAAAGCAGTCATTTCATGACTGCTTTTTTTATATCTTTAGCAACACTGCGCTATTAATATTTCGCTAGCATTACAGCTTTAGTTAAACGCCACTTGTTTATCGGCTAATACCGCAAGCTTTTCTAGGCAAGACATCCATGCATATTGATGTTGATCGCATTCTTGTTGGTTACTGAAACCACTGTGAATTAGCGTTAACGCCACTTCGCCTTCGCTTGTTTCTTCAAACGAAACATCCACTGAGCTCATTACCGTTTCTTCTACGCCATCTTCCCACGCCCAAGAGAACACAAGCTTCTCGTTTGCTAAGATAGTCACATATTCGCCCGTTAGCGCTATTTCAACGCCGTTGGGTTCAATCATCTTTATGCGGTATCTTCCGCCCTCTTTAAAGCTACTCATAATTTGCGATACCGTGCAATTACCCGGAGCAAACCATTCAGATAAATATTCAGGTTCATGAAACGCAGCAAACAAAAAGGAGATGGGCGCATGAAGGGATACATTCAGGGTAAATTGAAACATGTTAAGTCGCCTGTAAAAAAACTAGAGCCTTGGTAAGTTTAGGCGCTAGCAGAAAAGGATTCTAGGCTGTTATCGGCTATGTTCGACATTTTCTTTAGTTTGACCGATAGCGTTGCCTTATGTGAATGATTATCTTAGGGTATCCTCACTAGCAGTCTCGACTCTGCGTAAACTATTTAAGCTATGTATTCGTGTGCTAATCGTAAAAGCCACCAATAAAGATTACTAAGGCTCATTTATGTCAATTCAATCGCCTACACTCAACGTCTCTATACTCAGCAAAGATGCCAGCGCATTAGCAGAGGAAATAGCAAATGCATGGCCCCAGCCTCATGCTTTGAATATCTGCCAAGCCGTTACCACTTCTGAACAAATTAACCCCGACGAGGTTGAGGTATTGCTTGCCGATCCTAATTTGGCGGCTAAGGTTATCGACCAGTGCACTGGCTTGAAGTGGTGCCAGTCAACGTGGGCTGGTAATGCACCTCTGCTTAATTTGGACAAAAGCGATTATATACTCACTGGCGTAAAAGGCGTGTTTGGAAAGCTAATGCGCGAATATGTGTTTGCTTATCTCTTGCAATACGCACGCAATATTCCGGCGTTTGCGCATAACCAGAATCATCAGCCCCCAATTTGGGAAGAAAGCCCTCGAGCACCCCTTACGGGTAAAACCCTTGGCATTTTAGGCGCTGGTTCAATAGCCCAAGCACTTATTCCTGTGGCAAAAAGTTTTGAAATGAAAGTCATAGGCTTATCGAGAAGTGGTCAAGCGGTAGACGGTTTCGATAGCGTCTATGCAGCAACTGATCTACTCAAGTTTGCCCAAAAGGCCGACCATGTAGTGAACCTGATGCCAGATACGCCCGCAACTACAGGTGTATTAAACCAGGCTTTCTTTAACGCACTGAAGCCTCATAGCGTGTTTATCAACGCAGGACGCGGAAGTGCCATTATAGAAGGTGCCCTTTTAAACGCGCTGGATAACGGCACACTACAAGCAGCAGTCCTTGACGTATTTACACAAGAACCACTGCCAGAGAAGCACCCATTTTGGACACACCCCAAGGTGGTAGTTACTGCTCATACTGCCGCAGTATCATCACCTGAAGATGTTGCTAGCGTATTTATAACCAATGCAATGCGTTACATGGCTAACGAACCGCTCCATTATCAATTTGATTTCAACAAAGGCTACTGACGTGGGTCGGTAGCGGTTAGCTCTATACGATCACGGTGCTTTTCATGAAACTCCAGTAACAAAGGATAGTCTTTAAAACTGTGCAATTCTCTGAATAGCACCCAATCTACCATTGAGTACAGACATATTTCAGGGTACGTCCAGCCGCTAAATCCACCCGCTTCCAACTGCTTAGACAGTGTCGAAAAAACTGATTCTATACGTTCTTTTTGCAAACGAATGATGAGCTTGTCTTGATTGATATCAATATCAGAACGCTTTAGTAGCATCAGCTGCACGAATGAATCATTAGCAGCATCTATCAGAGTGAGTAGGTTTTCTTCCTCCCAAGACAGGGAGTCATGGTCGAATTTACTCGCCAAATAGCTATAAATTACTCTGGAATCGAAAATTAGCTGCCCGTCGTCTTCTAGGCAAGGCACTTTTAAAGTGGGGTTTCGCGATGCAAGTAGCTCTCTGTCTTCCCCAGAGAATATTTGTAAATCGAGGAATTCATGGGGCGTGTTAGAAAGTACTACGCGAATTCTACGTACAAATGGAGATGTTACCGAACCATACAGTTTCATAGCTTCAACCTGAGTGAGTTTACTTACACACTCAGTTTAGCCATAAAATCAACGAGGAGAAAAGTACAAGATCATAAACGCGAGACAAGCATACACCATGATGCGATGTATGCCCGATAATCATTTACACGCTGAAGCTAGCGCCGCATCCACAGGTAGTGGTTGCATTTGGGTTTTGCACTAAAAAGCGTGAACCTTCTAAACCTTCAACATAGTCAACAACGCCGCCCACTAAGTATTGCAAACTCATAGGGTCTACCACTAAGGTAACGTCGTCTTTATCAATTGTCATATCGCCGTCGTTCACCTTCTCATCAAAAGTGAAACCATACTGAAAGCCAGAACAACCGCCTCCAGTAACATAAACCCGCAGTTTTAATTCAGGATTTTCTTCTTCCGTGATGAGCGCTTTTACTTTTGTCGCCGCTGCATCAGAAAACTCAATTGGCAACGCCATTTCTACAGACATACTCACCTCTTCATTAACCATGTGCACCTGCACGCCTTCACGTACACGTATCGATAACCCAATTATCTAATACTTGAGTAATGCTATCAACTATTGGGGTGAAACTAACTGAAACAATAGCTAGCGACATTTCATTTAGCATAAATATGAATGGCAAAATGGACACTCAAGCCCGTAAGGCATACTCTAAAAAGAAACCGACGGGATTAACATGGCGCATTCAGTATCTTCTATTTCCCTTCAAAATCGTAAGCTTAGACTGCCAGAAGGCGCACAAGCTCCTGCTATTGATGAACGAGAACATTACAAACAAGCACTGAAAAGCTGGCAAAAAAAATTACTGCATGTTCAACAGGCCTACTATCACCAAGGCAGGCGTGCAATCATTGTGTTTGAAGGATGGGACGCCGCAGGAAAAGGCGGCGCTATTAGAAGGATAACCGAAAAACTCGACCCTCGCGGGTTTCGCGTTCACTCCTTTGCCAAACCCACACCTGAGGAACAAGGTCGCCACTACCTCTATCGGTTTCAAACCCGGCTACCTGTACCGGGAAGAATAGCCATTTTCGACCGCTCTTACTATGGCCGTGTGATGGTAGAACGCATTGAAGGTTTTACACCTAAACCCGCATGGGAAAGAGCGTATCAAGAAATTAATGAGTTTGAACGACTCTTAATTGATGACGGCGTAACAATTATAAAACTCTTTATGCATATTTCAGCAGCCGAGCAATTAGCGCGCTTTGAAGAACGCTTAAATAACCCTTACAAACGCTGGAAGCTAACCGAAGAAGATATACGAAATCGTGGCCGACGGGACGATTACATTAATGCCATAGAAGAGATGTTTGATAAAACCGATACTGAAATGGCACCTTGGCATGTGATACAGGCCGAGCATAAATGGTTTGCACGTATTAGCGTGCTAAAAACGATTGTAGAGGCACTGAGTGAAGGCGTGATTGTAGAACCACCACCAATCGACCCTACCGTGGTGTATTTAGCAAAGCAGCAACTTGGTATTACCTTAGAGAAAAGCGAATAAACAATAGCAATTTACCCATGCCTTGTTGCTAAGACATGGGCAATACTATTTTAGAGTAAGTCGTGGCATGGGCGGCTTTGATACGATGTAAATCGTCTATTCTTGGCCTTCGCCCTAGCTTTAGCTTTAGCTTTAGCTTTAGCTTTCAGGCAAAGTCACGTTTAGCTCTAGTACGCTGCAATCGTCACTGCTTTCCAACTGTACCGACACTTGGTCGTCTGCAATACTCACATATTTACGTATTACCTGAATAATTTCTTGCTGCATCATGGGCAGATAATCAGGCTCAGTACGTTTACGTCTTTCGTGGGCTACAATAATTTGTAACCGCTCTTTGGCCATGGCCGCAGTGCGCGGCTTTTCCTTTTTCTTGAGTAGGTAATCGAAAATACTCATTACTTGCCTCCTAGCAGGCGCTTAAAGAACCCTTTCTTCTCTGCTTCTAGAAATCTATGTTCAATGGTTTCGCCTAATAAGCGGCGAACGGCGTCTGAATATGCCTGACCAGCATTGGCTTCTAAGTCTAGAATAACCGGCTGACCTTGGTTAGAAGCCTTAAGTACCGCTTCCGATTCAGGAATAACACCCAATAATGGTATCGCTAATATTTCTTCAACATCAGCAACACTAAGCATTTCTGCACTTTCCACTCGCTGAGGATTGTAGCGGGTAAGCAATAAATGCTCTTTTACCGGCTTGCCTTGTTCAGCGCGCAAAGACTTACTTTGCAAAATACCTAAAATACGATCTGAATCACGTACCGAAGAGACTTCAGGGTTAGTCACAACGATAGCTTCATCGGCAAAATACAATGCCATTTGAGCGCCTTGTTCTATACCTGCTGGTGAATCACAGATAATAAAATCGAAATCTTCTTTCAACTCGTTAAGAACGGCTTGAACCCCATCGATGGTAAGCGCGTCTTTATCACGTGTTTGTGATGCTGGCAGAATAAACAAGTTGTCGGTACGCTTATCTTTAATTAGCGCTTGTTTCAGCGTGGCTTCTTTATTTATCACGTTAACGAAGTCGTAAACCACACGGCGTTCACAGCCCATGATTAAATCGAGGTTACGTAAGCCCACATCAAAATCGATGACTACTGTTTTATGACCCGCTAAGGCTAAACCTGTACTGATAGCCGCACTTGAAGTCGTTTTACCAACCCCACCTTTACCCGATGTTACTACGATAATCTTTGCCATTTTTAATTCCTTGTAGAATACGTTAACACTTAGGCGATAGGCTCAATGTGTAACGTGTCCTCTTCTAAATAGATTTGTGCGGGCTGTTTCCAGCATGATGCTTTTACGGTTTCATGCATAATGAATTGCCCAGCAATTGAGATAAGTTCTGCATCTAACGACTGACAAAAAACGCGGGCATGCACATTACCTTTTACGCCCGCCAAAGCTCGGCCTCTAAGTGTGCCGTAAACATGAATATTTCCATCTGCTAGTACTTCTGCCCCTTCGCTCACCGCTGCGGTAATCACCAAATCACCACCTTCGGCATAAACTTGCTGCCCTGAGCGTACTGGGCGGCTAATGACTTTTACAGGTTTAGTGACAGCTGCTGGTGTGGGTACTGGCGGAGATACTGGTGTGGATGCCGCTGGCTCATTCGCGGCCTGCTCTTTTGACGTGGTACTTTCTGATTTTGTTGTTTTCAACGAGCTTTCTGTGAATTTACTTTGGCTAACATCCGCTAAGCCCAAATCGTTGATGATACTTCTAAGTGGCCCTACTTCACCGCGAACCGCCATAGGTTGAAGCTTAAAGCGTCGACACAACGCAACAAGCAACTCGAACTCGGTGGCACTGAGCGATTTGACTAAATGCAATATTAGCGATGAACGAGTGAAAAACTGGGGGGCACTATTTACCTTTTCAGCAAGCTGAGATTCAAAGGTATCTGGCTCAAAATCGATCACTTCTAACACGATACTGGTTAGTGTAGTGCCCTTCATGCGAAAGCATGTATCTGTCATTAATTATTCCTGAGTAATTTTTATTGCTCAACTGCCCAACCATGAGGGCTTAAAGCGAGTATGCACTCTATCAAATTCCGCTTCATCGGCAATAGGCAAGCGCTTAACAAGCGCACAACTGCTCACAAAACAACCACAATCTAACATTCCTTTGCACTAGGCATCTAGTATCGACCTAAAATTGCTTTGAAAATCCGTAAAAAAAGCGTGGGGCTCCACGCTTTGCATACCAATATTTTGTCCATAGAGCCTTTCAACCAGGGAATTAAAGCTCGGTTAACCGCCCTACTAAATGCTTTAGCGCTGAATTTCAGTCAGTTTTTTAGGGTCTAATAACGATTCCAGCTCAGACCTTGGCAAGTCGGTCATCGCTTCTGCAACATCGATAACGGGCATTTTATCTTTGTAAGCTTTTTTCGCTATTTCTGCGGCTTTCGCATAACCAATGATAGGGTTAAGCGCAGTCACTAAAATAGGGTTTTTCGCCAATGCTTTCTCAAGGTTCTCTTGGTTAACCGTAAACCCTTTAATGGCCTGCTCGCCCAAAAGCACACAGCTATTCGACATTAACTTGATGCTCGACAGCAAATTATCGGCAATCATAGGCAACATAACGTTAAGCTCGAAATTGCCCGACTGCCCGCCCACCGTTATGGCTGCATCGTTTCCTATCACCTGTGCAGATGCCATCGCTACCGCTTCGGGTATTACGGGGTTCACTTTGCCGGGCATAATAGATGACCCTGGTTGCAATGCCGGCAGCGATACTTCACCTAAACCAGCAAGGGGCCCTGAGTTCATCCAACGTAAGTCATTTGAAATTTTCATTAAGGTAACGGCGAGGGATTTTATCGCGCCTGATAAAGTTACCGCCGTATCTTGCGAGCTAATTAATGCAAAGCAGTTATCAGCGGGGGTAAATGTTATACCTGTAAGGTCAGATAGAGTGCTCGCAAAAGTGGCGGCAAAATCAGGGTGTGCGTTTACTCCTGTGCCAACTGCCGTTCCACCCTGCGCTAACGTTTGAATGGCGGGTTGAAGCGATTTTATTGTCTTACGTTGCTGACTAAGCTGCGCAGACCAAGCACGCAAACTTTGATCCATCCTAACCGGCATAGCATCCATTAAGTGTGTGCGGCCGGTTTTGCAATAATCAGACACTGAGTTCGCTTTGGTACCAATGATATCGATTAGCCTACTAATGGCAGGGATAAGCGATTCTGTCAGTTCGATAGCGGCACTTGCATGAATGGTAGTGGGAATAACATCGTTTGAGCTTTGTCCGTTGTTAACATGATCGTTAGGGTGAACCGCTTCCCCTTCATGTTTACCTTGTTGCTGATTCGCCAAGTTAGCGATGACCTCATTGGCATTCATATTGGTGCTAGTGCCTGAGCCCGTTTGAAATACATCTACCGGGAAGTGTTGCTGTAACTCGAGCTCATCAAGCAATGTGTCACAGGCCTGCTGTATAGCGTCGGCAGTTCCAGCATTAAGGGTTTCGAGTTTTTTGTTCGCAAGTGCAGCGGCTTTTTTAATTGTCACTAGGGTGCGAATAAAAGTAAGCGGCATTCGTTCACCACTTAATGGAAAGTTATTAATTGCGCGTTGTGTCTGTGCGCCATATAACGCGTCGCTAGGAACTTCGAGCTCGCCCATGCTGTCACGTTCTGTTCGGGTATTTGTCATTACTGTCCCCTTAATCTGATGAAATAAACGTTACTCTACTCTTGCCTACTTCACCCTGCACGGTTTGGATCCTTATTTATCTCTTTCAACAACATTGCATCCATCAACGCGGTTATCAAAGTTTCCCTCAAAGCTCCTATTAACGTAGGACCCAACAAAGCTGAGTCACAAGTGCTATCGGTACGTATTGACAGGACGTATTAACAGGACATCTTGACAGAATACCGATTAATGATAATAATAACCATTATCATTTAATGCAATTATAGCATGATCTGATCACGTAAAAGTTCGTAGGAATTAGTACTGTTTGTTTAAAAAGCACATTACATGTGCTTTTGCTAAAACCTGTTATTTTCACTGTAATGTGTGGGGCTGGAGCTTTAGTACTGGGCCTTTATTTCTGTGCCTTTTATTACCGGGCCTATTATTACTGGGCTTTTTATTACTAAGCCTTGTAGGACCACCACCTGTTGCTAGCATCTGGAATCGAGAGTGTCTTCTTTAACTTCAACTGAAAAAGTCAGTAGATACAGCATTAGACAGAAAACGCTAATGTTAAACAAGCGCCTGTTCTTACCAGCGTTTATCGTCGTGCTGCTTGTTTACTCATTCACGCGTGAAGCGACCATCGCGGTTCTATCCGATGCCTATTTTCAAGTAGCTGCATTTGTTTATGCATCACTGTCAGTTTATTACCTTGCCACTTTGAAAGTATCCGCTGAAGCCATTGGCGACTTTATGCGCAAGCATCCGCTCTATGAAGTAGGCTTGGCATCTTTTCTTGGTGCCCTTCCCGGCTGCGGGGGCGCGATTATTGTAGTCACTCAATATACCCGAGGTGTTACTAGTTTTGGTGCCGTGGTTGCCGTGCTAACAAGTACCATGGGTGACGCCGCGTTCTTGCTTTTGGCTCAGGCGCCGTTTGACGGCTTAACCGTAATGGGTGTAGGCATGGTAGTGGGTACCCTTACCGGCGTTATTGTAAACCGGTTCCACAATTACCAACCGCCGTCCTCCACTACTGCGTTTGGCAGTGCTGACGACAATACCGATGATAGTGTTGATGATAGTGAGCCATCAGCTACCATTGCCTCCTCTTCCATTGATAAGCTTTCTACATATTTTTGGCTGATTGTCGCATTACCATCACTTGCTATCGCCCTAGGCTTGTCGTTCCAATCGCCCGTTCATGAATATCTGGGGGTAACGGAACCTACATTGCAACTTATTGGTGCCGTATTGTGCTTATCGGCCATTACACTGTGGTCGTTAAACGGCGGCAGTGCAGGTTATGCTTCGCTAACTAAAGAAGATGCTATTACGCCTCCGCCACGCTGGCAGAGTAAAGCCGCGCTAGATACCCAATTTGTATTAGCTTGGGTTGTCGTCGCTTTTTTATTGTTTGAATTATCGATACTGTGGTTTGGACTTGATATAGGTGCCACCCTAACCTCTATGGGCGCAAGCGTTGTAGGCTTAGCAATTTTGGTGGGGTTTATACCCGGGTGCGGCCCACAAATATTAGTGACCAGTCTGTATTTGAATGGTGCAGTACCTTTTTCTGCTCAACTTGGTAATGCTATTAGTAACGACGGTGATGCATTGTTTCCCGCCATAGCACTATCACCAAAAGCGGCCATTCTAGCCACTGTCTACTCCGCTATTCCTGCCATAACGGTGGGCTATGGGTATTATTTTCTATTCGAGAGATAGCGATATCAGTGAGGCTAGTAGCTGTGAAACACTCACGGTTCACACTTGAGAATGAGCTTCTTCGCCCGGCACTGTGGGTTTGCATTGTACTTATCGTCGAAGCGCTACTGCGTATCTTCTATTATACTGCCACTATTCAATGCGTCTTCCCACTTGACCGTTTTAGCTAAGTCTCCGCGCTTTGCATTATATTGGTATACAGTAGTTTCAAGGGTAATTGATGTAGGCTGAAAGCCATCGGGTAGCGTAAAGCTTGTATTAATGGCTTGAAAATATTTAAACCTGTACTCAATTTCTTGCTGAATAAACTCTGGCTCACCAATAGTAACCGTGTACTCCTTCCCTTCCCGCTCACCTACTAAGGTGACTGCAAGTTTGCCCTTAACTACTGCTTTGTTTTGTCGCTGCTGTAGTACTACAAAACGCATTTGAAACTGATTAGGCTCTGGCAGTGAGACAACCTCTACCCCTTCAATGATAAAACCATCTTGGGTGGTTTCAGGTGCCATAATTCGTTGGTAAAAAGCGAGTTGCTGCTGAAGCTCAGCCTGTTCGGTTTGAACGTTATTGAGTTGCTCGGCAATCGATTTCTTTTCCAATTCTGTTAACTGTAATGCGACTTCCAATTGGTTAACCTGAGTCACATATTGATTATTTTCACTGACTAATAACGCAATGGTTTTGTCTTGAGCAGCTACCTTCAGGCTATCACCCTCATCCACTATTCGCGCTAACTTGTAGCCAAACGCTATCATTATTAGTAACAAAGCAGCGACAAGCAATGACCACTTGTAATCACCTAGGAGTTGTTTCAATTTATCAGTTGTCATGAATAGTTATGGTTCTTAATTTTCTCGAGCCAGATACATTAAAATTCTTAACATTATGAATTTCAAGTGTTTGTGGTAAGCTGCTTATATCTACGATTTCTCTACTGTATCACAACATGCGTTTGCAGGCTTTACGACAAGAAGTGGCTCACCCGAGGACGTCTATACAACTTTGCCTCTTGGGTATTGTGGGCGGCGTAAGTGCTGCATCACTGATCATCATGTTCCGCCTTTGCGTAGAATGGCTTCAAGCGTCAGGTTTCGGTGCACTACGAGAGTGGTTCAATGATGAGTGGCCCGTTTGGTTTCTCATGCCCTTACTTAGCGTGCTGTGTATTTTGCTTATTGCCTATATCACGGGCTTTAAGCACTATCGTATGGGTATCCCCTTTGTTATCCACCGCGTAAAATATTACTACGGCCATATTCCCTTTCGCACTACTATTAATCAATTTTTCGGCGGTATGTTGGCCTTAGCCGGCGGCTTCGTGGTAGGCCGCGAAGGCCCTTGCGTTCATTTAGGTGCATCGGCCAGTAGCTTCTTAGGCCAATGGCTACGACTTCCCTACAACAGCATTCGTATTTTAGCGGGTTGTGGTATTGCTGCGGGCATATCCGCCTCATTTAATACCCCGTTTGCCGCGGTTATCTTCGTTATGGAAGTGGTACTGCGGGAATATAAAATTCATATATTTGTGCCCGTTATGCTTGCCGCTGCGTGTGGCTCGGTGTTAACCCGTATCGTATTTGGGCAAGTAAACGAACTGTCGTTTTTATCTTTTACCGCGTTTAGTCAGTGGATGTACCTATACCTTGTTTTACTTGGCGTTTTACTCGGTATGCTCGCGACATTATTTAACAACCAACTTATGCGGGTAATGACCTGGTTTAGACCTGTCCCTATGGTATGGCGACTCATGCTGGCGGCGCTAATAACAGGTACAGTGGGTATGTTGTTGCCCGAGGCGTTAGGGGCCAACTTTATTGATGTCGAAACGCTGTTTTCCAGCAACCCAGAAACCCTTTTACTGTGTGCTATTTTAGTGAGTAAAGTCGTGCTGGCTGTATTTGCTATTGGACTGGGTATTCCCGGCGGAATTATTGGGCCTGTAATGGTTATCGGCATGCTTGCTGGTGCGGTACTGTTGGTGCCCTTGTCTTACTTTATCGACGTACCTGAATTTACTAACAGCTTTGCCTTATTAGGTATTGCTGGCATGCTAACAGCCGTGCTTCACGCGCCCTTAGCTGCCTTGTCGGCGGTAATGGAGTTATCGTACAGCCCTGAAATTATTTTGCCCGCCATGTTGGTTATCGTGCCTGCTTATGTGACATCAACACAATTTTTCGGCAATCGGTCGATTTTTATTCGCCAATTAGATTATCAAAACCTACCCTATGCTATTTCTTCCATTCGGGAAGCCCTTGAAAAAACGGGTGTACTGGCAGCATTAAGCAAAGACTACAAACTTTTTCATGACGCTCCAGATAAGGCACTTGAAGACTATTTATCGAAAAATCCAACAAAGATCGTAATTCAACAATCAAAATTTGAAATAGATGTGCAGTATCGTCTGGTCCAATATAATGTGAGCTTAGAACACGATGCGAATGCGCTCAGTTATCACGAGATGGAAGGCTTAAATGCTCAAAGCACGCTTCATGAAGTATATGAGCATCTCAAAAATACGCGTTCTGGCGCGGTCTATATTTACGATCAGGAACTCAACGACATCATTGGCGTTATTACCTGGAATATTTTGCAAAGCTTTTTACAAAAGGCACAGTATTAACAATGTACATTTTATGGTTTAAAGCACTTCATATTTTTTTCATGCTTGCGTGGATGGCCGGAATTTTTTATCTTCCTCGGTTGTTTGTTTACCATGCTGAAGCTACATCGCAAGAAGTGAAAGATCAGTTTAAAGTGATGGAGAGAAGGCTGTGGTTTTTTGTCACCCCTTTCGCTTTGTTAACCTTGGCGTTTGGTGTTGCACTTATCGTGAGCTATGGGAGTACGTGGTTTAAAATGTCAGGTTGGCTACACATTAAATTCATGCTTTTGCTTGCGCTTTACGGCTATCACTTCTATTTGTTTAAGCTAGTAAAACAATTCTCCCGTGATGAAAATCGTCACAGCGCCAAATTTTACCGCATTATTAATGAAGCTCCGGTACTGCTTATATTGGCTATTGTTTGTTTAGCAGTAGTAAAACCGCTATAAATTCAACAGGCCGTGTTACCACGTACTGATGTTATGGAATAACCGTTAAATAACCTAAAGGAAACTACATGGATGATAGTAACCAGCACTTAAAAGATTTGTTGTCGCAAACTGATTTAGCGTTTAAAGCGCTGATGCGCCAACCTAACTCTAGTGAGTTAAGTCATGCTTACGACAACGCTAAAGCAGAGTTAGACGCTTACATGAAGTCATTGCGTAATACGCTTTCTCAGCGCAAACACCTGCAGCGTCAGAAAGCTCGTTAAGAAGTTTTCGTAAAGGTTTCAAATTGGTTAGGTAATGCTGCGCTCAGTTCGCCAGCCAGATCAATATAATCTTGAATCATTGCTGGAAGTTGTTTCCACAATAAGGGTAAGTTGGCTTTAAGCTGTTGCGCTTGGCTGGGGTTACGATACTGCAATGCCAGTTCAACATTTGCTAGGGTAGTAAATAACTTTAAGCAACGAGACAGCCGTTTCTCTGGGGTATCTGAGTCATTGATATCTTCACGCATTGCATCTTTTGCACTTAACTTTTCCCACGCTTGTTGCCAGACATCTTCAAGTTGCTGGTGCACGTAAAGTAATCCTTCAAGCCATTGAGCTAATTCAGCGGGTATTGCAGAAGCGGGTTCAACAGTAGCATCACCCTCTGAATACACACAGCGTGATGGCATTAAGGGCTTCTCGTCGGTCATACACTGCAGGTGAGCCCTTAAGTTATTCATCAGTACATCCGCTAATGCATCTACATCTTTGTCTACCAGTGCACTTGAAGAGCTCTGTATCAACCATGGCATCCACTGCTCTGGCATAGGTATTTCTGGTGATGCTGCAACAGCGAATATCATACCGTCGGCTTTGTAGGCGCTAGGTAGTACATGCGTTAACTTGCCCTTTTCAAATACAGGCAAAAGAATATCGATGGGACGCGCCGTTTCTGACATTAAAAATTCCTACTAGCGGTTGAAATGACCTATTTATAACCTGTACCCTTCGCGCCCGTTTTTATGTTGGGTTAAAAACCTGTGTTAACCGTTATATTCAAAGCACAACAACATAGTGAGCGAGTAGCAATAGAATTAGTTTGCGTGGTTGCGCAATAGCTAACCTGTTGTCATGATAGCAAAACTAAACTAAGAGTGACTGCAATGGCAAAAGATAAATCAGGATATATTATCGCGGCTGCCTTTATTGGCCCAGGTACAGTAACAACGGCAAGTCTAGCAGGCGCTAACTTCGGTTTTCATTTGGTGTGGGCATTACTGTTTTCAATTTTTGCCACCATTGTATTGCAAGATATGGCAGCTCGCTTGGGGGTGGCAACGAGCAAAGGCTTGGCATCAGCCATGAAAGACATGGTGTCTACACCATGGCTGAAAATGCTTTTCATTGCGTTAATTGTTAGCGCAATCGGCATTGGAAACGCCGCTTATGAATCAGGCAATCTAACCGGCGCTGCCATCGGTCTAGATGCTTTTTGGGAAATTGGCACAGGCACCTGGGCGCTTATTCTTGGGGTACTTGCCATTGCTCTACTTTGGACAGGTAGCTATTCATGGATAGAAAGCGTACTGGTTTACCTCGTGTTTATTATGGCTGGCGTGTTTTTCGTTACCCTTATTGTTGCTAAACCCGATATATCACTAATGTTTAGCCAGCTACTGCAGCCGCGTTTAGCCGCCGATTCTATTACCACCATACTTGCGTTGATAGGCACCACTATTGTGCCTTACAACTTATTTCTTCATGCGAGTCTTGTGGCGAAGTCATCCACAAACACGGACAATACAAATTCTGATAAAAGTGATGCGATTAAAGCGTGCAGAAAACAATCGGCAACGGCCATTAGTATGGGCGGCTTAATTACCCTTGTGGTGATGGCCACTGCTATGATGGCCTTTTTCAACCAAGCTGCCACCATGGACGCCGGAAACATGGGTGAGCAGTTAAAGCCCGTCTTAGGTGACAAAGCTCAATGGTTTTTTGCATTAGGCTTATTCGCGGCTGGGCTAACCAGTGCCATCACCGCACCGCTTGCAGCAGCCTATGCGGTTTGTGGAGCACTTGGGCTGTCTGACGACATGAAAAGCAAGGGGTTTAGGGCGGTGTGGCTGACAATAATTGTGTGTGGCGTTGCCGTTGCTGCACTCGGCTTTAAACCCTTACCTGCTATCTTATTTGCTCAAGCAACCAACGGCTTATTGCTGCCTATTATCGCTATCTTTTTATTGGTAGTGATGAATAAAAGTAACGCACTTGGCGAATTCAAAAACACCCTATGGAGCAATCTTGCAGGCGTTTTAGTGGTATCTGTTGTGGTGGGATTGGGTCTTTATAAATTGACTAGCCTATTCATTTAATTCGATAATTTCAGCCACAAAAAAGCCCGTTATGCGATAAGCAGACGGGCGTTTTTATAGGCTAGCGTTTAATTAGTGGCTAACTTGACCACTACTTGGCTAAACGTTGTAGCACATCATTAAGCATCGACTGGCTACAGCCAAAGTTAATTCTGAAATGATCAGCTTTATGAAAATCTGCGCCAGGAGAAGGGCCTACGCCTTTTTCTTCAGCCCATCTTTGCACGTTTTCTACGCCTAAACCGCTTGCGTCTACCCACGCTAAAAACGTGGCTTCTTGCTTCAGCATAGATAACCCATCGATACCGTTTATCGTTTCATACACGGCATCACGGTTAGCGCGCAAATACTCAATTTGAGCGCTGTGCCATTCGTCACACAAAGTAAATGCGGCTTCGGTAGCGGCTAATCCCAACACGGTAACCCAAGGCATGATGCCAGCGGCTGCGCTGGTAAATTGCTGCCGGAGTTTAGGGTCTGGAATAATCGCAAAAGAGGTGCCTAAACCCGCAACGTTAAAGGTTTTGCTAGCAGCCATTAGGGTAACGCTGTTGTTGGCTAAGTTAGCCTCACGACCAGCAGGAATATGCTTCACTCCAGGCTCTAAAATTAAATCACAGTGGATTTCATCAGAACATAAACGCACGTTATTGGCGTTACAAATATCAGCAACCCTATCTAGCTCTGCTTTGGTTAATACTGAGCCAACTGGATTCATTGGGTTACAAAGAATGAATAACTTACATTTAGGGTCGGCGGCATTGGCTTCTAGTGCTTCGAAATCCAACGTATAGCGCTTTCCTTCCGATTCAGAGTCAATCACAGTGCCAATATCGACACGCTCTAATTCATTTAATTTAGGCGCCGCGAGCAATGGTGGGTAATTAGGCGTTTGAATAAGCACCTTATCGCCTGGCTCACAATAAGCTTTACAGGCTACATTAAACGCAGGCACTACGCCGGGTGTCCACACAATCCATTCTGATTTAACATCCCAGTCGTGTTTGTCTTTCAACCAGCGCTGGATTGCACGAATGGCACCTTGATGCTGACTAGGTAGTACATAACCTAAATTACCGTGCTCAACTTGTGCTGAAATTGCATCTAAAATAGGCTGTGCGCAACGAAATTCAGTGTCGGCAACCCAAGCAGGAATAATGTCCTTGCCTTTATATTTCTGCCACTTGAACGAATAGGTATCTTTACGAGGTGGGGTTTGGTCAAAATTAATCGTCACACATACATCCTGTTGCCATTACATTATGGGCACCAGTGTAATAATTCGTGAGCATATAAACTAGCGCTGCTTAGACCATTTAGGACTTTTTTATTTGTTTGCTAACGCCATTACCTATATTCGCTGACGAGTAGTTCGCTATTAGCTAACGCGACTTTTCGTTTTTGCTTGCACAACAGATTTCGCCTTTGCGGCCAAGGCGTCCATTTCCAAGGGTTTCGCTAAAAATCCAGACACGCCTAACTTGCGCGCTTCCATAACGAGTTCTTTATTAGGATCGCCAGTAATAAGTAAAAAGGGAACGGATAAATTCGCAGAGCGGCATGCTTTCAACAAACTTAACCCATCGAATTCTTTCATGACTTGGTCGCTGATAATAAGCTGAAGTGTGTCTGGCGTTTGTTGGAGTAAGAATTCACGAGCAATTTTACTTCGGCTAAACGGATAAACCGTCGCCGACAAACGGGTTTCTAATGCATCGGTAATAAGATCGAGCGTAATAACATCGTCTTCAATAACTGCTACAGAAAACACGGGCTTTGCCTTTTTAATTTCAATAACTTGATAATAGAGGCCAAATTCGATGTTGCCAACTCATCTTTCGTCGACATTTTGGCAAAAAACGTGAATATAAAAAAAACGCCAGCTTTCAAGCTGGCGTTTTTGAATCATATCAATGCATTTGAAAACTAATTAAGTTATCAAAGCAGTGGTGATTACTTTTTCTCGCGTGAAGAACGCTTACGTTCGTTTTCAGTAAGTAACTTCTTACGAATACGAATAGATACTGGCGTAACTTCAACTAGTTCGTCTTCATCGATGAACTCAAGCGCTTGCTCAAGAGACATCTTGATAGGCGGAACCAAAGTTTGCGCTTCATCAGTACCAGATGCGCGAACGTTGGTTAACTGCTTACCTTTAAGGGCATTTACAGTTAGGTCGTTATCGCGGCTGTGAATACCGATAACCATACCTTCGTAAACTTCTACACCGTGACCGATAAACAAACGACCACGCTCTTGAAGGTTAAACAAGGCGTTAGTTAGGGCTTTACCGTTAGCGTTAGCAATAAGAACACCGTTCTTACGCTTCCCAATGATACCGCCTTTGTATGGGCCATAGTGATCAAACGTATGGTAAAGCAAACCAGAACCAGACGTCATCGTCATGAATTCTGTTTGGAAACCAATCAATCCACGGCTAGGAATTACGAAGTCGATACGTACACGGCCTTTACCATCTGGAGACATGTTGGTCATTTCAGCTTTACGCAGACCAAGTTGTTCCATGATTGAGCCCTGATGCGCTTCTTCACAGTCAACCGTTAGTGTTTCAAACGGTTCTTGTGTTTCGCCATTCTCTTCTTTAAGAATAACTTCTGGACGTGATACTGCTAGCTCGTAGCCTTCACGACGCATGTTTTCAATAAGGATACCCAAGTGAAGTTCACCACGACCTGATACGCGGAATTTATCCGGATCTGGTGTTTCTTCAACACGTAGTGCAACGTTATGTACTAGTTCGTCGTTCAAACGCTCTAGAATGTTACGTGAAGTAACGTATTTACCTTCTTTACCAGAAAACGGTGAAGTGTTTACTTGGAAAGTCATGGTCACTGTTGGTTCATCAACAGATAACGGTGTCATTGCTTCTACTTGGTTAGTATCACAAATAGTGTCAGAGATTTTAAGCGAACCTAAACCTGTGATTGCGATGATATCGCCAGCACTTGCACCTTCAACTTCATGACGTGCTAGACCAAGGTAACCATATACTAAGCCAACTTTACCGTTACGCTTCTCACCTTCAGCAGTAACAACAGTTACTTGTTGGTTTGGCTTAACGGTACCGCGCTTAATACGACCAACACCGATTACACCAACATATGAGTTGTAATCAAGTTGAGAAATTTGCATTTGGAATGCACCAGAAGCATCAGCGTCTGGAGGCGATACTTGGTCAACAATCGTTTGGAACAACGCGTTCATGTCTTCTTCAGGTTTGTCGGCGTCTAGTGAAGCCCAACCATTCAGTGCAGAAGCATAAACAACTTGGAAGTCTAGTTGATCGTCAGTTGCGCCAAGGTTGTCGAACAAATCGAATACTTGATCCATAACCCAATCAGGACGTGCGCCTGGCTTATCAATTTTGTTGATAACAACAATTGGCTTTAAGCCTTGAGCAAATGCTTTTTGTGTTACGAAACGCGTTTGAGGCATTGGACCTTCTTGCGCGTCTACTAGAAGCAACACTGAATCGGCCATTGACATTACACGCTCTACTTCACCACCGAAATCGGCGTGTCCTGGAGTATCTACGATGTTGATACGGTAGTCGTTCCAGTTAATCGCAGTGTTTTTCGCTAAGATTGTGATGCCGCGTTCTTTCTCGATGTCATTCGAGTCCATCACGCGCTCTTCTTGCTCACCGCGAGTTTCAAGAGTGCCTGACTGTTGTAACAGTTTATCAACCAAAGTTGTTTTACCGTGGTCAACGTGAGCAATAATAGCAATGTTACGTAATTTATTAATATCAGTGGTATTCATCTAGGGAGCCTGTGTAAATCATTACATGATGTTAAGCATGCATTAGATTTGTTGCAAAAAATGCAGATAGTAAATTTTGCGCGGATTGTACAGAAAAACCACGGCGTTTGCGCACCTTTTTTTAAAAGGGAGGCATGTTTTTCACTATTATAGTCTTTGATTAACGAATTTATTACTTTTGCGCCCTGTTTTCGGTGGTAAGTGAAGACAAGTTACTCTAGGCTAGCTAACGGCTACTTAAGTTTAATTTGCACCAAAATATAGCGATTGAGCACCATTATAGTGCAACACCATTAATCATTCAGTTATCCTCTTGCTGCTAAGCCAGCAAAATTGGAATCACGATAGATGGCATGAAAATCGCTTTTAGTTTTTCCACTGTTGGGATGAAGCTGATCATTCCGCATTTTTACATTAAACCTGGAGGACACGATGTCAGTAGAAAAGGCATTAGAGCTGATTAAAGAAAGTGAAGCGAAATTTGTTGATTTGCGCTTTACTGATACTAAGGGTAAGGAACAACACGTATCGATTCCTGCTGCTACGGTAGACGAAGAGACATTTGAAGAAGGTAAAATGTTCGATGGTTCTTCAATTGCTGGCTGGAAAGGCATTAATGAATCAGACATGGTACTTATGCCTGATCCTACGAGTGCGGTAGTTGACCCATTCGCAGAAGAGACTCAAGTTAATATTCGTTGTGACATCCTAGAGCCTTCTACTATGGAAGGTTACGAACGTGATCCACGTTCTGTTGCGCGCCGTGCAGAAGAATACCTAAAATCTACCGGCATCGGCGACACCGTATTCTTCGGTCCAGAGCCAGAATTCTTCCTTTTTGACGATGTTAAATTCCACACAGATATGGCTGGCTCTTTCTATAAGATTGATGCTGCTGAAGCAAAATGGAACTCAGGCGCTGATTTTGAAGGCGGAAACATGGGTCACCGTCCTGGTGTTAAAGGCGGTTACTTCCCAGTTCCTCCAGTAGATTCAGCACACGATATTCGTGCTGCTATGTGTTTAGTAATGGAAGAAATGGGCTTAGTTATTGAAGCGCATCACCATGAAGTTGCTACTGCTGGTCAAAACGAAATCGCTTGCGAATTCAACACACTAGTAACGAAAGCAGATGAAATCCAAGTTTATAAGTATGTAGTACATAATGTAGCTCACGCTTATGGCCAAACTGCTACGTTCATGCCTAAGCCTCTTGTAGGTGATAACGGTTCTGGTATGCACTGTCACCAATCAATCGCTAAAGATGGCGTAAACATCTTTGCGGGTGATAAGTATGCTGGTCTGTCTGAAGAAGCGCTTTTCTACATTGGCGGTATTATTAAACACGCTCGTGCAATCAACGCTTTTGCAAACGCATCAACCAACTCTTACAAGCGTTTGGTTCCAGGATTTGAAGCACCGGTAATGCTTGCATACTCTGCACGTAACCGTTCTGCATCTATCCGTATTCCATACGTAACTAGCGATAAAGCGCGTCGTATCGAAGTACGTTTCCCTGACCCAACAGCTAACCCATACCTTGCTTTCTCAGCAATGCTTATGGCTGGCCTTGACGGTATTAAGAACAAGATCCATCCTGGCGATTCTATGGATAAAGACTTGTACGACTTACCACCAGAAGAAGCGGCAGAAATTCCAACCGTTGCTAGCTCGCTAGAAATGGCACTAGAAGCATTGGATAACGACCGTGAGTTCCTTAAAGCGGGTGGCGTTATGACTGACGACATGATTGATGCATACATCGATCTTAAGTCTGAAGAAGTAACTACGCTTGCCATGACAACTCACCCAGTTGAGTTCGACATGTACTACAGCGTTTAATTAACGCTTAAGTGCTTATTTATACAAAAGCCCGCTTATGCGGGCTTTTTTTTATGCCAAAGCTTTTCTACTATATAAGTAAGAAACTATGAGTGGGTCTTCCTATTGACTATTTATCCCTACATTGCGTTGCTTACGGTGATGGTGTTACTCCCCAGTGAAAGCCATGGGCAAAGCACATCAAACGACCCTGATGAGTCTACTACCTCAAGCTCTCCTGTTTATAAAGTGAAGCAAGCCGATGGCACTATCCTTTATACCGATAACCCTTCACCAAAAAGCGACCCTGTTGAGTTTGAAGCGAAAACACAGAATGTAGTGTCTAGCCCCTCAACACCGAAACCCGTTTTCGCTCAAACAACTAAATCCAAGGAGGTTGCCTATAAGGTGGTTATAGCCTCTCCTGCCCCTGAGGCTACTCTTCGAAACAACGCCGGAAACTTCACCATACGAGCGAACCAGCCGACTTCAGTGAAGGCGCCCCGCTATCAGTTAATTTTTGATGGCGCCCTATTGCAGAGCAATACAACAGGCGTATTTACCTTAAATGGTATAAATCGGGGCGAACATCAGTATAAGGTTGAGCTAACAGATAATAAGGGCAAGACTCTTGCATCCTCTGCACTACAAACGCTGTTTCTACATCAAGCATCAGCGTTAATAAATAGCAACTAACGTTCGAAAGTAGCGCAAAGCCCGCACCATAGCGGGGAACAGAAAAAAAGTAACACCAATTCTGTGCCTACAATTTTTACCGATACGTTACAATGCACCCATATAGTGCAGAGGAGATAAGCTCGGATGCAATCTACCGAGTTAGACACGCAACAATTTTTGAACAGCCTGAATACTGCGCTTGTGATGGTAGACAATAGATTAAATATTGTTTACGCCAACCACGCAGGAGAAGCCCTGTTTGAAACTGGCAGAAAGCAACTATGCGGTCATCGACTTGATGACTTTTTCCTGCCTGGAAATATCGACACCACTCGTTTACGCGCAGCACTAAGGCACGGAGAAGACTTTACCGAAAACGAAATTCGCCTTTGTTTTAGAGATAATCGCAATGTCATGGTTGATTTAACCGTAACGAACTTGCAGTTAGAAGAAGGGGCTAGGCTACTATTTGAAGTAAAAAAAATAGATCAGCAAAAGCGAATATCCCGTGAAAATTTACAAAACGCACAACATTATGCAGCTCGCGAACTTGTCCGTGGGTTAGCTCATGAAATTAAAAACCCATTAGGGGGCATTCGCGGGGCGGCGCAATTACTTGAAAAAGAATTGAGCGAAGAGCATAAAGAATTTACTCAGATGATCATTGAGCAATCTGATCGACTTAGAAATCTAGTCGACCGTTTGCTTGGACCAAATTCACTGCCTCGGTTTAATTGGAGCAATGTGCATCAAGCATTGGAGCAAGTGCGAAGCCTGATGCGGGTTGACTCAGAAACCCCTATCACCATCATTCGGGATTACGACCCTAGTATTCCACCTCTGATGATTGACGCCGATATGATTCAGCAAGCTGTTTTAAATATTGTCAGAAATAGTATTCAGGCGTTAACCGAAAGTGAAACGCCTGACCCTCAAATTCGCTTGGTAACGCGTATTGAGCGACAGATGACTATTCAGGGAAACCGCCATGCCCTAATCGCTAAAATAAAAGTGATAGACAATGGCCCAGGCATTCCCTCAGAAATAAAAGACACGCTTTTTTACCCCATGGTGAGCAGTAAGCAAAATGGTTCCGGCTTAGGGTTATCGATATCGCAAACATTGATAAACCATCACGGCGGAAAAATAGATGTAGAAAGCCACCCTGGGCACACTGAATTCGTAATTTATATTCCGATAGACCGCAAGGAGACAGACAATGACGAATGAGTCAGTATGGATTGTCGATGACGATAGTTCTATTCGTTGGGTGCTTCAAAAGGCCTTACAAACAGCAAGCATTGGATGCTTGTGTTTTGAAAACCCGCAAGATTTACTCCTTCAATTACAAAGCGGTCAAGCGCCAGAAGTGATTATCTCTGATATTAAAATGCCGCAGATGGACGGCATGACATTGCTTAATGAAGTTCATGCTACGCACCCCATGATGCCGGTAATCATCATGACAGCACATTCCGATTTAGACAGCGCGGTAAACGCCTATCAAAAAGGGGCATTTGAATATCTACCTAAACCCTTTGATATCGATGAAGCGGTCACGCTGACTCAACGTGCGTTAG
The DNA here is from genome assembly GCF_017653625.1 of Alteromonas sp. K632G. Lineage (NCBI taxonomy): Bacteria > Pseudomonadati > Pseudomonadota > Gammaproteobacteria > Alteromonadales > Alteromonadaceae > Alteromonas > Alteromonas sp. K632G. The sequence goes on from NZ_JAGGDM010000012.1 coordinate 110,916, forward strand.
CCCATGCAAGAGAGCAGTCGAAAACGCAGCAAGCCCCTCAAGACGATCCGGAAACCGAAATTATCGGAGAAGCACCCGCGATGCAGGAAGTTTTCCGTGCAATCGGCCGATTATCTCGTTCTTCAATTAGTGTATTAATTAATGGCCAGTCAGGTACTGGTAAAGAGCTGGTTGCCCACGCCTTACATCGCCATAGCCCGCGCTCTAGTAAACCTTTTATCGCACTTAATATGGCCGCTATTCCAGCCGACTTGGTAGAGTCTGAGTTATTTGGCCATGAAAAAGGCGCGTTTACAGGTGCCCAAAATGCGCGCCAAGGGCGCTTTGAACAAGCTGACGGCGGCACCCTTTTTCTTGATGAAATAGGTGACATGCCTTTAGATGTGCAAACTCGACTTCTTCGGGTTTTAGCCGATGGACAATTTTACCGTGTGGGCGGCCATCAATCTGTGGCAGTAGACGTACGAATTATTGCTGCCACCCACCAAAACTTAGAAAAGCGTGTGGCTGACGGAAAGTTTCGTGAGGATTTATTTCACCGGTTAAATGTTATTCGTGTGCATCTACCGTCTTTATCTGAACGCCGTGAAGATATTCATTTATTAGCCCGTCACTTCTTACGCCGAGCAGCGAAAGAGTTAGATGTAGAAGCAAAAAGTTTAAGCAAAGATGCTGAAAAGTTAATGGCTCAGCTTCCTTGGCCAGGTAACGTAAGACAACTCGAAAACGTATGCCGTTGGTTAACCGTGATGGCTAGCGGACAAGAAGTGTTACCGAGTGACTTACCGCCTGAAATCCACTCAGACAACAGCATCGAAAAGCCCGCCGCCGAAGCGGGAGATTGGCCAGACTTACTCGCCCGTTGGACCGACAAACAACTTCGCGATGGCAGATACAATATTCTTAATGACGCCATGCTTACGTTTGAAAAAATTATGTTGGAACGTGCCCTTGAGCATACTCATGGCCATAAGCAAGATGCCGCTAAGCGTTTAGGTTGGGGCCGTAATACCCTTACTCGTAAACTAAAAGAGCTAGGTATTACGTAGTTTGCGCTAGCTTGTAAGGCCTGCTAATACACAAAAGCCCGCTTTATTCATTGTGAAATAGCGGGCTTTTCTATGCTTGTTGAAAACAAGAAATAGGTTCGTTACTAATTGGAGGCTAGCCGCCTTTTTTCAACAAACTTGTCATCGCCTGGTTGAACAACCTTACCCACTGCATGCTAAATTGCCCTTTAGCACTGCGGTTAATTTCAATAACTGCCTCTTTCTTAGATAGTTGTTTTTCATCATTGTGGGCACGAGAATGTGTCATCGCATCATAAGTATCAACAATGGCAAGTAACTTGGCCCCATCACAAATATCATCTTCTTTAAGGCCTAATGGGTAACCGGTGCCATCAGTACGCTCATGGTGCTGCATCACTATTTTACGGGCCAAATCCCATTGGTCTAAGTGTTCAAGCAAGCGGGAGCTTTTATACACATGGGAACGCATTAAGTTGAATTCTATATCGGTTAACGCCTCGCTTTTATGCAAAAGCTTTAGTGGCATAAATGCCATACCGAAATCATGTACATAACTGGCTACGGCTAGCTGAGATTCATCAATAGGTTTGCCTGCGGTACTATTAATATACAACGCTAACTTAGCAACCCTATCCCCTCTGCCTACCCAAAATTTCGAGCGCTTCTCGATGGTTTGCATAAGATCACGAAAGAAAAGAACATCCAATTTCTTTTCATTACTCATGTCTTTGGGTATACCCGACGTTGCCAGCGTAGGCGGTTTTATTTGAATATTTTCAGGGTTACTGTCGTCGGTTATTACGTCTAAGGCGGGGTTGAGTAATAATACAGCCTCGGTAAGACGTTTCTCATGTTCATCGCCATTATCCGGTGTAATTCGGCTTATCGCCATGACCAACTGTTGGTGCAAGGTATCGTCATATTCGGCTTTTCCTTCAGCCATAACAGCTTCTACAAATGCCTTAACCCTATCCATGGTAAGTAACACCAAGTCACTCATGGTGCTGGTATACGACACCTGTCCTTTACGTAAGTAATCGAGTAAGTCTTCTACATGCTGAAGCAAGGGGATCATGGGTGAGAAATTCACTAACCCAAGGTCGCCTTTAATAGTATGAATTGATCGGAACAACGCACGTTGCAGTTCATTGTCTTCTGGACGAAGCTCTAATTCTATTAATGTCTGCTCACTCGATTCGTAAAGCTCATTAATTTCTTCCATTAAGTCACAAAGAATATCTTCTTCGAGGTCGTCAGGTACAAATGTCTGCATTATGGATACCGGGTTGGTGAGGATAAGGTTTCACTTTCTCTTATTGTAAGATGCTATCGACCAAGTTACCTCATACTAAAGTTAAGTATTTTAGATTAACTTGCCTAATTTGAACGTATTTCTTGCGATACCATGGCAACAGAACCGCTAAAGCATCTATAATAACTCATCGGACAAGTGTACGCTGAAACTTACTTTATACTTCGCGCGTCATTTATATTCAGGAGTCACTTTGATAGCTTTACTACGCGTTCCCGCGCTGTTACTCACCTTTTTACTCGTCAATATAGCCCTTTTGGCGGTATGCATTTTTCGTCCTTTTCACAAAGATAACGTACATACGGCGGGTAAACTTTATTCGTTAATGTCTTACGTAATGGGTTTAAAGGTGATTGTGCGAAAAGATTCAGCGGTAGACATAAAAGAGCCCTACGTATTTATTGCGAATCATCAAAATAGCTACGACGTAATGACTATTTGTAAAGCCGCATTACCCGGCGTTGTCACTATTGGTAAGAAAAGCCTAAAGTGGATCCCAATTTTCGGTCAAATTTATTGGCTGTCAGGCAATATTCTCATCGACCGGAAAAATTCAGGCAAAGCCCGTAACACATTAGATATTGCAGCCAACCGTATTGCTAAGAAGCGTACCTCTGTATGGTTCTTCCCTGAAGGAACGCGAAGCTATGGACGCGGTTTATTGCCTTTTAAACAAGGTGCTTTCAGGCTGGCGAAAACCACCAAGGAACCCATCGTCATGGTTACTGCGAGTAATCTACACAATAAAGTAAAGTGGAATCGGTGGGACAATGGCGTAGTACTTATCGATATTAGTGCGCCTGAAGCCCTCACCGACGAAAAACCAATTAAAGCATGGATGCAGTATTTCAACGACCAGATGAAAAACAAAATGGCCCAGTTGGATGCTGAAGTCGCTGAAATGGAAAAAAGCAGGTAAACTTGCGAAAAATGATTGAGGTTTTGCTTTATGAGTCAGTTTGATGAACGAGAAGAATGGTATTCCTTTAATGAGGAGACCATAGAAGCGCTACTAGAAGACGGTAGCCAGGCCGATGCTGAATACACCATTGAGCATCACTTTGCGAGTAACGACTTCGACAAGCTAGAAAAAGCGGCGGTTGATACGTTCAAAGCGGGTTTTGAAGTGACTGACGCAGAAGAGTTAATGCTTGATGATGGTGGCACAATTTTTTGTTTCGATGCTATCATTGAACGAGCGTTAGACCTTGCAAAACTCAATGCTGATTCCGATACCCTACTTAAAATTGCTGACAAACAAGACGTTCAATACGACGGCTGGGGTACGTATTTCATGCCCCGCGGCGATGATGAAGATGAGTACGAAGACGACTACCTAGAAGATTGATTCTGACAGACTAATCTCTTTACTCAATACTACATTAAGGGTGGCTTCAGTTTTTGTTCATCTTATCTAATCAACAATGGCACCTGTTATTTTGATTAGAAAGGATGTTAACAATGAAATCACCCATTCAACCTCTTGCTAAGTTCTGTTTATTAGCACTATTACCCTGCTCGTTTATCAATACTTCATACGCCGAACAAGCGCTATCAAGTGACACAGTTTCTGTTGAATCAACAGAATATCGCTACGGCGCCGTTTACTCCCCTACTGAAACGTCCACGCAGGCTGCAATAAACGCGACTACCAAGAATGCCTTTACCAGTGCTATTAACGATACTGAAAACGGTAATGAGACCCAAACTAGCGTATTGGAATCATCTTCACTGGCTGAGAAAAAAGCGAAACGTGAAAGCCTTTTTAGCGGCACGAGTAAATCCTATGCCGAAGCACAATCAACCACACTATTGCCTGATTACTGGATTTATGACAGTTGGGTATCTTTAGACACTGATATCGATTATGACGGATATTATTCCGAATTTACCGTTGAGTTTGATGCAGATACCGTTTACGACAGTGCCCTTGTCTATGGGGTTATTTACTTAGGTAGAAACGATCGCTATGAAGCCATTCATGTTACCTCTGAATTTGTACTGTATGGTGAAGATTCCTCAGATTCATTTGTGGTAGAAAGTCGTCTGCTTTCAGGCTTTCCCGCTGCAGACTATGATGTGCTCATCGAGCTATATGATGCCTATTCCGAGCAACTGGTCGCTTATTCTGACGGCTATTGTGATGCCGACCTTGCTTACCTAAGTTTAGAAAGTGATAACCATGAGTATATCTACGAAGACACGGTCATAGTGGTTGAGGAACACGGCGGCAGTACGACTATCTTCGGTTTACTATTCATCGCCCTTACTCTAGTGGCGCGCAGAGTAGTTCGACACTAACACTTTACAGTTCACTAAAAAGACTTTCATTGAACGCGGCGTTTTATTCTTTTATCACTACACTAAAGTAGTAGAACAAAAAATAAGCATTATGCAATATGATTTGACCGCATAATGACTTACGAAAGTGGCTACCGATTGGCAGCCACATCGATATGTTAAGTCTAGATGGTATACGTGCGATGAAAATTGAAAATGTAAACCTGATCAACCTTTTGGAACATGCGCATATTGGCGTAGTGATACATTCTTGGGATTCGCAGATTGTTTACGTGAACCCTGCTGCTATGAAACTTTTTAAAACGTCACTTGAACGTTTACAAAACCGACATCTGGTAGAAGATGGATGGGAGTTGGTAGACAGGCAAAATCGCCGCCTGCATCCCGACGAATATCCGGTAAACAAAGTGACATCGCTAAATGTTTCGATTACTGATGAAATTATTGGCTTAGTCAATGAGGACAGCGGGGAGATCTGTTGGTTAAGTGTCAGTGCTTATCCGGAAAAGTCTGAGGGTGCAGGTTTTATGGTGGTTTACTTTACCGAAATCACCGAAAAAATTGCAGCGTTTTCATTCCTCGATATTGTGCAAAGCGCACAAGATATGATTATTGTTACCGAGGCGAAATCAATCGAGGGGCCTTTATCACCAAAAATCATTTACGTGAACGATGCCATTTGTAAGCTTACGGGATATTCTAGAGAAGAGTTAATTGGTGAAACGCCACGAATTTTTCAAGGTACGCTTACAGACAAAGAATCCACCTCTCGTATCCACTGTGCGCTTGCTGAGAACAAGCCAATAACGGAAACACTGCTTAATTATACTAAAACAGGTACCCCCTATTGGGTTGAAATGAGTATCTTCCCACTGAAAAATCAGCTGGATGAGGTCACCCACTTCGCTTCGGTCGAGCGAGACGTAAGTGCCGTTAAGTTCCACGCCGAGCAACTGAATAATCGTAATTTTGAGCTAAAGAGTATTCGTGAAAATTTAGAAGACTTGGTAAATCAACGTACCAGAGAGCTTCGGAACGTTAATGTGAAGCTTGAAAAACTGGCCTATTTCGACCCGCTCACAGACATTCCAAATAGGCGCGCCTTCGAAGAAGCATTAGATAAATCTACGCATTTTGCTCACCGTCACGGCTATTCTCTATTAATCGGCATTGCCGATGTTGACCATTTCAAAAAGCTCAATGATACCTTCGGGCATGCGTTTGGTGATGATGTATTAGTCGCTGTTGCGAAGTCGATGAAACAATTTTTCCGCCAAGAAGATGGTATAGGAAGAGTAGGCGGAGAAGAGTTTGCTTTTTGTATGGTATTACCAGGCTCCCATGATCCGAAAGACATTCTCGAGCGACTCAGAAAACGGATTGAGGTAATTTCAAGCTCACTTCCTGCACTTAAGGGTTATGACGTAACTATCAGTATTGGTGCTTATTATGTCACCGAGGTAAACCCCACTGAATTAAAAGAGATGATAAGCAAGGCTGATGAGGCGCTGTACTGCGCTAAACGGGAAGGAAGAAATCAGGTTAGCTTAGTAAGGCAATATAAAACGGAATTCAATTCAGTCAGTTAGTGGCATAACCTAAACGCTCAGAATCCGTTAATTTTTATCGTTCTTTTGTCTAAAGCTTCGCTCGTATTGGCAAATAACTTGGTAAATATCTAAAATCGATGCCAGAATAAAAATACTATAAAGAACAACTGGAATCGTTCTAATGCCACCCAGCCAACGTTTATCTTCTCGCCCTCGGCGTAGTTTTATTAAAAGAGCCGCTGCGCTGGGAGTAACCGCTGGCGTCACTGCCGGAGTAGCGCCTTTTGCAATAGGTAAGCCAACACCAACGTTAAGGGTCATGGGTACCCATGTCACGCTACAAGAAGAAATTCGTCAACACGCAATGGCTGATTTAGGCATTAATATCCAATTTCAGCCTGGTGGAAGTGCAACCGTACTGCAAAGAGCGTCAATGAATCCTGGTGCTTTTGATTTGTATGAACAGTGGTCAAACAGTATTAATGTTTTGTGGCGCTCGAAAGCTATTCAGCCTATCGAAAAGAAAAAGCTTACCTATTGGGATGAAATAAACGATTTAACCAAAACAGGGAAAGTAACTGAAGCCGCTCGCTTAGGCGCTGGTGATGCCCCCCATAAGATTATAAATGTACAAGCTGATGGCCGTTTAGGGGTTAAACATACAGACACCATTAGCTTTCTTCCCTATGTGCACAACGTAGACTCATTTGGCTACAATACGTCTCAATTTCCTGAACAACTCAAAAACCAAGAAGAAAGCTGGGGATGGCTACTCGATAGTCGGTTGTCTGGCAAAGTGGGGATTGTAAATGATCCCACCATTGGACTTTTCGATTTAGCCCTAGCGGCACAAGCAAAGGGCTACATTACATTTGAAGATATAGGGGCAATGACCACACAAGAGCTGGATAACTTATTCAGTATTCTTATTGAGTTATCCCAGTTAAATCACTTCAGTGGCTTTTGGACATCAGTGCCTGAATCTGTGCAATTTATGAAAAGCCAACGCGTCTCTATAGAGAGCATGTTCTCTCCTGCGGTATCGGCGTTAAACAGCCAAAACATTCCCGTTAAATTTGCTGCGCCGAAGGAAGGTTACCGAGGTTGGCATGGTGTAATGTGTTTATCGTCAGCTTCACAAGGAAGAAGTAAAGATGTGGCTTATGAATATATGAATTGGTGGCTGTCAGGCTGGCCCGGGGCATTTATTGCTCGTCAGGGCTATTACATCTCTAACCCAGAGCGCTCTGCAAAGTATTTGTCTCAAGCCGAGTGGGATTATTGGTACAAAGGGTTACCTGCAAGCGAAAATCTAAAAGGCCCGGCAGGTAAGGTTAGTGTTCAAAAAGGTGAACAGCGCTCAGGTGGAAGCTATGAAGATAGGTTTAGTAACATCGCAGTATGGAATACTGTCATGCCAACCTACGAATATAGCCTCCAAAAATGGTATGAATTTATTACGTCTTAACCCAATTGGTTAAGTCAAAGGCACAATAATAGCTATGCTGTCATCGATTCGAACGCAACTTATTCTCGTATTAATTGCTTTAGTCGCCCTGCTCTTAGTACAAGGGTATATTGCTAGAGAAAACCAATCTGTATTAAGCAGCGGCATGGCGGCATCGAGTCGTGCTGTGGTTGATGTGGGAATAGTAAAAGAACTCGAAAGAGATGTTATCGACCTACAGCGGAATGTGCTCATCTACAAAGAAAATGCGAGCCAATCTGCGGTAACACGTTTTGAAAGGTTGATGCTCTCTATCAATAAAAGGCTAGATGAGCTCGCCGATCCTGTTACTCAAAACGGTGAAATTGACGATACCTATGTGCTGTCTCGTATGCATAAGCACCTTAGTGCCTACCAAGAAAATTTTCGCCAAGTTATTGATGCACGCTCTAGAAAAGACGACTTAATCATTGATGGATCATTGTCAGATTTACTGGCGATTAAGCGGCTATTTGACACTGCCAATGAAGACTTCGCGCTTCCTCAAAGTACCATTGATAAACTTAACTTCCACATTGCTAAAGCGGAAAATGCAATCCTTCGCTATTTGATGAAGCCTGATATGGCGTTAATCACTCAATTCAATGAAGCAATTACTGCAGTTAAAGCGATTACCATGAACAATCAGACACTTCATAGCCAAGTGAATGAGTTACTTGAAAAGGCCGAAGCTGACCTATTTAAGCTAACACAAATTACCCAAGGGAATTTGTTTTTGGTTAATGTGGTTATGGCCGGTTCAGCGAATGAGTTTTTATATTTAAGCGGCGAACTTGCCAACCAAGTAACGTCGAAAACCGAATCTATTGCTCATAACACCTATTTGGTCGCGCAAGAAACACGACGTAATGGTGAGATATTTTCTCTGGTTTCCATTCTACTTGCCCTTACCGCAGCCATATTTACCGCCTACCGTATCTTAGGCCCTATTCGCACCATCACCGAAGTTTTCAATCGGCTTTCTGAAGGCCAGAATATTTCGAGTATTCCAGGCAATAGCCGTAACGACGAAATTGGTAATCTTGCTCGCGCCGCTCATGTATTTAGTGACAAAAACAAGCAAACGGAAAGCTTGCTATCGGAAGCCCGTGAACTAAATGGCAGGTTGGAATCTTTAAACTCAGAACTGACTGAAAGTAAGATAAAAGCAGAGCGGGCAACCGCCTCAAAGAGTATTTTCTTAGCCAATATGAGCCATGAAATTCGCACGCCCATGAATGGTATTATTGGTTTAATTGAACTCGCACAGCAACACCCAGTGCCTGATATCGTAAGTGGTTATCTTGATAAAGCGGCCTATTCAAGTCAGATTTTAATGAGTGTCATAAATGATATTCTTGATTTCTCTAAAATTGAAGCCGGCAAACTTAAAATTGAAGAAGTGAGCTTTTCCCTTCACTCGCTATTCGATAACCTCATTGCGGTTATTGCCCTTAAAGCCAAAGAAAAGAACTTAGCCGTACGCTTCATTGTGTCACCTTCCATTCCCCCCCAAGTTATTGGCGATCCGCTACGTATTGCGCAAATCATCATGAATGTTGGAAGCAATGCGGTGAAATTTACCGAACAAGGGCAAATCTGCATTCGGTTTGATGGCAAAATTAACGATAAAGGTAATTTACTCTCCCTAACAATGATCATTGAAGATTCGGGTATTGGTATGAGTGAGCGACAGCTTGCCCGTATTTTTAACCCCTTTACTCAGGCCGATGACGCGACCAATCGCAAATATGGTGGAACCGGCCTGGGTTTAACCATTGTAAAGCAACTCACCGACTTGATGGGTGGCTCTCTATCCGCCACTTCTGTGGAAGGAAAAGGCAGTACCTTTACAATATCCTTGCCTCTTCGTGTATTTAAAAATCAGCCTGGTATTTTTGACCTTACGCCTCAGTTGCCCACGTCCAGTATGTACTTAACTTCTTCGCCTCTGCTACCAGATATCTATCAGTCGATAATACAAATTAGCCAAGCCAATATCATGGACATTACCGCCGCCCAATCCCTCGATTCTCTGCCCAAACACCTTATTGTTGATATTCCTAGCTTTAGTGTGTTTAAAGAAAATATCCGCTGGTTACACGAATTGGCAGAGCAAGGAACCCATGTGGGCTTGATTATGGATACCGTGGGGAGTGCGCTGCAAGATAAGTACAATAGCCTGTGGAAAGGCCCGCTTATTATGCACCCCTTTACGCCTGCACAATTTGAGCACTTCATGTCTATGGTAGTAAGTAATGAAACACGAAAAACCATGACCAAAAATGTGGATATCATTGAAGATATAAACTTAGAAGGACATATCTTGTTGGTTGAAGATAATAATATAAATCAGATTGTTACCGGTGAAATGCTTAAAACCCTAGGGATTACGTTTGATATAGCGGAAGATGGCAATCAAGCGGTGCGTAAAATAGAAAACGCGCCTCATTATGATTTAGTGTTAATGGATGTCCAAATGCCCGTAATGGATGGCTATGAGGCAACAAAAGTCTTAAGAAATGCGGGCTTTACTACCCTTCCCATTATCGGGCTCTCAGCGAATGCGATGAAAGAAGACAGACAAAGCGCTATCGATGTAGGTATGAACGACTATCTTACTAAGCCAATTAAACGCAAAGCTTTGGTTGATATGTTGAAGCGGCACATGAAACATTAAACACGCAGAGGTTCTTACTCTTTGCACCGTTTAGTGAATAACGGCCAAACAAAAAGGGTTATCTCTCGACAACCCTTTATCAGTTAGCGTGTTAGCTCTGAGTTATAAAGCAGCAATAGTCTCGTATTGCGCTTTTAGCTTTTCGAGTTGTTTCTCACCTTCTTCCAGCTTACCGCGCTCTTTCTCAATCACGGCGTCTGGGGCGTTACTTACAAACTTCTCGTTACCCAGCTTTCCGCGTGTACGTGAAACGTCTTTGTCCACTTTATCCATGGCTTTCGTGATACGAGCAAGCTCAGCATCTTTATCGATAAGACCCGCCATTGGAATAAGAATTTCCATTTCACCTACCAGTGCCGTAGCGCTCGCTGGTGCTTCTTCACCGTCTTTAAGGATGGTTACTGTTTCAAGCTTAGATAACTTATCTAAGAAGGCTTTAGCGGCCTCTAAACGGCGGCTATCTTCAGCACTTACGTTTTTGAGTAAAGCATTAAGCGGTTTGTTTGGAGAAATATCCATTTCGCCGCGAATATTACGAATACCTACGATGAACTTCTTCACCCACTCAATATCGGCAAGTACTTGCTCATCTTGTTTAGCGGCATCTTGTACTGGGAATGCTTGCACCATAATGCTGGCATTCTCTTCAACCTGAAGCGCGCTTAATGGCACAACTCGCTGCCAAATAGTATCGGTAATAAATGGCATTAACGGGTGCAACAAACGTAGCAAGTTTTCCAGTACGTTAATTAACGTATGGCGTGTACCACGCTTTTCAGCTTCACTGCTGGCTTCGTTGCTAAGTACTGGCTTAGTAAGTTCTAAGTACCAATCGCAGAATTGGTTCCAGGTAAACTCATACACAATATGCGCAGCAATGTCGAAACGGTAGTCTTCTAATGCTTTTTCAAACTCAACAAGGGTTTGTTGGAACTTAGCCCAAATCCAGCGATCGGCAATGCTTAATACCATTTCGCCGCCATCACGGCCTGTATCGTGTTCTTCAGTATTCATCAGCACGAAGCGCGATGCATTCCAAATCTTGTTACAGAAGTTACGGTAGCCTTCAACCCGCGCCATATCAAAGTTGATATCACGACTGGTTGATGCCATTGCAGCAAAGGTAAAACGAAGTGCATCTGTACCGTAAGCATGAATACCATCTGGGAATTGCTTACGCGTACGCTTCTCAATCTTTTCAGCTAGTTTTGGCTGCATCATGCCTGAAGTACGCTTTTTCACTAGCGTTTCTAGGTCAATACCGTCAATAAGGTCGATAGGGTCAAGTACGTTCCCTTTCGATTTTGACATTTTATCGCCGTTCTCATCGCGGATAAGACCGGTAATATAAATATCCTTAAACGGGATTTGGCCGGTAAACTTCTTCGTCATCATGATCATTCTAGCCACCCAAAAGAAAATGATATCGAAGCCAGTTACCAATACCGATGAAGGCAAGAAGGTTTCTAGTTCAGGCGTTTTTTCAGGCCAGCCCATGGTCGCGAACGGCCATAGTGCAGAGGAGAACCAGGTATCAAGTACGTCGTCATCTTGGCGAAGGGCAATGTCGTCGCTCAAGCTGTTTTTAGCACGCACTTCTGCTTCAGTACGACCCACGTAAATGTTGCCGTTGTCGTCATACCATGCAGGAATACGGTGTCCCCACCACAACTGACGTGAAATACACCAATCTTGAATGTTGTGCATCCACTGGTAGTAGGTTTTGTTCCAGTTTTCTGGTACAAAACGAATCTCACCGCTTTCAACCGCTTCAATAGCAGGCTTGGCAAGTGATTCAACCGCAACATACCATTGGTCGGTAAGGTAAGGTTCAATGACCGCGCCGGTTCTGTCGCCGCGAGGGACTTTAAGCTTATGCGGTTCAATTTTAACGAGTGCGCCTTGGGCGTCTAAGTCGGCCACAATTTGCTTACGTGCGTCGAAACGGTCTAAGCCGCGATAAGCCTCTGGCGACTCATCATTAATTTTCGCATCGTCAGTTAATATATTGATCATCGGTAGGCTATGACGCTTACCCATGTCGTAATCGTTAAAATCGTGAGCCGGCGTAATTTTAACGCAGCCTGTACCGAATTCTTGATCAACATAATCATCGGCAATAACCGGAATTAAACGGCCAGTAATAGGCAGTTTAATGTCTTTACCAATGTAAGCTTGATATCGTTCGTCATCAGGATGTACTGCAACAGCGGTATCACCTAACATGGTTTCTGGGCGGGTAGTCGCTACCACTAGTTCACCACTGCCATCAGCAAGTGGGTAGCGCATGTGCCACATGTGGCCATCTTCTTCTTCGTTTAGGACTTCTAAATCCGACACTGCGGTGTGCAGTACAGGATCCCAGTTAACCAAACGCTTACCGCGATAAATTAAGCCTTCTTCATGAAGCTTCACAAAGGTTTCAGTTACCGCATCAGACAACTTGTCGTCCATGGTGAACACTTCACGAGACCAATCAGGTGATGTGCCTAAACGGCGCATTTGCCCAGTAATAGTGCCGCCACTGTGCTCTTTCCATTCCCAGACTTTTTTGATGAAGTCTTCACGACCTAAGTCATGACGAGTCTTGCCTTCTGCATTTAATTGGCGTTCTACCACCATCTGGGTAGCGATACCCGCGTGGTCGGTGCCCACTTGCCATAAGGTGTTGTCACCCTTCATACGGCGATAGCGGGTTAAGGCATCCATTATAGTTTGTTGAAAACCGTGGCCCATGTGAAGGCTACCGGTAACATTTGGCGGTGGAAGCAAAATACAATACGGATCGCCGCTGCCCGATGCTTTAAAAAGGCCCGAATTTTCCCATTTTTCATAGCATTGCTGCTCAATGGACTGTGGTTCGAAGGTTTTATCCATTACTTACTCTCGTTGTGAAGCCCGATTTTGATGTGATCACTACGCAGTTTTCTTAAACTGCATATTACATCCGGCTTGCTGGTAGTTCTTATATCGCACCCGCGCAGCCTGTTTGGCTTCGTCATCTACGGGAACAAAATCGATAATTTGGCGATGTTGATTTGGCGAAGGCACCATGCCCGAACCAACATTAACCACCATTTGACGGCGGGCAACCTGCTCGGGTTGCCAACAAATTTCCACCGGTGTGCCGCTTTGTGGCCCTTCACCATATAGGTTGTGGGGAACAAAGCGATTGGCTGGCAATTGCCATAAAAATTCATCAACTTCTTCGGCTTGCTTTTGCGTATCGCATAACACGCTTATCTTTTGCTTGTTGGCAAAAGCATCTGCAATAAGTTCGCTCGCACGAGACGCCACACTGGTGTCGCCTGCGCTCAGTTGATAAAACACGACTTGAGGCATCGTGCGTTAGTCCTCTAACTTAGTGCCAGCGCGGTTCATTAAGAACTGCGATAACATCGGAACAGGTCGCCCTGTTGCACCTTTGTTCTTGCCACTGCGCCATGCAGTACCGGCAATATCTAAGTGCGCCCAATTATATTTCTTGGTGAAACGAGACAAGAAACACGCTGCCGTTATACTGCCTGCCGGACGACCACCTAAGTTAGTCATATCAGCAAACGGGCTTTCAAGCTGCTCTTGGTAATCATCCCACACTGGCAAACGCCATGCGCGATCTGAACTTTGCTCAGACGCATTGAGCAGTTCATGGGCAAGCGGGTTATGTGTGCTCATTACACCGGTTGCATGGTGGCCAAGCGCAATAATGACGGCACCGGTTAAAGTAGCCACATCAATCACCAGCTCAGGCTCGTAGCGCTCCACGTAGGTTAACGCATCACACAGTACCAAGCGTCCTTCTGCATCCGTATTTAATACTTCAACCGTTTGCCCTGACATGGTGGTTAAGATATCGCCTGGGCGATAAGCCGTACCATCTGGCATGTTTTCACAGCCAGCTAGCACACCAATAATGTTTATAGGCAGGTTTAGCGCTGCAATGGTGTGCATAGTACCTAGCACACCAGCTGCACCGCCCATGTCGTATTTCATCTCATCCATGGCTTCGCCAGGCTTAATTGAAATACCGCCTGAGTCGAAGGTAAGCCCTTTACCCACCAGCACAATAGGTGCTTGATCGGCAGGACCACCACGGTGGTGCATAATACTCATCATGCTTTCGTTTGCAGAACCACGGCCCACAGCTAAATAGGCTTGCATACCCAGTTCAGCCATTTGGGTTTCATCTACTACTTCAGCGCTCACGCTGTCGTACTGGCTGGCTAAAGACTGGGCTTGCTCCCACAGGTAAGCAGGGTTACAAATGTTTGGCGGCATGTTAGCCACATCTTTGGTAACTTTGGCGCCGCGAGAAATGGCTAGCCCATGCTCTACTGCACGCTCACCCACGGTGAGTTCGCGACGTGTAGGTACGTTAAATACGATTTTACGCAACGGACGACGTGGCTCACCTTTCTTGGTTTTAAGTTGCAAGAAGGTATACAAAGAATCTTCGGTAGCTTCTACGGCTTGACGCACTTTCCAATAAGTGTCGCGACCTTTAACGTGTAATTCCGTTAAGAAACACACCGCTTCCATCGAGCCCGTTTCGTTTAGGGTAGTAATGGTTTTGGCAATAATTTGCTTGTATTGGCGCTCATCAAGTTCGCGCTCTTTTCCGCAACCGACTAGTAATACGCGCTCACTCAGTACATTCGGTACATGGTGCAGTAATAGCATTTGCCCGGCTTTACCTTCTAGGTCGCCGCGGCGTAATAAGTTGCTAATATAGCCTTCACTGATTTCGTCTAGTTGTTCAGCCACCGCGGTAAGGCGGCGCGGCTCGAAGACCCCGACAACAATACAGGCACTGCGTTGTTTTTCCGGACTGCCACTTTTTACACTAAACTCCACGATATCACCTCGTTTTTCGTCGTTTAAGATTTGCATGCTGACTAAATTCACATAACGTTTCGCGCTGCTTTATGTTTTAATACGCAGCCATACTTGCATGCTAGCTGCGAATGACGCAATGTTGACGTAAATTATGTCAATTTTGCTTCGCCACACCATGCAATTAATTTTATGATTGCAGGCAAAACTTGTAAAAACGGTAAGTTTACTCAAAATTGTGGTTTCTTTCACTAAAATTCCAAAGTTTCCGGTAGGACTGAGATGTTGATATTCCGCTATTTGCTTAAGGAAACCCTTAAGTCTCAGTTAGCCATATTTTTCATTCTAATGGCGATATTTGTCACCCTTAGATTTGTACGTGTACTCGGTGATGCCTCAGACGGCGATATACCAGCAGGACTAGTACTTGGCTTTCTTGGGCTATACGCCCCTATTCTCGCATCACTCGTGCTGCCTATAAGTGCTTATTTAGGCATTATGCTGGCCCATGGGCGACTGTATGTAGACAGTGAAATGACTGTCATGCGTGCATGCGGTATCAGTGAGTGGTACATCACCCGCGTGATGTTGTTCTTATCTGTACTCATTATGATAGTTACGGGGGCGATTACCCTCTATTTTGCTCCTATGGCGGCTGAAAATGAATACCAACTTAGGGAAAAAGCCCGCAACGAAGCAGGCCTTTCTGCCATTATTCCTGGTCGATTCCAACAAACCGGTAATGCCAAAGCAGTTATTTTTGTTCACGACATTGATACGGACGACCAATTGCGCCGCGTGTTTTTATCGCAAAATAAAACTGAAAATGGTGAAAATCAGGTTCAAGTGGTTTACGCGCAAACAGGGCAAGTAGCCAGTAACCCTGATGGCACCCGAAACTTGGTGTTAAAACAAGGGGTGCAGTACGAAGGTCAGCAGTCGCAAAAAAGCTACCGCAAGGTAGAATTCGATGAATACCAAATTCAAATAGCCGATAAGCCTGCAGAGGAAGCAAGACGCAAGGTTAGCGTTTTACCTACTACCGAATTATGGGGTGACGAATCAATAGAAGCCCGTGCAGAGTTGCAATGGCGTATCGCTATTCCTCTTTCGTTGCCCTTCTTGATACTTATTGCGGTGCCATTGAGCGCGGTAGATCCCCGCCAAGGCCGATTTGGAAAAATGTTCCCGGCTATACTGCTCTATCTTGGCTACTTCTTATTGTTATTAGCCAGCAGACGGGTACTAGAAGACGGCAAAATCCCCCCTCAACTTGGGCTGTGGTGGGTGCATACCATTATGCTGATAATTGGTGTTGCCTTGATTGTGCGAGACAGAAAAACAGGCACCCAATTTAGGGCCTGGATATTGGGGAAAAAGTAGATGTTTAAAATCCTCGATTTATATATTGCTCGCACACTGTTAGGTACGGTAACTGTTACTCTATCGGTCCTTATTGGCTTAAGCGCACTGATTAAATTTGTAGAGCAACTGCGTAAAGTGGGTGAAGGCGACTACGACATGATGGTGGCGTTCCTTTATGTTGTGCTTAGCTTACCAAGAGATTTAGAACAGTTTTTCCCCATGGCAACCCTTCTGGGCGGGTTAATCGGTATGGGTGTACTTGCCAGCAACAGTGAGCTTGTTGTTATGCAAGCAGCAGGCATGAGTAGATGGAACATAATTGTCTCTACCATGAAGTCTGCCACTATCATGATTCTATTGGTCATGGCTGTGGGTGAATGGGTCACCCCCTTCAGTGAATCTAAAGCCAAAGAAATTCGCACAGAGGCCATTTCAGGCGGAAGCTTATTCTCTTCAGAGCAATTGGTTTGGGCTAAAGATGGCGAACACTTCGTGAGTATTGGCGAAGTGTTAAGTCGTGATTCACTAAAAGATATTAATATTTTTGATTTTAACGACGACCTTTCACTTGAAAGTATTACCTATGCTAAATCGGGTAATTTCGATGGCAGTGAGTGGCGTTTAAGTGATGTGGACGTTACGCGTTTTAGTGAAACCGCGGTAACGTTAGATAACGAAAAAAGTATGCAATGGAACTCGACATTAACGCCAGATAAGTTGGGTATTGTTGCCGTAAAACCTGAAGCTCTATCTATTTCTGGTTTGCTAGACTATGTGGGCTACTTAGCCAATAACGGACAAGATCCATCACGCTACGAATTGGCACTGTGGCGCAAAATATTACAACCTGTGTCGGTAGGGGTAATGCTATTAATGGCCTTGTCGTTCATCTTTGGCCCGCTGCGCAGTGTTACTATGGGTGCCCGGGTGATCATGGGCGTACTGACCGGCTTTGGCTTCTTCATTTTAAATGAAGTGTTTGGCCCACTTAGCTTGGTATATCAAATTCCACCGTTTTTAGGCGCTTTACTTCCCAGCTTATTGTTCGCGGCCATCGCCGCCATCATGCTGAGAAAGTAGCGTATTTTGAGTCATCTATTGAGTCGCTTGAATTAAGCGTTTGGTTGAATCTTCAGACGCACTAGGCTCTGCCGCTTCAACACTGGATACAAAAAAGGGAAGCTTAGCTTCCCTTTCTTATTGGTATTAGCGCTTTTGCTTACCAGCTTTTATGATCGTTACTTTCTTTAGTCAATTTGAGCACTTGGGTTTGCGCCAATCTATCTTGCAATGACTGCTTGTGCTTAAAATCAAACAGCACCAATAGCGTACCTAAGCCACCTAGTGAGGCCACCAAACGAATAAGCAATCGCGGCCATGTCATAGGTGCATCTACGGTGCTGAAAATACGAAGTCTCCATGCACGCATTCCCAAGGTTTGCCCACCTCGCTTCCAAAACCATAAAAAGAAACCAACCACCCACAAACCAACCCATACTTGAATCAGTAACTTATACCCAGTAGATGCTTGAATTAATTCAGCGGGCTGCTCGTAGCCTTGCAAATCCAATATACCATTTGAAAGCAACACAATAAGCGTCACTATTACCACCATAGCAGCACACATCCCCACCGCAACGGCAACTAATGTATCGTAAATCATGGCAGCTAAACGACGAATAAACCCTGCACGTTCAGAAGAAGAGGTTAACTCGACAGCTTCATTTTCGGTGAGTTTTTCACGCTTATTCGCTTTTTTTGCATTGCGTGCAGCACGTGACGCTTTGTTGTGACTTTTGTTCAAAATACTTCCGATACAGTTCAATACCGCGCTAGTGTGCCACAACCCTGACAAGGCATAAATAACCGATACGGAAACAGGGCTAGTTTTAATACTTAGTATTGTGAATTGCTAAGCTATAACCGGTTAGAAATAGCGTGTAAGGTGTAGAGCACAAAGAATATTTATACTTTTTGCATCTAATTACAGACGGCAAACGTTTAATAACATGTAAACACAAACAATCGATCGAAAAATTCTTGTGTCTATGCCCTGATCAGAGTTCCGAAGCTTAAGGCCATTTAATTTCTAAATGCCATGTATGGCTCGGTAAAGAAGGATACTTTATGGAACATGAAACCTTGTTTCCCCTACTGTGTGAAACAGCGAATGGCAATAAAGCCGCTTTTGCTGAGCTATATAAATTAACTAGCCCTCAACTGTATGCTGTGGTGTTAAAGCTTTTGAAGCGGCCGGAACTGGCCGACGAAGCTACCCAAGATGCTTTTATCAAAATATGGCATAACGCAGGCAGTTACCAAAGAGGTAAAGGTACTGTGCTGACTTGGATGGTCAGTATTGCTCGCTACCGTGCATTAGATTTGATGCGCTATCACAATGTGAGAAATGAAGTATCACTAGATAACGAAGCGCCTCAATTGGATGAGTCTTCTACCCCCGTTCGGATGAATACCGAGCAAGATAAATTAGCGGAATGCTTGGATGAATTGGACCACTCCCAACGCCAAGCAATACAGTTAGCGTATGTAAACGGACTTTCCCATCAAGAAGTTGTGAACCATTTGTCGTCGCCTCTGGGCACTATCAAAAGCTGGATTAGACGTGGCCTTCAAAGCTTGCAAAGGTGTTTGTCATTATGAATTATTTGAAAGAAGAACGGTTAAACGCACTCGCGGCCGAGTATGTGGTGGGTACCTTGCGTGGCAAAGCACGTCTGCGCTATCAAAAATTATTGATGCAGTACCAAATCGTAGGTAAAACTACCGCCAAATGGGAAGAATACTTGGTAGGCTTCTCAGACGGCATAACCCCTGTAAAGCCTCCCCATGCGGTGTGGGAACAAATTCAGCATCGTCTTGATCATGGCAATTCAACAAAACCAGTGTCGAACGTTGTTGAATTTGAACAAGCAAAGCAGGCTAGATGGCGTTATCTCTCCTTTCTGTCTACCGCTGCTGCAATGATATTTGCGGTACTTCTCGTCGTGATGATGCCAGTAGCCGACGAAGAAATTTCACATGTTGCGGTGTTTAATAACGCCGACAATGCGCCGTTATGGGTAATAGAGATTTCTGAATCCACTATGGATGTAAAAGTGACCAGTGCATTTGCTGCTACGACCGATAAAG
The DNA here is from genome assembly GCF_017653625.1 of Alteromonas sp. K632G. Classification (NCBI taxonomy): domain Bacteria; kingdom Pseudomonadati; phylum Pseudomonadota; class Gammaproteobacteria; order Alteromonadales; family Alteromonadaceae; genus Alteromonas; species Alteromonas sp. K632G. Next base: position 130,624 of record NZ_JAGGDM010000012.1, read on the forward strand.
ACTACGAGCTATGGATGGTACCTGAAAATGGAGAAGCGCCTATTTCATTGGGCTTGTTGCCTGAATCGGGCTTTGAGCACTTTGCTACTAATGCCATATTACTCAACGGTAGCATCGCGGCACTAGCCGTAAGCTTAGAAGCGCCAGGCGGCTCAAAAACCGGCGCACCTACTGAAGTGTTATATATAGCGCCGCTGGTTTCTGTGTAATAGAGAAGACATTTCTAAAAAAGTACTTTTGAAAGCCGGCATTCAAGCCGGCTTTTTAGTGTTTGAAAAAAATATTTTAAAAAAAAGTAAATTATTTTGCATCCAACTGCACATCCGAATCGTTTGGCTTTATGAACTCACTCACTAAGAGACATAATATGATTTCGATTAAACGTTCAGTAGTTGCAGTTTCTTGCGCACTTATTGCCGCAGGCGCAGTGGCTTCAAGTCACCGAGAAGCGCCTAACATTACACGTCATCCAGCTTTAGACAGTACCGACTTTTACGCATTTAATAGCTACGAAGAAGGGCGTGAGGGCTACGTTACTTTCATCGCAAATTACATTCCACTGCAAGATGCCTATGGCGGCCCTAATTATTTCGCCATGGATCCAAACGCGCAATATACTATACATATCGACAGCGATGGCGATGCAGTTGAAGACATTAGTTTCGTTTTTGAGTTTCAATCTATGCTTGCCGCCGAAAACGAAGGCATTGCATTACCTATTGGCGCAGCTGGCGAAGAAAAAATGGTGAAAGTGCCATTAAAGAACATTGGCCCTGTTAGTGCAGACGATCAAAGCGCCGCTAACTTCTCAGAAATGTATAGCTTAACTATGGTTTCTGGCGACATACAAAGCGGTGAGCGTACTACGCTAACGCCAAGTGCAGGTGATAGGTTTACCAAACCGCTTGATTACATTGGTAATAAAACCTTCACCAGCGAAGCAGAATACGCCCGCTATGCAGAAAGCTTTATCTATTCATTCTCGATACCAGGCTGTAATGACATGGCTAAGGTATTTGTGGGTCAACGTAAAGACCCATTTGTGGTAAATCTGGGTAAAACTTTTGATTTGGTTAACTACGTTCCGGTTGAAGGCGACAGCGCCCCTGGCGCAGGTGATGGCGCTGGCTTTCCAGGCGGTATTACCCAAAGCGATGATAACGATGACTTAGCCGATAAAAATGTGACCTCAATTTCTGTTGAAGTACCTTCAGCATGTGTTACTGGCGACGGTAATGGCGTAGTGGGCAGTTGGACAACAGCCAGCCTTCCACAAGCACGTATCCTAAACCCTGATGCATCCTTTGAATCGCCAGAAGTTAATGGCGGCGCGATGACCCAAGTATCTCGTTTAGGTAGCCCATTGGTTAACGAACTTGTTATTGGTATTGGCGATAAAGATACGTTCTCTAGCGCACATCCTAGTGATGATGGTCAGTTCGCTGATTATGTCACCCACCCTGCCCTACCAGAGTTGCTGAATATCTTATTCAAAGATGCGGTTAATACTACGTTAGGAACATCAATAGAAACGTTAGCGCCAACTAATTTCCCAAGAAATGATTTAGTTGCTGCATTCTTAACAGGTTTCCCTGGTGTTAACCAACAGGCCTCAGTTACCGCGTCGGAAATGCTTCGGTTAAATACAGGCATTCCAGCAACGCCTGCAGCCGACCAATCTGCATTCGGTGTGGCAGGTGACGATTTAGCTGGCTTCCCGAACGGAAGAAGACCTGGCGATGATGTGGTAGATATTGCCCTACGCGTTGTGATGGGTCGCTTATGTTATCCCATTCCAGTGAATGGTGAAGATACTGATTTAGGCTTGTGTACTGAAGAAGATGCAAGCGTAGGTAATGTTCCATTCACTGATGGCGCGCCAGTTGATGCCAGCATGACCGATGCGTCGTTCCCTTACCTTAAAACCCCTATTGCGGGTTCTGAATAAGGAGTGATGATTATGAACAACGCTCTTTTAAGAGGCTTAGTTTTGGTAGGCGCAGTAAGTGCGCTTACTGGATGCTTTGACAGTGACGATGATAAGCCAGAAGTAAACGTGGCACCGGTAGCTGAAGATGCCATGTTTACTACCCAGGCTGATATTGCGTTCACCGAAATGCTCAGTGCAAGTGATGCTAATGGCGATGCTTTAACTTATACGCTAGCCACAGACAGCGAAAACGGAACCACAACGGTAACAGCAAACGGTGATTTTACTTATACGCCGAATGCGCAGTTTACCGGAACTGATTCTTTTGTTTTCAGCGTATCTGACGGCGTAGCCGATGCTGACACGGGCGAAGTGACTATCACCATTGAAGCGCAGCAAGTCTCGTTTTCAAGCTATACACGAGATGCATTTAATCAAGAAGCGACTGATGACCCACTTCCTATTAACGGAAGAGCGTTCACTCAGGATGCTGAGCAAAGCAGTTTTGATGACTTACTACCTCAGCAATAAATAGCACTAGCGCCAGGGATGGCGCTGCTTTTTCTTAAGTTTGTTTACTTTACGTTTATCTACCCTAGGAGTTCATACTATGAAATTAATGGCTCGGCTTATCGCACTTAGCGCTTTGTCTACATTATGCTCATCAGCGCTGGCATTTGATGATACAGCGTCACTTAGCGTTAAATCAGGTGATATTCCTAGCAATAAAGTAATCGCCACATGGAGTGCACAGCCTCAAGCAAAAATGACCATAGCACAAGCACAAACAGTGCTTAGTCAAAGCCGTTATCCCGATGCCACAGGTAATGAAAGACAACAGGTGATTCGCTTCATCCATTATCAAAAACAGCAAAAACGCTCCCTTTCAGCTAGTGCGCAAACGCAACTTATGGTGTTAGAGGCCAAGGTGCTGCAAGGCACCCATCAATTTCGCGAAGCTGAAGCTATTTTAAACGAAATAAAAACGCCCCTTTATGCACCTGCTTTACTGCTACTAGCAGACATTAACATTCAGCAAGGCAACCCCGCAGCGGCCAAAAAACACTGCCAACAATTAGTTGGCAAAACCAGTTATCTATTGGCTTTCACATGTATTTTAAACGCCGAATTCACACTTAATACTAATAGTGCTAGCTACGAGAAACTACTAAACCTTGAGGCATTTGCTGAAAAATCTCGTGTAGAAAAAATGAATGCTAATAACACTAGCATCAAGCAAGGGGGCGCGAGCGAACGCCTGTGGTATTACGAAACCTTGGCGGCAATGGCCTACACCCTAGATAAACCCGAGACTGCGCTTTCACACCTGAACAAAATAGACACACAAAAACTGCCCGTAAGCGCACTATTGCTATGGTCTGACGCTAAGCTCAAACTTTCAAAATCTCAAGATGTGATTAAAAGGCTTACAGCAATTCAGGCTGCAGCTCATCGCAATTCCAACAGTACAGAAAAGAACATAGACGATGGCTTATTGCTTCGCTTGGCAAAAGCAGAACGGCAAATAAGTCTTCATGATACTGAAATTCAAAAGCAATTAGCTGATAGAATGGCCTTACGTACTTGGCGGGAAGATGTGTCTCATGCAGCGCAAGTAGCTAGTTACTTTTTAGATATTGACTATAAACCCGCTATAGCCCTGAAATTCGCTAGGATAAACTGGCAAGCAGCACAAACAAGAAGTGACGCTAGGTTACTGGCACGGGCCGAAAGCGCTGTTGCCACATCATCGACATTGAATTAAAGAAAATATATGAAAGCACTTGTAGTTATTCTTTTTTTGTCACTTTTAGTTATGAACGCAAGCGTAGTAAACGCCCACGAACTGAGTAGCGGGTATTTAACCCTTAACGCGGGTGAAGAAAATACCTATAGCGGCGAATTGTTATTAAAGCCTGATGATATTGGGCAAGTAGCCGGACTAGACACTAACGGCAATGGCGCACTGACGTGGGGTGAGATTCATCAAAATCAGCCCTTGTTAGAGCGCTATATAACGAAAGTGCTAAGTATTAGAGTAGATGACTCGCCCTGTGAAATTAACCTTAGCATGCCAAATATTAGAAGTGTTTCCGGCGATTCTTACTTGGTCTCACCAATTCAAGTTATGTGTGAATCAGGTGGTACATTGGGCATTCACTACGATGGTATTTTTGAACATAGCCCTACCCATAAGCTGCTTGTAAACGTAAACCTTGCTGATCAATCAGGAAGTCGTTCACAAGGCAGTTCAAAAAGCACTTCAGATAACACATCTGTTACCAGCGTACTTGATACAGATAGCCGCAGCGTTACATTCGATGCTAGCACTACGTCACTAACCGCATTGTTCATTTCGCTAGTGTACGAAGGTGTATGGCATATCTTCATTGGTATCGATCATATCCTGTTTTTAGTGGCTACCTTGCTTACCGTTAACCTGGTAAGAGAGCAAAAACAGTGGCAAAAAGAGCCTTCAACTTCTCGAATACTAAAGCACACTGTAATATTAGTCAGTGCGTTCACGCTAGCGCACTCTATTACCCTGACCGCTACCGCCCTGAATTTTATTGCGTTGGATAGCCGTTTAGTCGAGCTTGGAATCGCTATTTCAGTGCTGCTGACTGCTCTTAATAATATCTATCCGCTCATCGTGCGATTAGGCATTATCACCTTTGCCTTCGGCTTATTACACGGAATGGGGTTCGCCAGCGTGTTTGCCGATTTAAATGCGCAGTCAAATAACCTGGTACTTAGTGTGGCTGCTTTTAATATTGGTGTGGAAGTGGGTCAGTTAGCTATTGTGGCAGTATTACTACCCTTGTTGCTGTGGCTGCGTCATTTTGCATTTTATGCAAAAACCTTAATGCCACTGCTTTCATCTGTCATCGCCATCATAGCGATTAACTGGACGATTCAGCGCTGGTAGGAGCCATCCCGAAGCGCTAATTGGATAATCTTTCAGCACTTAGACATTTAAGCTAAAAAAAGTGTTGTATGCGAGCGCTGCATCGCTATAATGCACCACTTAGCGATAGCACACCTATCCAAGCCAGTGTGATGGAATTGGTAGACATGACGGATTCAAAATCCGTTGCCAGCAATGGCGTGGCGGTTCAAGTCCGCCCACTGGTACCATATTCTTCTTTTAGAAAAAGATACTGAAACCGACTTTTGAGTCGGTTTTTTTGTGTCTGAAATCAGCGTCGTTCTGGGCTCTACCCCATTAACGGGGGATCAGTATTTATCCTGTTCTATTATTTTGGGGTAAATCAGACGAGTAAATTAACTTCAAACAAAAGCTTTTTCAGGTCTTGTCTAGAATCAAAAACTAGAAGAAGAATGACTGTCTTTGTAGACTCTTCAACTCGGTAAAGCACCACATTATGACTATCGACAAGAAGCTGCCTGTATTCGGTTAACCCTAACTCCAGGAGCCTGTCACTATGAGGCGCAGAATACGGATTTCCAGAGAGTTGAGACTTAACTTTCGATTTAATAGCTCGCTTGGCCTCGTTTGCAACATTGTGATTAAAAATGCATCCAGTTTTTTCAAACAAAGTTTAAAAACCGGTGTCACTTTTATGCTGTATTCAATCGTCGTCAAATGCTTCATCCAGATCAAATAGCCCGTTCTGTCGCGCTCTGCGTTCTGACAAATTTATGAGTTTTAATAATGCTATAGTTTGTTGCTGTTCTTCGTAGTCATTCGCATCCTGAATAACATACTTTGGCTTGCCATTTTGCGTGACCAAAATGGGGTTATCCAATTCCAGATGATTCGCATGTTCCTTCATGTAAGATACAGTTTGAGTTTTCATGACAATCTCTTTGGTCTAAATATAGACTTATTATAGTCCGATAGACGAAAAATGAAACGGATAGATTTCCGAGTGGACCGCAATATTTTCATGATATACCTATACCGGAGCATTTATTTAATCAATTCGGCTTCAAAATTGAAAACTCTGCATGTTATGCTTTTACATTAATTCAGCGATTCAAGACTACTTACTTGACAAAGTTTGATAAAGATTTCCCGAAACTAGAAATGCGGCTTGACGCATTTTTTGATGCCATTGATGACGAAGATTACAAACTTGCCCGACTCATTGTAAAAAAGGCGGTCAGGAAATTCCCCCGACATCCTGTTTGCTTCGCGCTTCAAGGGCTAGCAGCTGTATTTATCGATGACGATCATACCGATGGTTATTTGTTTTTTAAGCAAGCAATAAACAGTGGCTACGCACCTGCTTTTGTATATTTTAATTTTGGACTCTGTGCCGAAAAATCTGGCTCAGTTGCTGAATCTTTAGCGGCTTTTCAAAATGCGCTTGACAGTGCGTCACCGGAAGAACTTCATCAATATGAACCTGCCAGACTCCATCTCCAGGCGATAAGAGAGCAACTTCCCGAACACCTCACTTTGGAACAGTACCTTATAGACGCCGAAATTTTTGAAGAAGGTGTTGTATTGTTAGAAAGTCATAAGTTCAGTGAAGCGGCAAACTGCTTTACTCTACTGTTAAAAAGCCAGCCTGAGCATGTACAAAGTTGCGGCAATTTGGGAATTTGTCAGATGTATTTAGGCGATCACTTGTCTGCAAAACGTGCGTTTCATCGAGCATTGGCAATTGATCCAGATTACTTGTTAGCTGAAAATAACCTGGCAATGTTAAAAGCGCTTGAAGACGGAGAGATAGAAGAGCTTCCAAGATTTGGTATTACCGATTTCTATGCAGAAAAAGAGAAAACCTCAAATCCTGCCACTGAACTCAATCAGGCAATATCACAAGCCATGGCCAACGAGCAGTTTGACTCAATTGAGGATGCCCAAGCATTTGTTGAGAACTATATGAATGAGCATAACAGTTCACCGAATACTGATATGCTTAACCTCACACCAAGCCAAACTCACAAGCTACTTACTGAGCCTTTCGAATCCAGTGATTTACTTAGCTGGCAATTTTCGAATGTTACCAAATTTACATCAGCCCCTGTTTATTGGTTAGCTGTAAATTTAATAGGAGCTTTAGGGGCTGATGGAGTTAAGTGCACCGCCAATGGAAATTTGCCCCGCAATTTATGTCGGTCGCTATTCGATAGTTATATGAAAGAGTTTGCTCCCAGCTTTATCGTTTCCAAAATAAATAAAGAAGACGATTTCGTTAACCTACATGTAGTTCGCAGCATCTTGTTGATTGCCAAATTAATTCGTAAACACGGTGGGCGCTGGAAGCCATTGAAATCAACATGGCAACTTTATGAGCGCATACAGCAAGGTGATAACACAGCTGCGACTGAACTTTATCAAATACTGTTTAAAACGTATGCTACTGAGTACAACTGGGCGTACATTAGTGGTAATGAGAGCGATTGTGCATTCTATCAGTTCAGTATAGGTTACTCATTGTATATGCTTCGTCATCTTGGCACTGAATGGCGACATTACCGAAAATACCAGGTACTTTATGAGCAGGCTTTCCCAGATCAAGCAGATTCGTTGTCAGAGCTTGCAAAGATAGAATTTCCCTCCCAGTATATTTTTCATTTCTGGTTCGACTTTGCATGGCAAGTCGGACTAATAGAAAAACGTGAAAGCACCGATGAAAATACAAATGGATTTTCCAAAGAAATCATAGCTACGCCTCTGTTTACCGAACTGATTTCTTGGCACATATGAATCCGGTAATAAAAAACGTCATTTACTCTAATCGAATGCGTGCGGCGTCAGTAATCACAGCGTCTTCAATAAACCTCAACTTATTTGTTATGGCATGGAATTTCAGATCAAAACACGCCGTTTATCTGAATCTGATAGAAAGGGATTCCACCTAAACCTCATCACCTTTGTTTGGGGCTTCGTGGACTGGGGGAAGGAGAATCGGGTAAAGTGGCTTTAAGCATTTTTTTTGCGAAAAGCTGTTAGTCATGCAAAGAATTTGCAAAGCGTCATTATTACAATTTAACTTGCTGATTTAAAATAATTATTTCAAACACTAACTTTTCAAAATCCGTTGCCAGCAATGGCGTGGCAGTTCAAGTCCGCCCACTGGTACCAAACTTTTAAACCAACTTTTTAGTTGGTTTTTTTGTGCCTGACTATTAATCAAACCGCCACCGTTTTTCCTGTTTGTGCGGCCCGAAATATTGCATCAACAATATGAATATCGGCTAACCCTTCACTCCCGGTTACTAGCGGTTGTCGGTCGGTGAGTATGGCTAAAGCATCATTGTCCATTTGAAGCGTTTGCTGCATGCCTTGAATAGGTTCAAACTTTTTCCCATCAGAGGTTATACCCGTTACGCCATTGTAGCTTTGCATTGGTCTCAGTTGATACCAACCTTGTTCGCACTCTGCTTTAAAGTGGTTGAACTCTGTTACTACGCTTGTACCACAATCAGCCATTAGTCCATTCCCGAAATCCATGGTAAACATGGTGGTTTCATCAACCTCGGTAAACTTATTAGGGAAACGCTGGGGTGGATGACTACCTGTAACAGATAATGGCTCTTTACCTGTTAAAAACCGAGCGCTATTAATAGCGTATACACCCATATCATAAAGCGCCCCACCTCCCATGTGTTGCTGCATTCGCCAATTGCTAGCGTCTCTTCCTTGCCCAGCGTAACCAGCAAAGCTAGATACCTTCTTAAACTTCCCATAAGGCATGCTTTCTAAATAGTGATGAAAAGTGCGTGTGTTGGGCTCATGTTGCATGCGATAACCAATAGATAGCGTCACACCATTCTTGTTACATGCGTCTATAATGGCTTGGCATTCGTCACTATTCATGGCCATAGGCTTTTCACACCAAACGTGCTTTCCTGTGTTCGCGGCTTTTACTGCAAAATCTTTATGTGTACCGGTTGGCGTAACTACATAAATAACATCAATATCTTTGTTATTCGCAACCTCATCAATCGTATCGTAGGTATACACATTACTATCCTGAATACCGTATTTACGCTGCCACTTTGAAATTTTGCTTTCTGTACCGGTAATTATTCCGCGCAGTTCACAATGTTCGGTATGCTGAAGTGCTGGCGCAAGTAAATTAGCGCTGTAATTGCCTAAACCTAGCAAGGCAACACCTAACTTTTTCCGCGACTGAGTGCCTCCTAAAGCCAAAGAGAACGGACTATGAGCGACTAATAGACCAGCACCTGTCATACGAATAAAGTGGCGACGTGTTACGTTTGACGTAAAAACTCCCTAATGAAGACCTGTATTTCCCTTCTAATTAATAGTGTTAATTATATATAGTTAGATCACTTTGCCGCGGCGCATTATTCGGTTCTATTCATAAACGATTTTGTCTGGAACCAATGGTGTATCAGCATTCCAGAGAGCATCGAATAATGCGGTTTTGTAGCCTGGTTATGATGATTTACTTCTTTTTCTTTTGTTCGCCCTGCTTATTCCGCCCTCTACGTGACTTCTTTTATTCGCCCTCATTATTCTGTGCGTAATATCACTGAAACAAAAACACTATAGCTTTAGAACTCGAGTCATTGTTTGTGAATTAAATCCGTTCACAAAACTGAGTAAAGCGAGTTGGTATAGTTGTCTATGAAAAAGCTCAAGCGCTATCAATACGAGCGATATGCCATTCTCTGCCAACTCTCCTACCCCGATGCCGAAGCGCATTACCGTCAAGTATTAAAGCCCTTTCACGAACGTCACTTGGTCGATAAATATGGCCGGATGAGCGTCAGGATCCTTTGGGTAGATAATAAAAAAGAAGCCATTGTGGTATTTAGGGGCTCGCTGGGACTAAAAGACTGGCTCGCAAATTTAGTATTCCTACCCACTAGAATCAAACAAGTCGACAAAAAGTTCTATGTACATTGGGGCTTTAGTCGACTACTTCATCAACCCATGTATTCAAGCACTAAGACGATTGACGAAGCGCTGCCATTGCAAGAACTTTTGGTTAAAGTGCTAGAGCCTCTACAAAATCAAGGTAAGCGTTTTACATTTATAGGGCATTCTTCTGGAGGCGCAGTAGCCGTGCTGATGGCTGACTATTTCGAAAGAAAAAATGCGAAAGCCGTTAAACGAGTAGTGACCTTTGGCCAACCCGCAGTGGGCAGTCGCTCATGGTATAAAAATTATCTATTACACCACAAAACATACCGTATTTGCTGTGACTTAGACGTAGTAACGTTTATGCCTCCTTTCCCTTTTTACTTTTGGCACGTGGGTAAAATGCTATGGCTGCACGACGACCAAATCTATGAAAACACGCCCACGCATAAGCGGTTTTTTAAATCATTAAGTAGCTGGCTATTAAGACCCATTACCTACCATTACATGAGAAAATACATCAGAAATAAGTCTTTATTTGATGAGCATTAGTGTGTACTCACGCTATAGCGTTTTTAGATGTGAAGGCCTAATTTAAAAAACAAAAAACCGACTTAACGTCGGTTTTTTGTTTAAAGTGTGCCGATAATGCTATCGAACACCTTCATCGTACCTTCATTTTACAAAGTACAATTCAGTACGCACAAACAGCCTACAAACTGTCTAGATCGTACACGCCTTTTTCAGCAAGCGCTTCATTGACTGGCTTAACATTTTCACGAAATAGAATTTCTAACTGTAGTTTGTACTTTTGCCATCTGGCCTCTAAATCGTCTAAACGTTGTACTGCCCCAGCTTGTGCTGGCGCGCCGGTTCTATCGAAGTTATCCATTAAAAAGCGAACTTGTCGGTCGAGCATATTTGGCCAATTTATGTCATCTTCAAAGGTTTGGTGTTTAGGTTGGATCACCAATGCTTCCCAATCATCAATAGCACTAACAATACGGTCAATTGATGCTGACACTTCGCTGGCTAGTACCACATTCGACTCAGTTACCCCATTTAGCGTTTCACGCACGTTACGGGCTTTTTGCAAGTGCTCAAATAGCTCGTTTAGTAAGTTTTCACTAGCCTGAATGCTTTGCTCAACAATTTGTAATTGGGCGGCATCAGATTCTTCCCTTGGGTCTGGCAGTACCTTAAACGGTCGGGTCTGAGACTGCTCGCCTACAGTGATAGTCGCTTTATAGTCGCCAGGCATTACTCTGGCGCCATTCCAGCCACCAAATAATTTCACATTATCAATACAGTTTAAAGGTGAGCGTCGCAGGTCCCATACAAACTCGTTATAACCTTCATGTGTTGAAGGGTGTGTAAACTTCAGCGGGCTACGTGCGTCTTCGTTACCCTTGGCGCACTTTTCAAACGCATCTGCGGTTGACGATAACGTACGCACGAGTTGATTTTTCGAATCAAAAATATCAATGCGAAGACTTTCACTCTCTTCAAGCTCCTCTTTTAAGTAGTAACGGAACCTTGCTCCGCGAGGAGGGTTTTTCGCTTCTGGTTGGCCGCTCATATTGCCGCCAGACAACAAGCGCACACCGTCGACAGGGCTAAATTGAAACAGAGCTTCATTGTGTAATGAGCCACTGACTTCACGCAGCGGGTTTATGTCGTCCAAAATCCAAAAGCCACGACCTTGCGTTGCCACAACTAAGTCATCACCTTTTACCTGCATATCAGTTATTGCAACAGGCGGTAAATTAAGCGCCATCTCCTGCCAGTTTTTACCATCGTCAAAACTAACAAACATCCCGCTTTCAGTTCCCGCGAACAGCATACCTTCATGCTGCTTATCCTCACGTACTACGCGAACAAACGCATCTTCAGGCAAACCTTTATCTATGCGAGTCCAGCGTTTTCCGTAGTTTTCTGTTTTATAAATATAGGGCTGATAGTCGTTCAGTTTATAGCCGGTTACAGCTACATAGGCTTTACCCTCAGCGTGAACGCTTAGCTCAATAGCATTAACCTGTGCTTCTTTTTTATGAGGCGTAATGTCTTTCCAATTTTTACCTTCATCTTTGGTTAAATGTAACTTGCCATCATCTGCACCTACCCATAGTTCACCTGCATTTGCTGGCGATTCAGCAATATAGAAAACCGTATTGTAATATTCAGCACCGGCTTGTTCGTTGGTGATAGGTCCGCCGTTTAAACCCTGCTTTTCGGCATCGTTGCGGGTTAAATCTGGGCTGATTTCTTGCCAATTAACGCCTCTGTCGGTGGTTTTTAATATCATCTGCGTACCGTAGTACACTGTTTTCGGGTCGTGCTGCGACACCAATACCGGCGCATTCCAGTTGGTACGGTATTTCTGATCTCTCGCATTGCGCCCAAACACGTATTCAGGATAAGGCATGATAGGGCGAGTAAGCCCCGTATCCTTGTTGAACTCGGTCAATGTGCCATTAATAGTGGTGGCGTAAATCAGCGTAGGATTGTCGGCATCAAAGGCGATATGTGCGCTTTCACCACCGCCTACGGCAAACTGCTCGGCGATACCAATGCCGCTATCATAGGTAGAAGAAGGAGTCGCCATTGTGGTGTTATCTTGCTGGCCGCCATAGACATGGTAGGGTTCCAGGTTATCGGTAACTACACGATAAAATTGCGCAGTGGGTTGGTTATAAATACTCGACCACGACTTTCCACCATCAAACGTTACGGTTGCGCCACCGTCGTTGGCATTAATCATATTTAGGCTGTTTTCAGGGTTTATCCACATATCGTGGGTATCACCGTGTGGCAGTGATTTAATTTCAAAGGTTTTGCCGCCATCAATAGATTTATGCAACTGTACATTCATTACAAACAGGGTGTTTTCGTCGTTAGGGTCAACCTTAATATGATTGTAATACCAGGCTCTGGCTTTAAGAATATTGTCGCCATTCATTAGTTGCCAAGACGCGCCAGCGTCGTCGCTGCGGTACAAGCCACCGTTGTCTGCTTCAATAATGGCGTAAACGCGCTTAGGGTTAGAGGCAGAAATATCAATTCCCACCTTTCCGATAAGCTTGGGTAAATCTTTTTCTAGTTTATCCCAAGTTTCGCCACCGTCAGTGGACTTATAAATACCGCCACCGTCGCCGCCTGATTTTACGAACCATGGTGTTCTTCCGTGGTGCCACATGCTGGCGTAAAGCACTCTCGGGTTAGATGGGTCTAGCGCTAAATCTGCAGCCCCTGTGTTGGCATTAACGTTAAGTACGTGCTTCCAGTTTTTACCGCCATCGATAGTTTTAAATACACCGCGCGCTTCATTTGGTGCCCAAATATTACCTTGAACAGCCGCCCACGCGATATCTGGATTGGTGGGGTGAATGCGAATTTTAGGAATTTGACCACGATTTTCTAAACCAACTAGCTCCCAGGTTTCACCCGCGTCGGTAGACTTATATACACCTTTACCGTGGCTGGTGGTTACACCGCGAATAGGCCCTTCTCCCGTACCCACATAAATGACGTTATGATCTGAGGGGGCTACAGCAATTGCTCCAATGCTACCTACTTCAAAGTGCTTGTCAGACAACGGTTTCCAAGACAAACCGGCATTATCTGTTTTCCACACGCCACCACCAGCGGCCCCCATATAATAAAGGTTGGGGTTACCATCAACGCCTGAAACGGCAACAGAGCGACCGCCACGAAAAGGGCCTATATTACGATATTCCATTTTTTCGAAAAGCTTGGGATTAACGGAATCTTCTAACGCAATTGCAGGAAAAGAGAGACTAACTAGCGTGCTAATAGATACTGCTAAAGCGGCTAGTGTTCGCCGTAATTTCATCATTGAAAGCCTTTTTATAATTAATTGTTTATGAAGGATAGGTGCTTATGATTTATATAGTGCAACGTATTTAGCCATACGGTAAAGGCTAAATAGCTAATTCATTAGGAATTCGTATTGCCTTAATGAGTTTATCCACTTGTGTTTTTTTTAAACATTACCATTAAAGCACAGTGAAGGGATTTTAATTGGTACGACAAATACAGCATCTTGTCGCATCGAATAACGCAAGTGGAAATGGAAAAGGCAGTGCAATATGGATTTGTTTAGCGATACCCTGTTCGCACTTAGCGTATTTGTTGGTTTCGCTTTTATTGTCGGCTTCTTTGCTTTTATGTATCTATGGGCCAGAAAACAAAAAGGCGCTGCGATAGTGTTTGGTATGTTGATACAGATGATTTTACCCGATCCCAAGGTGCAGCATACTATCGAAATGGTTACCGAAGCTAAGCAAGAAAAAAGCGGACAAGAAGACAAAAGCGAAGATGATAAAGATAAGGACGAGCCAAGCTAGGTTCAATAAAGGCGATATTAATCATTGAAGGTAGCAATGCAGACCGCGTTTTTGCCTTGGTTCTTGGCGCGATATAATGCTTCATCTGCACCCGATAGCATTTGGTTTGCCAAGTCCTGCACTTCGTCCACATTGGTTACAGTCAATTGTTCTGGCATAACACTAACTATACCGAACGAACAAGAAGTACTAAACGTGCACTCGCCTTTACCGAAATCTGTTTTTGCAATGCGCTCACGAATTCGCTCTACCGTAGTCGGCGCATAATTTTCATCTTGTTTGCTGGCAAATAAAATAACGAACTCGTCCCCTCCCAACCGTGCTATACAATCAGACTGGCGAATATTGTCTTTTATAATAGTTGTAATTTGGGTGAGCAACGCATCACCATTAGCATGCCCATATTGATCGTTGATGTTTTTGAAGTTATCTACATCAAATACGCATACCGATAGCCCGCTCAACTCCCCACGTCGCATTAGGTTCACAGCTTCCGTTAAACGTATCTCCAAATAACTGCGTGAGAATGCTTGGGTTAAATGGTCATACATAAGGCGGTTACTCAGCAACCGCCTTTCTTCATAAAGATCATCTATATGTAAAACCAACACCCACGCAATACATGAAGTAACCGAAAATGAGCCTATCCAACTCAACGGCGGTAAATCAACCACCTGAATACCAGTGAACGTATCGCAAAGGCCTGTAATCACTCACACGATATTTGCTACCAACAGCAATAACACCGTATTTGTATTACTATTTTCTTGCCTAATGCGTTGTCGATTAAACACTCTCACGAGTATAAAAATACAATAGGCGGCCAGTACTAAAATCCATGCCCCCCACAACTGGAATAATGCTCCAAACTTTAAGCCTGTGTAGTACTTAGACGTTGAGTAGAAAGCATTATTAAGAAAGTACGGATTGGGCACCATGGTCAACAAGGAAAAAGCACCACAAATTACGTAGCACCACTTCAGAAAAATAGGCACTTCGTATTGAAAAAAGCAATGTAAAAATGCAGACTCAACACTATGGTAAACATAGCCGCAATAACGGTTAGAAACACTAATTCAGCGTATTACGCTTATATGTTAAGAGTATGTTAGCGCAAAAGCATTCTACTCGCTTGCTCTTTCTATAGCGAACTTTGTCAATCTGGTAACGATTGAGGAATTATATTACGCAGCCCCAGAAGGTAGAACCCCTTATAACTTCGATAAACCTATCATCAGCATAATAAGGGGTAGCGCCCTAAAGCGCCGTCTTCCATGCCTTTTCAGGTAGTAAATATAAGCCATTTTTGTGGGTACTACCTTCCCCGACAATATGCCCAATACCAGCTGCCATTACCGCCAAGGTAACGTCGAAAGCATTTAAGCTATCACCATAGCCTGCGGTAAGGTTAAACATAGAGCCATCTGCCAGTAAGAATAGGGTTTTGCCATTCAAGGTATAAGCATTCACATAAGGCATGGGTTCGCTGTGATTGGCATTTTCTTTAAGATATGGCACGTCAATTTCTTGCGCCACATGCCCAACATTTAATATAAAGGTACCTTCTTTCATCGCATCCAAGTGCTTTGCACTTACCACGCCGTAACCACCCGTGGCAGTGGCAATAACATCGGCATCTTTTACCGCATTGCCCAAATCAACCACTGGCCAGCCATCATACTTAGCTTGTAGCGCGCGAGCAGGGTCGAGTTCAGCAACTTGTACTTGTGCACCAAAAGCCTTTGCAGATGCCGCCACGCCCTGCCCCACTAAACCATAACCTATGACCACTACTACTTTTTCATGCAGGGTAAGATGTGTGGTTTGGAAAAACGTTTGCCATGCGCTTAAGCCCACCATATGACGATTGTGTAAACCTTCTTTAACGGGTAAATCGTCCCAGTTAAAAATAGGATATTCAGGCTGCATACCGTTTAACCGCGTAATGCCTGAACCTGTAGCCTCCAAACCCGCAACAATACTCGGAACCGTTTCATTCGATTGCACTTTTTCATGCAAACGTGTGGTTAAATCCGCACCCATTTCACACAAGTGTGTGGGTTTCCAAGCCAAGGCTTTATCAAAAGAATCTGACCAATCGGCGTTACTCATGTCTCGCCATGCATGCGCCGTTGCCCCTTTATCTACCAGATACTTTACTACATCATCTTGAACTGTAGTGGGATTACAAGTTGTCAGAAAAACCTCACACCCACGCGATAATAACCCTTCAACCAATGGGGCCATCTTTAAATCTAGGTGCATATTACAGGCTAACCTAATGCCGTCTAAGCTGGGAAGAGAGGAAATAGCGTCACGAGTGCGCGGCATATGTAAACTGGCCCATGAAAGCTCAGCTTGAAAATCTTGATACATAGAAAAGTCTTAATGTCGAAAAAGGGAAAGCACTATAGTACGCCACAATATCTTTGCTCTACAACTATCAATTTTGAACTGACCTATTGAAATAAAACATTGATATGTATGAAGATAGTTTTATATTGTTATGCTGAACTTCAAGTTAACGATGCCTATACTGCGCGACAAACCCAGCGCGACAAACCCAGCGCGACAAACTCAGCGTTTTAACTCACTGCCATTATCAAAACTTCCAGTAGTTGAGTTTCTTTCTAATTTTGAAGTTTCTTAATAGGTTTCTAGGTTTTTTATCAACCCAATTACTGCCCACCATTTCTTCAACCGCTTTCACCACCCGTTGTGACGACTTTCCGTCTAGGTAGGGGGTAATTGATGGCCCGTATTTTTGAATGCTATCGATAAGTTCGGGCGAAGGTGCCAACGCTTGTTTTATTGCACCTTCTAGCGCATCGCTTTCTGTAATGTTAATAAAACAATCGAGCGGGTCGCGGTTATTTACCGTCACGACAGGTTTATTTAAAAGTAAGAATTCTTGAAAAATAGAGGAATTGTCACAAATCATCACATCCGCTCTGTGCAACGCTTCGATGACTTGATTATTTTCAAAAAACATTAAGTTTTCACTTTCTAACGCTTTGTATTTTTCAACCGTAGAGGCGGCCATTTTCGGGTGCAGTGTCACTAACCACTGCCAGTTCCCGCTTTGACTCAACCGTTTAACCTCATCATAGACGAATTCGGCGCAAGACAAGGATGCAGAGAAAGTAGAACCAAATAGCACCTGTGGTTTATCGAAATGTTCTTTCGATTGATATTGAAATAATGAGTCTAATTTTACCCACCCGGTTTCAACCACATTGTAATGGCCTTTATTACTGCGTGCTAATGTACCCGTGCGTTCAGGCCCTTCTGTGCAATATAAATCGAACAGCCCACGTTCAGGATAAACATTACCTCGCTTACTTTCATTAAGACCATGAAAAACTTGCACTTTAATGCCGGGAATGAAATTTGGCACTCTATCGCCGGGTACGAACACCGCATCAGGTTTAAAGCTTATCGCTTGCTCAATGGAAGCTAATGCCTGCTCGTTTTCGTGTAAAAAGTGTTTGGACGCATCATTTCCCACCACCAACCATTTAACCTGATGACCTTGCTTTATCGCTTCATTGTGTATGGGATGAAGTATGTCGAAGGAGTAATTTTGTTCTACATATAAAAGAAAATTTAAGGGTTTCCCCACAGTACTTGATGGCGATGCATGCATATTCTTACCCTTCAATTTCAAACTTAAACCAAAACAAAACAACGAATAGTAATGAGGCTGCCACTTTTTAGCAAATGGCTTTTGCAATCGTTACACTGCGATCAATATTCACGCAGAATACGTACAAAACCCTTAGATCATTCAATGTTTTTTGCTCATCGATTTTATATTGAAACCGATGGGTATATTAGCTATTAAGGGGAAGACTCAGTGCCATCTGAATTACATAAATCACGGGCAATAGCGGCGCTTAAAAATGCATTTATTGCTGACGCTTTGGCAATGCCAGTACATTGGTATTATAACCCAGCGGACATTTTAAAAGATTTCCCCGGCGGCATTCAGCAATTTGAAGACGCACCATCATTTCATCCCTCCTCTATTATGTCTTTGCATTCCACCAGCGAAGGGGGCCGGTCCAAAGCGTCTAAGCAGGAAAAGAAAAACATTGTAGGCGACGTTATTTTAAAGGGTAAACGACACTATTGGACTGGCGCTAATCAGCATTACCATCAAGGCATGAAAGCCGGAGAAAATACGCTGAATGCGCATTGTGCAAGAGTGCTACTTAACGCTTCAGTACCGGACTATCAACAAGCTGCTTTTTTAGATGAGTACATTAAACTGCTGAGCGCAGATAAGCCAGCTCACCCAGACACCTACGCGGAATCGTATCATAGAGGCTTTTTTGCAAATCTAGTAGCTGGTAAACCTGCCGATAAGTGCGGCGCAGTGACTCACGATACGGCATCTATAGGTGGCCTTGTTACCATTGGGCCTTTAGCGCTCACTTGCGCCCTAAAAGGTGAAAAACTGGATGATATTCAAAATCTATGCAGAAGCCACTTGTATTTAACGCACCCCAGTGACGCGCTAGGTGTAGTTTGTGATTATTATGTCGAACTGCTATATCGATTGCTCTACCGCACGGACGAATCGCCTCAAGACATACTTGAAGATATTGCCCTACGGGGGAATCATCTATCTTTGGCAAAGCTGGTTGCCAAGAATAAAAGTGATATCGAAATTGTGGGTCGTCAATTCTCTCCTGCATGCTACATTTCTGATGCATGGCCCAGTGTGCTGTATTTTGCTTATTGCTACGCAGAAGGTGGAAAAAAAGCACTCACAGCCAACGCCAATGTTGGAGGAGATAACGTGCACCGTGGTTTTGTATTAGGTACACTCGTAGGTTTGATTGAAGGCGCGCCAATTCGCGACATGTTTGAACAACTTGCTGATACAGAAGCGTTAGAGCATGAAATTCAGCAAGCTTGTAAAGATAAAGAATAAACCATTGAAACTTCAAGATTAAAAGCACGGACACTCAAACAATGACCATAGAGCGAATAGAAACAAAACAGCGTATGAGCCGTATAGTAAAACATAACGGCACCATCTATTTATGCGGCCAAGTGTGCGCAGATGCTACCCAAGGTATTGCCGAACAAACCCAAACCATGTTAGATAAAGTGGATACCTTGCTAGCACAAGCGGGTAGCGATAGAGAGCATATTTTATCAGCCACTATTTACATTAAAAGCATGGAATACTTCGCCGAGATGAACGCCGTATGGGATAACTGGGTACCAGAAGGCCATGCCCCTGCTCGCGCTTGCGTTACCGCAGATATGGCCCGTGAAGCTTTGTTAGTTGAAATAACAGTAGTCGCTGCTGAGAAGTGTGAATAGGCCATAGCGCTTGTTCCAGGCTTCGATGCACCTTTGAATTAATCACCACTCGCCATCAAGACACATTAGAGGCGAACTTCAAAGGTGCGCAACTGTCATGTTTAAATGAAGCAGCCTATGCCGTAAACTTACTTTAGTTACTGGAAAAAAAACTGGGCGCCAATTTCTTTAGTGATTCTGGTCTTATATTTACCGCTGCAAGGTTTGCATTATATTGAGGGGCCAATCTTAAACGTAATGTATGCACTAATTCTTCAGGCGTGTATACGCGCTCTGGCTTCCCTTGTGCAATGACGTCCAAGTCAATTTGATTGCTTAAAGGGTCCCAATTTATATTTGTTGGAATGAATTTTCCGGTTACACCGGAAGGTACATTTATTACAGAGTCTTTGATTGCGGAGTCTTTGATTGCAGATTCATTGAGTGAAGCGTCGCCGACTGAGGCGTCCCCCCATTGATTCTCTGGCACCTCGCTATCATTAAGACCCGCCGTTTTATCTACTGGAACTTGCTCTTTAAGGTCTTTCAGCGTCATTAGCCTGCTTAATTGTTGACGCCAAAATGGCGCACCTAACCCAGCGAGGAATCCTGTCAATACGCAGCCAAAAACCCATTCAATAGAGATTCGATTTATACCTGGCGCTATGGGTCCAACTGAAAATGTTTTACTCTCTAAATCAGAGCGTTGATTTAACCTACTTCTTAACTCAATCATTATCGCCCCTGCGTTAGTCGGGTCGTCCTCTGCCTCAAGCCTAGTGTTTAAACTCTCAATTTGACTTTGAAGA
Organism: Alteromonas sp. K632G; assembly: GCF_017653625.1. Taxonomy (NCBI): domain Bacteria; kingdom Pseudomonadati; phylum Pseudomonadota; class Gammaproteobacteria; order Alteromonadales; family Alteromonadaceae; genus Alteromonas; species Alteromonas sp. K632G. Next base: position 150,856 of record NZ_JAGGDM010000012.1, read on the forward strand.
AGGGTCATATCTTCGGCATCAGTACTTTCAAGCTCATTTATCAATGACAAGCTGCTGATATTTAATGCCAAGGCAACAATGGTGGCAACACATGCGACTTTAACGCCTGTCCTCAAACGAAATCGACTTGTGGCACTATGATCACATTTTGCGATTCTATCGGGTAATACTTGCGCTAATTTATCAGCCTTTTTTGGTGCTGATACTTTACTGGCGGACGATAAAATATTATTCAACAATACTGACCTATTTAAATATGGCTTTGCTTTTTCACGCTCATATGCCATTAAGGTATTAAGCTTTTCTAGCACATGTGCGCTTTGTGCTGCAGTAAAATCGACATCATGTATTAAAGACAACCGGACTTCTTCAACTACACATTCACACCAATAATCGTAGCCACGGGTTCGAGAGCCAATCATAGACATGAGCTTATCTGTAGTCAGTGCTGAAAACTCAGCAACGGTAATGATCACTAAGGTCAGCACTATAGCGGTATCAAGATAATCCATAACTCACCTCACAAATCTAAAGATAAAATATCGTTTTTAAATTTAGGAATAAACCGGTTGGCATTTTGAATAAAATCAACAGCAGGAAGCATATAGCCCTTACTCCCATTCCCAGCGATATGCATGCCCAATAGTGTTTCTCCATCATCGCTAAGAACAGGTGAACCACTATCACCAGCCATGGTCTCTCCATCGTAGCTTGCAATAAGGCGATGAACTGCCTGCAGACGGCTAAGTTCAGGCCCATAGGTAACAATTTGTTGATTACCTCTTTTAGCACATACATTGGATAGAGTGACTTTGCCACGCGGGCTGTGCATGATGGCGGTCTTTGGTAATTCATCCATGTAATACAGTATTTTTGTTGGTACTGGACCGGGAATAGCCTTGCTTGCAAGCTCGAGGTTCTTTGGCTCTACTTTGGCAAACGCCACATCGAAGCTCCATGTATCAGTACCTAGCGGGGCGATACTTCCGCAAATATCGTTATAGTGCGCAATAACGTTTCCGCCATGCTCTATGGTGGCCTGCTGACAAGGCTGCTTTACGTTTGTCGCTAATAATCCAAATAGATGAAAACAACTTACAAGATAGTGCTCAACGGGTGAATTTTTTCGGATACGGCGTATTAATGCGACCGCACTGCCTTGGTCGTACTTTGATTTCTTTGCAGTATCGATAACCTTTATATAGCTCATTGCACTTTCCCCTCTTGTAAAATTTCAATCTTGGCTTTTATTTCCTCATGATTACTGAACTTCAAATCGCTGTATCTTAATGTATTTGCCCCTGTAAACCGCTGAAGTGATTTGTTAATCGTCACTTTTGCTTGAGCGGCTAAATCCTCTACTTTATCTACATAAAGTGTTGGACAGATTGAATCTAGGTCACGCAGTGTTACGGTTAATACACCTTCACTAAAATCAGAATAGGCTAACGTAAAATCGTCACCGCAATCTCCAGCTTCCATTGGCGTGCGTAATGCACATTTCAGCCTTCCTACATCGTCATCGGCTTCGCAAACATCAGATGTTGAACTTAAGGCATTGTTTAAACTGGGGTGAGGCGTAAGATAATCGTTGCTGGTAATGTTTTTGCAATTAAGCTTTTTGAGTAAGGGGTCTGAGGTAAGCTTCTCAAGTAAGATCTTCTTAATCGCCTCTATATTTTTCGTTTCTGAAGGGATAGAAAACGACCCAACAAGAGCCAGTTCTCCTGAAATGGTACTTCCTAGTAGGGCTGGATTTTCCAAAACAATACCATTCGCATGTGTTCCCATTACCGGGTAGCCAATAACACCGAAGGTTTCATTCCATGTATTGGTTTTGCTATTTTCGCAGTTTTTCAACGCTGCTTGTGATGCCTCTTTAACTTTCTCTTTCGCAGCATCACTTTCAGTTTTTTTAACTGCCTCTGTAATCGACACATTAATAATGGCATGCTGAGTGCTGCTATCTTTCACTTTAATCGTAAAAGCTTCACCCGCTTTTGCCTCGCCTGTAAGCGTAACGATAACTCCAGATCCTCCTGCCACCGTCGAGACGTTTACCGATGAGTTAGGCGTTCTAGTTAACTGTGCGGAATAAGGCTTAGTTCCACCAGATACTTCAACAATTGCCGTTTGAATTACGCCCTGTGTGAATGCTAAAGAGGAATGATCGAGTGTTAGCTGGGTAGTAATATTATCAGTATGGGCACCACAAGATTTAAACGTAGCTTCATTTAAGTTGAGGGGCATCGCCAATAAACCATTTAATTCGCTGGCTCTTGCCAACATAATTTGACGCTTCGCTTGCATCTCTCCCATGGCAACGCTGATGTTAGAAATGACTTTTTCGTAAACGCTTATAATCGCATTTTTAACGTTCTCAGCGTTTCCTTTGGGATTATTATCAAGGCCACTACTAGACTCCGCTAACATTTCATTGATAACAGTATCCGTATTGGAACCTCCCTCACTAGCGAGTGTGGTTTGTAGTATTTGAGCGAAGTCTAGCCCGGGCGTAAAATATTGTGCGTAATCACTCAATGCAGCTATTTGCGAGCCGATACTATCTGTACTCGCCAATGTTGACGTTAAGGCTTCATCAACGGCCACACGAATGTTATCCACTTGCGCAAATACCCTAGGCCCAATCGTGGAAGACTTTGCAAGCAAGGTGTTGGTGCTTTGAAGTAACTGTGCGGCCCGTTCTCTGTCGCTGTCTACCACCTTTAGCTGTGCTTGGGCTGCCGCCTTTAAGCTTTTGCTTGCGTCATCGTTAAGAAACAGTTGGTTCATGTTATTGGTCAAGTTTCCAGCCGCTATGGCGTACTCGTCCATTGCGCTACGAAGCCGTTTGACATTGTCTTGTATATGCTGATAATTGCTGGTAATTCCCACCATAGGGCTAACAATATCTTTTATGCACACCATTGCTCGCATACCAGCAATATACTGTGCACGCCTGCCAACATTTTCATTTGCCGTTCCTAGATGATAGGCGCCCCCTCCGAGCAACCCCGCCGCTTTGAACGTATCAATATTGGCCTCGAATGCTGCTAAACCCAATGTTACTGTGCCAAGAGCAATCAGGCCTTGGCTTAAGTCTTGGCTCTGCTTAGCATCTTCTAAAAGCTTTCTGCGGTAGCCGTCGTAAGTGTAATCGACGTAAGCCATTGCCCGCTGAAGCTCTACGTCGCTTGACTCACACATAGTGCACGGTCTTATGAATTCGGGGCGAGGATCTTCAACATAAGGAAAAGTAGTACAGCCAAACAGCGAGCTTGCTAAAATACACATTGAGGATATTCGACTCGCGGTTTTATGTCGGTTCAATGACTTACCGAAAAGCGACTTGCCAAATTTGGCATGGTAATTAGTATTCATCACGTTCATGTTGCCCTCACAATCCATTTTTATTGGTATATAGGAGCAGTGCATGCACATTGATGATTCTCTCACCTAAATAATACTTTTTATCTTTTAGGGGGGAGACAATACAAATGATGGGATAATAAAAAAAGGATTAAGCTGAGCCAGGCTTAACTTCTAGCCCAGCGCAACTACAAAGTAAGAATACAGCTAGCTAATTCGCGGTTGCGGTACCTATGTACCTATACCACCACCATGGGTAGTATTGTGTTTTAAAACTTCGAATAAATCTTTATCATGCGAATGAGAGCCATCACCATCGTGATCATGAGCTCCATTGTTACTAAATTGCTTATCTCTATGAAAAACACGATACGTCATCCCATTTTGATTACCCCGATAAACGTATATTTGCATGGAATGGGGATGATCTGTCACGGGTTGAGCACCTTCTGTTCCGTGTTTAGGGTTATCTAAAGTCGGTATATACAGAACCGTAAAATTTCCCGTTTCATAAACCTGATAGCAATTTCCGCTATAGCTGATATCGTCAATATTATCTTTGTCAATTCCACTAGCGCCTGTAAATCCAACACTTATATTAGGTTTTGGCGTGTTTTGGCTTTTTGATTCGAACCTACAAGTATTTTCAAGCGCTAAAGCACTGCCACTTTTATCTAAAATTAGCGCTCCAAACCCGTTTATTCGTTGTGATTGAAGGGCGTCATCCGCCCCGCGAGTATCTATATCATTACCTAAAAATTCGACGTCATAACTAGCAGTAATTTTCGATAGCATGCACTCTGCATCGTCATCGTTGCACTCTTTATTTTCATGTGAACAACCAAGTAAGGTTAAAAGTAATAATGTCAGTCCTACGGTTGATATCATTTTTTTGAATAAAGTCATTAGGGTCCGCTCCTAGTTATTGACTAATTAAATTGTATTAACCCACTGTGCAGTGGTGTTTTTGTTGTATTGTTGTAGCCTGACACTTCAAAATCGTATACTCCTGATTCAAAGTGCTGTAATCCCATGTTTATGAAAATTTCGCTTGTAGAAGTTAAATGTAAAGCGCTTGTCGTGAACACTTGCTCTCCTTTTTGATTGGTTAACGTGAACCCATATTTGGGATAATCAAATTCAGGTATTTCAGTATCAACGTAAATTGCAAACACGAGCTGGCTGTCCGATTGAGTCACCTTAACCGCATCAAATTCTGAAGCTCGAACATTCGCCATTTCCAAGCGATAAACATTTAAATCGGAATTTGGTGCTAAGCGCTGAGAGGTATTGAACGGCGTTGGCATTAATAAAACGAGAATCAATGCAGCGGCGGCTGCCCAAAGCGGAATTGGCTGCTTCCACACGCGAGGTTTGCTTTGAATAGGCGTTACCTTATCTACGCTGTTTGCTTGCATTCCCTTGTACAAACGCTCTGTAAGCTCTAGTTGATCTAAACACGCTTGGTTAGACAAAAAATAAGCTTCAAACTCCGCTTCTTCACTCGGTGTCATTCTACCTAGCACATACCGTTCTATTCTTTCATCTTGCTTCACTACGCAAACTCCTAACCATGAATACTCTGGGTCTATTGTTTGTGAAATGCCTATGCTCTTGCGTACTAACGTCTTGTGCACTAACTAGGCCAAACCTCTCAGTGAAATTCATATCAGTTATCTTCCATTACCGCTAACCACAGCGTTTTAAACCGCTGTTTGCAGCGATAAAGCACATTGTCGAAGTTTTTAGCGTTAACATTTAGTTCGTTACAAATCAGACTTTTATCTTGTTCATGTATATAGTAACGATGGAGTAATTCTCTATCTCTCGGTGTATTCAACTCTTTAATAACCGTTTGAACAAGCAAGCCCAAGTTATGTCGTTCTAATACATCCTCGGGCGATTGTGTTAACGGGCCAGAATACTCAGACTCCAACGCTTCCCCTATACCCGTTTGTTGGCGCTTAACGTCACTTTTTCTAAAATGCATCAGTAGCTGATTTTTCGCCGTCTGAAGAATAAACGCTGACAACTTTGTGGCATCTCGTAGTTCATTATTCCTAATACGTTCAATGACGATGCGCCACGTTTCTTGGCTAATATCTTCAGCCAAATCAGGGTCGTGACATTTTCGCCTAAGCACAAAGCGTAACCCCCTTTCATAACGCTCTATCATTTGTAATTCTGCGGCAGTATCTCCCGCTAAAATCCCTTTCACGATAGTGGCTGCAATATCGCTCTCAGACTCAGTCATGCCGCGTTACCATGCAGAACAAATCCCGCCCAGTAATAGGGCGATCGCCACGGGCGAGTTCCATTTTTTCTTTTGTGATTTTTCACCGCCACTTTCGCTTTTTCTAATGCTTCAGAGATGGGTAATTCGTGTTGTAGTAAATAACGATAAAACTCCTTTATCAGCTTCGCTGTTGCATCATCTTGTACTTGCCACAAACTGCCTATAACACTATGTGCTCCAGCTTCGATGAAGGCGCGGGTTAAGCCAAGCATGCCTTCGCCCTCTATCAAGTGTCCTTGGGTAGTTTCGCAACCACTTAACACAACAAGTTGGGCCTTTAGCCTAAGCCGCCTGATTTCCGAGGCAAACAGCAAATTGTCGGCACTTGAAGCGTTTGATAAAACGAGTCCACCCAATTCAGGCACTTGATTATTTGCTAGCCCATGTGTCGCCATATGTAAGATATTAAAGGTAGATAAATCTAATTCTGCTAACGCTTGTTTACTGGCTTTACCTTTATTTAGAAGGGTTATCGGTTGAGCAGAGAACTCGTTTATGTAACTTGCCTCTTTTGCTGTATAAGGCAATGAGGAAGACTGAAAACCATAGACTAGCGGGCTGCTTTGGTCTTTTGGCATAGTCTTCATTAAAGGGTCTGCCACAACAAGAATACTGCCTTCATCCACAGCCGTAGCGTAATTATCTCTTCTCGAATCTACTATGTTTTGTAAAGAATGTTGATAGCTTACTGACCACCCGCTCTGCGCGGGGGAAGATGTTGACAGTAATGAAAATGGTAAACGGGTTAACGCGCCATCCGGTATTACAATTAAATTCGTTTTGCCTTTGAATAGATACTCTGCATTGCTAGGAAAAAGTGTATTGCGTAGCTCTGCCACCTCTTTACGCATTTTACGCAAAGGCAGTTTTTGCGATATCACATTCAGTACAGCGCCCACACGTTCACTAAAAAAACGCTCATGTTCACTCTTAAAGCTTACAATCTGCTGCTGATCAATAAACCACAACCTAGACTCCACTTCTGCGGTATCAATAAATAACACCACGTCATGCTCTGTTAAAGACTGCTGAAGTTGGGCCAATGATTTGGCCGAAAATTTAGCGGTAGACTGCGGAACAACATAATTGTCACTCTCAAGCTGATATAACGCTTCTGACAATACCCGTATTTCTCTGATGGTCTGTTTTCGCTGCTGTGTTTCAATTTGTGTACTAAGCTCAATCAATTTCACCTGCTGTTTTTGATTGAGCTTTTTTTGTTCACGTTGAATGTCGTTATTAGTATTGTTGTCGCGGTAAAGCCCGTACCCTATGGTTCGTGATCGCGCCCCCTCAGCAAGTAATAAGCTCTGCTCTGCCGAAAGTGAGTTATCAACACGAACCAGCAAACTGACCACCTTCTGGTAGGTAGAGAAATACCCCCTACGTAAATCGGTTCGCTTTATTTTTGAAAAAATGTCGTTGATCTGCTTGCTAATATCACGGCCTATTTGTAGTGCAAGTACTGGGTCGAGATGGGCTACTTCATTGGCATAGGCATATGTACTTTCTAACTGTGACAACGTGGAGCGCGTTTGAATAAGTTTGCTCGTTCCTTTGTTAAAATAGGTCTCAGCACTTTTAATGTTACCCATGGATGCATGCAGCGTGGCCATTTGTATTTGTGCTAAGCCGATTGACCGAATATCTTGCGTTTGCATCAGAACATTTAACGCATTTTGCTGATATTTCATTGCTTCATCTTTGCTACCAAGTAACGTAAGGGCATGCGCTAGATTTGAAGCAGCAATAGCATGCTCATAATCCGTGGCAATTCCGTCAGTGTTAAACAAGTAACTCTCTATTCGCTCTTTCGCCTGTTGATGCTCTCCAAGTTGCATGTTGAGTAAACCAACAAAAAAGTCGATTTCACTCGCCCCCTTTGGGGCATTCAATTTAAAAAATCTGCGCTTTGCTATATCAAACGTATCCTTCGAATAGATATACTGCCCCGTTGCCTGCAGAAGCTTCGCTTTTTCTACATTAGCCCACGCATCTAAATATGCATGCTTAAACCTACCGCTTAGCTTTAGCGCCCGTGTAACATGATGATTGGCTTGCTCGATATTGCCTAGTTGTCGATACACACCCGAGAGTTTGATATGCAAGTTCGTGATTGCGTAGTTATCTGAAACTTGGGTTGCTAATTTCTTGGCAAGAACGTATTGCTGCATGGCGTTGTTAAAATCGCCCGTGTGATAAAACAGCCATCCTAAAGAGGTCATGCTTTTAATAGCATTTGACACATCACCTTGTTCCAAGAAAATTTTGCTGGTTTCTTCAAAGGCCGCTACAGCATTTAAATAGCTTCCTTTTTCAATTTCTATTGACGCTTCTAACTCTTTCGCCTCTGCATACAACAAGGGATAGTGCCCAGAACTTAGATGGTGGAACACAATGCTTAAGTACGCCACCGCGGTATCAAATTCACCTTTTTCATAAATATAGTGACTCGCTAAGTCATTATGAATTTTAATAAGGTAGGATTGGGGAATAGATGTCTGCTGTAAAATACGTTTCAGTAAATCAGCTTGATTGTCGTATTCTCCAAGGTAGTGGCTCACTATGGATTGCATATAGGCACTGAAAACAATGAGAGAGTGATCTTCTAACGATGTTGCAATATTCTCTGCTTTTTCATAGTGCGAACGCACATCATGTAAGGCTTCTTTATACTCCATCTCTGCAAGCTGATTTTCTGCCGCAGACCACGTTAAGGAAGCGAATTGAATGGCATTGTAGAAATTCCTATGAGCATCCAATCCGGTACCAATTGCACTAAATAAGATATCGCTGCGACCTTGCGTTGGCGATGATGCCGAAGTATCTATTTCAACGTAACAAATGACACAGTCGTTCGCATCGAAGAGTAGGTATTCAGGTTGTCTATAGGCGGCTGGAATATCAAGAGTGAGTAAGGGCTTGCTAGTTTCATATTCATCGCCATAAAGCGCTAAGCGAACATTTGCTGCTGATTGCGTTGCTTTAATAAGCACTGTCACACCCGACGTAGGGATAACTCTAAACGTTGTTTTTTCATTAAGGCTTACTTGGAAATTCGCCGTGGTAGCGTCCGATACTGTCACGGTGGGAAGCAATGTATTTTCTTCCGCCCATCCAGAAAAAGAAAACACATAAAGCACAGAAATAAAGAAAGGGAAACCACATAGCAAAGCTAGTGATCTTTTGATGAAAGAGACGCTTGGAGTTTCCATACATGCTTTTACGCCACCAAAGTATCGTTCAAAAAATACACTAATTTATTTGAACACTCAAGTCGCCTCATACTAGCAGGCCTTATTTACCTGGCCTTGGATTTTTCTTTTTTCCTCTAACGAACTGCAATACGCCTCTAAACGAGTACTAGTGGAGATCATTCTCGTATAAGCCTGCAATATCAAATACATTCAGAACCTAATATTCTTGTCATAGCGAATCACTGCAAACATGGCTTTTAAAAAGGCTCATCGATAGCTTTGCTTGGTTCAGTGAACCACACTGCGCCAGTGTCAGATACATAAAAGTGATCTTCCAAACGAATACCAAACTCGTTGGGAACCACTATCATGGGCTCATTGCTAAAGCACATTCCTGGTGCTAAGGGGTGTGGATTATCTTTCACCAAGTATGGCCACTCGTGAATATCCATACCAATGCCATGCCCTGTTCTATGGGGTAAACCTGGTAGATTATAATCTGGGCCTAAGCCATCGGACGCTAAGCTGTCTCGCGCGGCCTTATCAACATCTCCACAGGGTAGGCCTGGCTTTACTGCATTAAAGGCTGCGTACTGCGCGCGTTTTTCACTTTCCCACATCGCCTTTTGTTTCGCTGTTGGCTTACCAAAGCAGTAGGTTCGCGTAATATCAGATAGATACCCATGAACTTTGCAGCCGGTATCAATAAGTACTAAATCGTTTTCTTTCAATACTTGCGGGTCTTTTACCCCATGTGGAAATGACGTTGCTGTACCAAAAAGTACAATGCAAAAGTAGTTGCCACTGGCACCCACTTTTTTGTGAGCATCATTGATAAAGGCTTCTACTTCTGTGGTAGTAATCCCTGTATAGAGCATACTGGCTGTAGCCTTATGCACTGCGAGAGTCATATCCATAGCACGCTGTATAAGCGCAAGCTCATTAACCGATTTGTGCATTCGGCAGTGGGCAGTAATCTCTGCGCCATTAATAATGCTGGCGCCTTCAGGAAGGGCCTTATTAAACCCGTCAACAACGAAAAATTGGGTCGATTCATCTACCGCGATTTTCTTGCCACCAGCAGTATCAATTTCACCCACTAAACGAGCAACCAGTGCATAAGGGCTTTCATGCTCTTGCCACCCAATAATGTCACCCTCGATGAGTTTACGCTCTTCAAGGGAGTCAATTTCAAAATAAGGTGCCACGTAGATAATATCGCCAGAGGCAGGAAGAATAGCGCCCACTAAACGCTCGCTGGCATACCATTGCATGCCCGTAAAGTAAGATAAGTTAGTGCCGGCATTAAGGTACAGCGCAGCAATACAATTTTGCTGCATATATTGCTGAGCTTTATCTATGCGAGATAAGTATTCACTTTTTTGAATAGGCGCTACATCGCTAGTCATATTTGAAAGACTACCCAGTGCTTCTTCCTTTGTTTTCCCGCCAATCAGTGTTGTCATAACCTGCCCTTATAATGTTATTCGTCGATAAAGCAGGTGCACTGTACAACACTGAAGTGAAAAGTCGAGAAGCCAGTTAAAGGATCATTCATCCCCTGCCTGCTTGGGTAATTTAAGCGTAAATGTGGTGTCTCGATCGCTCGACTCTTAAAAAAACGCCCTGCCTAAACACTTATTTTTAAGCTGGGGTAAAGATTGAAAAACTCACACCAATGAGAAATCGACGGTACCTCTTTTTTCTTATCTGCGCTAATTGGTTTATTCTTATCTGCGCCAATTGGTTTATTCTTATCTGCGCTAATTGGTTCATTCTTATCTGCGCTAATTGGCAGTACACCTTTAAAATGACTCGCGCCGGTATATTTCACCACCTGCATATCGGCAGCTAGTGCACCTTGAATACCCGCTTCTGAGTCTTCAATAACTAAACAATGCTTAGGCTTAACACCTACTTTCGATGCCGCAAGTAAAAATATATCAGGGGCTGGCTTCCCATTTACAACTTCTGTACTTGTGGTAATGCGCCCTTCAAAAAAAGAAAGAAGACCTGTTGTTTCTAGCGCAAACGCCACACGCTCTGGACTGCTGCTGGTCGCAATACAATTTTTCACGTTCAAATGCGCTAATACATCATTTAACTGGGGAGTCGTTTGTAACTCTTCAGCAAACACTTTTAACAGTGCAGTTAGGTAGTTATCTCGAAACTCAGCCGGAAGCATGACATTGAAATCAGCTAAAATCTGCTTTTGTGCAGACTCGTAACTTTGGCCTAGAAAATACGTATCGAAGTAGTTGCTTGTAACCTCTACACCTAAGTCGCCTAGCATGGCGATAATGACCCGTTTACACAGCACTTCACTATCGACTAATACGCCATCACAGTCGAAGATCACAAGTTCAATGTCTGTAGTGTCGAGGGAGGTTTTACTGCTACCCATTTAATAATCCTTGTATCTTTCGTCCTTTAAAAACGTGCAGGCTATTGTTGAATGCAATAACCCGCACATTAACTAAAAACGAATTATGCTACACGCTCTTCGCCCCAAGAAAGTGAGGGAATGGTTACGCCATCCTTGTCAAAATGCATAATTTTACTTTCTGCGGCAGTTAGGTTGACCACATCGCCATAGCTCACCGGACAATCACCGTCAGCTTTAACCGTGAGCGTACCAGCACCTTCTACATGCACATGTAAAAAGGTTTCTGAGCCAAGATGCTCCACTACACCTACCTTGCCTGACCACAACCCTCGCTCTTGGGTAATTTTTAAGTGTTCTGGTCGCACGCCTATGGCATGTGTATCGTCGCCGGCTTTAGGCATCACATCAATGAAATTCATTTTAGGCGAGCCAATAAACCCAGCTACAAAGCGGTTAACTGGCTTTTGATATAGCTCTAATGGCGTGCCGACTTGTTCGATAATACCGCCATTGAATACCGCTATACGATCGGCCATGGTCATGGCCTCCACCTGATCGTGCGTTACATAAATCATGGTGGTATCTAAACTTTTATGAAGTTCTGATATTTCTAGGCGCATGTTCACTCGAAGTGAAGCATCCAGGTTAGACAATGGCTCATCGAACAAAAATGCCGAAGGTTGGCGCACAATAGCACGGCCAATCGCCACACGCTGACGCTGACCACCTGATAATTGACCCGGCTTGCGATCAAGATAATCGGTTAGGTTCAGCATTTTAGCCGCTTTTTCAATTTTTTCGTCAATCACAGCAGGCGCTACTTTTGCGCGCTTAAGCGGAAACGCAATATTACTGCGAACAGACATATGCGGGTATAACGCGTAAGACTGAAATACCATGGCTAAACCACGTTTGGCAGGCGGCATATTTGTGGCGTCTTCACCGTCAATATCAATGTTGCCGCTAGTCGTATCTTCAAGTCCTGCAATCATGCGAAGTAAGGTAGATTTACCGCAGCCCGATGGCCCAACGAACACAATGAATTCACCGTCACGGATATGTAAATCTAGCGGTTTAATAACATTTACGTCGCCAAAGCTTTTTGTCACTTGCTTTAAAGTAATGCTTCCCATTGGAATACTCCTACTTAACCGCGCCGAAACTTAATCCGCGCACTAATTGTTTTTGACTGAACCAACCAAGAATAAGGATTGGCACCACAGCCATCACAGAGGCTGCTGATAATTTCGCGTAAAATAAGCCTTCTGGGCTTGAATAACTGGCAATAAAGGCAGTTAACGGTGCTGCATTCGCGGCGGTAAGAATGAGTGTCCAAAAGGCTTCATTCCACGCCAAAATAACGTTTAGCAGCAAGGTTGACGCAATCCCGGGTAAGGCGATTGGTAGTAACACGTGAAAAATTTCTTCTTTAATGCCAGCGCCGTCCATTCGTGCCGCTTCAAGAATTTCATGAGGGATTTCTCTGAAATAGGTGTAAAGCATCCCACCATGATAGGTAAGTTAATGAGTGTCATTACAATCACCAAACCTAAGCGTGACGTGCTCCAATAGATTCACACACCCAGTTAAGAGATAATTATCTCAACTGGAGTGTATATGAAAACCCGAAAAA
>NZ_JAGGDM010000013.1:0-156630 GCF_017653625.1 Alteromonas sp. K632G
TTTAGCAACTGGCTGATATGCTATTTACGACAAAATCGCTCGGTAATTAGACCGACACAATCCCTTGGTAATCACACTCTTCCAATAAGGTTGAGATTTGCGCAAAAGCCGCTTCTTTACCCAGCGCTTTAAAGTCTACCCAATGAAACGGCACTTTATACCAATCGGCAAATTGCTTCATTTGTGGATGATTGCCAATAATGCACGGTATATCGCAATCAAGCTCACCGGTGTGCCAGCGATGCAGTAAATCAACCATACAGTGAGATTCCACGCTACCCAGTAAGGCAACGCGCTGCTTCTTACCCGAATCAGAGAGTTTCCAATTCATTTGAAATTCGTTCGCCAAAGGCGCAAATTCTGCTAAAAAGCTGTCGTAATCTAACCCAATAGAATCGGCACCAATTTCATGGCGCATAAAGAATCTACCGGTTTGTAAATCGGTGTGATGGTTAGCTTCAACGATGGTGGCACCATGGCTAGCTAAAAACTGAGAAACACTGGCAACTAAGCCAATTTGGTCAGGGCAATCTATTACTAATCGAAACGTTTGTTGCATGGAATTGAGGTCTCACTAAATAAGACCCCCTTTTTACCCAGCTACGCCAGTGAAGTAAAGGTTTTTGGGGTGAAAAAACCTAACTGAAATAGGCTATTTAGCTATAAATAATATCACCCGATGAATGATCGTTAACTAACTACTCATCATTAATCCCTCGGCGTAGCTTCTCACGCACTGACATATTGTGCTTTAAATTCCAACTTTGCCTAACGGGGTATGTAACCCCTTGCGGTGTAGAGACGGATTCAAAAAGGTGAAACGCCGAGGCGTGCATCTCTATATGAGGTGTATACAAAGGCACAGGAAGCGCTGCCGTGGCTTTTCGAATAACAGTAACATGGGGCGAAAAAGCTTTACCATCAACCTCTATAGCTGCTGATCTGGCGGCCTTGCGGGTAGATTTTGCTAAGGCCATGAGCTCTGCTGGCGGTGATTGTGGTGCGGCAAAGAGAATCTTAGGGCCGTTCCAAATACCTGTAGTGTCTAACGTTAGTGAAAAAGGTGCATGAACTAGCGTATCTAGTTCGGCGACTAACGCCTCATGTTGTCGGTGAGTAATGTGACCGAGAAAACTTAAGGTCATATGGTAATTGGCTGCGTTAACCGCATAAGGTTGGGATGCGCCTGAGTCACGCCTTTTACCTTTGCTCTCTTTACCCTTGCTTCGCCTGCTTTCGCTCCCTCTAACTTCATTGTGGGCTCGGCCCTCAGAAAGATTGAACATGTTGCGGGCTGTCACCTCTGGGAGGGCTTGTTGCCGCCAACTATCAAGGGCTAACTTTTCTGTTGAATGTAAATCTAAACCAATGAAACAACGCATACCCACTCCTCTATCTACGTGTAATGAAGTCAACACGCCCTAGTTAATAGAAAATTGTTTAAACCCAAATGGACATATCGTCAGGTGTCTCTATTTAGCTGTGCTTAGTCTAGCAGTGCTTGTTTTAACGCAATGCAAAACTTCTGCTACAGGTAAATTCAAGTACAATAGTGTGAGAAGTTTATCTAGGTATTGCAAACCTTTATGTTACAGCCGTTATTACATTTACCCGCCGCCCAGCTTATTGAACCCGTTAATAAGGCGATTAGTGAAAACAACCTTATCATAGGTGCACCGCCGGGTGCAGGTAAGTCTACGGTGCTACCACTTTCTCTGTTAAGCGCGATACCACAGGGCAAAGTGTTGTTGATGCAGCCTCGCCGCGTAGTCGTAAGGAATTTGGCGAATTATCTGGCAGGCATACTTAATGAAAAAGTGGGCGACACAGTAGGTTACCGTATTAAAGGTGAAAGTAAGGTAGGAAAGAACACCCGCCTTGAACTCATTACCGAAGGTATACTCGCCAGAATGATTCAGTCTGACCCTGAACTTGCTGGGGTATCGGCCATTATATTTGATGAATTTCATGAGCGCAGCATTCATAGCGACTTCGGTTTAGCGCTAGCCCTCGACGTACAAGCTGGCTTGCGAGAAGATCTCCGCCTAGTGGTGATGTCGGCCACCCTTGATGTAGAGCCGCTTACTGCATTAATGAATAATCACGGGGCTGTGCCCGCAATCAACCTCGATGCAGAAGGGCGAACTTTCCCCGTTACTATGCATTACAGCAAAGATGTGCTCGCCCATGAGGTGGTTAGCGCCACCGCAGAAATGACTACCCGAGCGTTTTCTCAACACCAAGGTGATGTACTGGTCTTCTTGCCAGGAAGCGGAGCCATTCGAGGGGTGGCACAACGACTTTCTACGCTGGAAGATAAATATGATGTGGCATTGCACACACTTTTTGGGGCGATGAGCAAAGAAGCCCAACAATCCGCTATCAACCCTGATCCACAAGGACGACGTAAAATTATTCTTGCCACCAATATTGCCGAAACAAGCTTAACCATAGAAGGGGTTAAGGTGGTGGTAGACAGTATGTGGGAGAATCAAGCGCAATATAACCCTTCCAGTGGTTTTACCCAGTTAATGCAACAGCGTATATCCCGAGCATCGGCTATTCAACGGGCTGGGCGAGCGGGACGCGTTAGCGCGGGCGATTGCTACCGTCTATGTAGCCAAAGTAGTTTTGAACGTATGGCGCAGCATAATGCTCCGCAAGTATTACGAGAAGATGTTTCGTCCTTATTGCTCGATGCCTTGCAATGGGGCGCTACGCCCTCATCGTTGGCGATGTTAACCCAGCCAACTAATGCACAGCTGAAGGTGGCTAGTAATAACTTAACCGCCATAGATGCTCTTAGAGATCTTGATGACAACCCAATAATTACCTCCTATGGGCGTAAACTGTCCGACATACCCTGCCATCCGAATTTGGCGAATTTGTTAATACGCTGCGAGCAAGGTGTTGAAGGGGTAGAGCCTGCACTGCAAAGGAAACTTAAATGTGCTGCGCCTTTTGTGGTGGCATTGGCCGAAAACCTAGCTGGACAGTTTACACAAACCTATGTCATTGATGCGCTGTTGAATCTTGATGGTCAAGCGCGCAAACAGCTTCATCAGCAAGCATCTAAATATGCAAGATATGTTGGTCTTACGGCGAACGATTTGGACATTAACGGTATAGACGAAGAAGCATTGGCGCTTTGTATTGCCATTGCCTTTCCTCAGCGGGTGGCGTTTTATCGGGGGCAAGCACCTGATAAGGCCAACGGAAAAGTAAATGGAAAGCAAAGCGGACAAGGGGCTACACAAGGTGCTATACGAGGGACCCTGCAAGGAAATATGCAAGGAAAGCCTCAGCAAAGTGGATATAAGCTCGCCAGTGGCAAGGGGGGCGAATTAGAGCAGCATTCCCCTGAACAGTGGTTGGCCGTTTTACATGGTCAGCAAACCGGAAATACGGTGAAGTTCAGGTTAGTCCAGCCGATTAATGAAGCCCTGCTTCGTGCCGTGTTCCCAAATGAGTTTACTAGCAAAAAGCAAGTACGTTACAACGTGGCAAAAAAGGCTATGGAAGCACGGGTGATTACCGGTTTTCATGCCATCGACTTAGCGAGTGAGCCTGTATCAGGGCAGGAAAAGCAACAAGATAATCGTTTTTGGAAAAAACAGACCGCTCATGCTTGGTTTGAATATTTAGAGAATATTCCAGTAAGTGAGTGGCCACTAACGGAAGGTGATTGGCAATGGTGGAACAGACTTAAACTTGCCGCATCGTTGAATTTACCTCAGCCGCAGGCGTTCGACAAACCAGACCCTTGGCCCCAGTCTTTACCGGCATTAATGCACAGCGCAAAAGAGGCATTAGTTGAGCCATTAAGCCGATGCGAGTCTTTGGCGAAACTGCAAAAGTTGCCATGGAAAAATACGCTCAATAATGCGCTTAGTTGGCCGCAGCAAGACGCCCTTGCTTCACTATTACCAACTCATTTACCGATACCCACAGGGCGTGATGCTGCACTTGAGTATCGCGATAACGGTGATGTGGTGTTAGCCGTTAGGATGCAAGAGATGTATAGCCAAACTGTTCCACTGACGGTGGCGGGTGGCAGAACCAATATTGTGTATGAGCTATTGTCGCCAGCAGGACGACCGCTTCAAACCACTAAAGATTTAGCGGGGTTTTGGACAGGCAGTTATTTAGCGATTCAAAAAGAAATGAAAGGGCGCTACCCCAAGCACTTTTGGCCAGATGAACCAGCTACCGCTAAACCCACCGCCAAAACAAAGAAGGCGATGGGCTAACGGGGCAAGTAAAGCCTTTTAGAAACAACTAAGCACTCTTATCAACTAAGTTCAAAGACTGCATCACGTTTAAACCTGGAAAACCATCAGCAATCATGTCGTTTGCTATTTGATAGTTGCGAATACCTTCGCGGGTAGCAGGGCCAATTATTCCATCGGGGGGGCCTACATCGAAGCCACGGTCGTTCAACTTTTTCTGTAGGCCAATAATATCGTTTCGGCTGTAAGCGGGTAAATCCGGAAGGGGAGCAATAATACCTGATGCGCCTGAAATTCTATCGGCTAATACGCCTACCGCAATGGCGTAAAACTCTGAATTATTCCAACGCATGATCACGCGAAAGTTTTGGTAACCCACAAACGCTGGGCCTGCATGACCAGCAGGAACCACCACATATGCTTTGGTATCGTCGTCGCCTAATGGGCTAGCATCGGCTTGTTTCACGCCTAGTTCGCTCCACTGGCTCAATGTACGGCGGTTCTTATAACCAGAAAGTTGATAATCGAAACCTTCAGGAAGCTGCACTTCCCGGCCCCAACGAAAGCCTCGTTGCCAGCCTAAACTCGCAAGAAAGTTGGCCGCAGAGGTTAGCGCATCTTCTTCACTATTCCATAAGTTGATTTGACCGTCATTGTCGCCATCTACCGCGTAATGGGTATAAGCCGACGGCATAAATTGGGTATGACCCATAGCGCCAGCCCAAGAACCTACCATTTCCTCACGGGTGAGTGACTCACGCTCAAATAACTTCACTGCTACCAAAAGCTCTTGGGTAAAGTATTTGCTTCTTCGGGGATCGCAAGCAAGGGTGGCTAACGAATCAAGAACAGGCATTTTGCCTTTGTAATTACCAAAGTTAGTTTCAAGCCCCCAGAAGGCAAGCAAATAGTGCGGCGGAACACCGTACTTGTCACTTAATTTGTGCAACAAGTCCTTGTGCTTTTCATACATTTCCTTGCCCTTACTCGTGCGCCAATCGGTTACACGTTTACTAAAGTAGCCCGGAAAGGTTTGCACGAATTCTGGTTGGCTTCTATCAAGCTCTATTACACGAGCTTGGTATACTAATGAGGGGAAAATGGTATCGACAGTCTCTTGACTGACACCTTGCTCAAGTGCTTTGTTGGCAAGTTGAGAGGTACACATGGAAAACGCCTCATCGGCCATTGCAGTCGTGCTGCAAAGCCCTGATAGCAGTGCTGACATCATTGATACTGCAGTAACCCACTGCTTCCCTTTACCCTTTAAACCCATAATTCAATTCCTGTATTGCGAGCACACATGCTATCTCAATGTGACTGTAAAACGCGAGTATAATTCAATGATGCGCTAAGGTTTATGGCACATGATACGTAACAATATGTAAACCTACCTTGTGGCGTTAAGCTGTAGGCGCTTGTTTTAAAATACCAACAATGTCGCCATCGTTGTTTAATTCAGCAAGCTCGATTAAATACCCTTTTTGAAGTTCATCTAACGAACGACCCTCTAACAGCTCTTTCACTCTGGCCTTTTCTCCCGCTACGATAGCCGATTGTAACCCTTCCATATTGGCAATAGAGCTCGCCTTATTTTCAGATGTCATAATTTCTCCTTAAGTGTAACCATTCAGCATTACTACGGTTGGTAACATTGAAACGATTGATTTTAGCGTGGCGCTATTTTTGTAGTTGTTGCCGAGGGGGAGCAGTGGTAGTGTTCGCTAACTTCAGAGTGTGCAGCACACAGTTGTTTATATGCTGCTACAAAATTCTTCAGCATTCGCTGGAAATTGTGTTCAGAAAGCTGCACAATTTTTTCAGCTTCATATCATGGCATTCTCAGTGGTAAAAAAAGTGGCAAAAAAACAATCAAAAGCGGCATCCAAACCTAAATCTTTTTCAATAATGAAGCTTTTCTTGCGCTTATTTCTGATAGGCGTTGTGGTACTTGGCGCCTATGCTTTTTACTTAGATGCGCAAATTAAACATGAATTTTCAGGCAATAAGTGGGAAGTTCCTGCGCAGATATTTGCCCGCCCCTTAGAACTCACTAAGGGGCAGGAAATTACTCCCACCGAAGTGATTGATGAATTAACCTTATTGGGATATCGCAAAGTTAATGAGGCAGATGGTAGCGGCGAGTACAGTTATCGAAATGGCATTTTAAATATTCAGCGCCGTGCGTTTCATTTCCCTGAAGGGGCAGAAGGGCTTCGCCATTTAGAGATAACCTGGCAAGGCAGTCGGATTAGCCTAATTCAAGACAGAACTCAAACTCGCCCTTTTGGCACCATAAAACTTGAGCCATGGTTAGTTACGCGCATGGTCAGTGGTAGTCAGGAAGATAGAATGTTGGTTACATTAGATACTATCCCCGACATGCTTCCAAAAGCGCTAACCCTTGTTGAAGATCGCAATTTTTATAATCACCACGGGGTGG
Source organism: Alteromonas sp. K632G (assembly GCF_017653625.1). Lineage (NCBI taxonomy): Bacteria > Pseudomonadati > Pseudomonadota > Gammaproteobacteria > Alteromonadales > Alteromonadaceae > Alteromonas > Alteromonas sp. K632G. The sequence continues at coordinate 6,673 of NZ_JAGGDM010000013.1, forward strand.
CTCCGTTATCAATACTACGGGCGCTATTAGCAAATATTGCGGCGGGCAGAACCGTACAAGGTGGTAGCACGCTTACCCAGCAATTAGTCAAAAATATGTTTCTAACCCGTGAGCGCTCGATTGTGCGTAAAGCGAAAGAAGCCATTATGGCGGTGATCATAGACGCCAGGTATTCCAAGTCGGAAATCATTCAAGCCTATTTAAATGAAGTCTTCTTAGGGCAAAATGGAGACATGGCGGTGCACGGTTTCGGGCTGGCTAGTTACTTCTACTTTGACCGCCCAGCGAATGAACTGAGCACAACTGAAATAGCAACGCTTGTGGCTATTATCAAAGGCCCTTCTTATTATAATCCACGTAAACACCCTGAGCGCGTTAAAGAGCGCCGAGACTTAGTGTTGCGTATGTTATTTGACGAAAATGAAATTGACCGCAGTCAATATGAGCGGGCGATTAATATGCCGTTAGGTTTGGCCAGTGGCGCTAGTTTGGCCAGCGGCAAACATCCTGCTTTTATGGAGCAGGTAAGACGAGAGCTTGCAGATATTCTAGCCGATTCAAGCTTGCGTGACTCGGGCGTAAAAGTGTTTACCACGTTAGATATCGTGGCTCAGCGCCGGGCAGAAAAAGCCCTCTCTGGTACGATTGCCAGTTTACAAACGAACAGGAAAAATCCCCTTCAAGGCGCGATGGTTGTGACCGACAGTGCCAAAGGCGAAGTGCGCGCCATTGTTGGCGGTAAAGACTACTCATTTAAAGGGTTTAACCGAGCGTTAGGAGCGAAGCGTCCAATCGGTTCATTAATTAAACCTGCGGTGTATTTATCAGCCCTTGAAGATCCAACCCAGTTTAATTTAGCCACGCCACTTGAAGATGAGCCTATTACGCTAGAAAGCCGTAATGGGCAGCAATGGTCACCGTTAAATTACGATAAAGAATTCAGAGGGCAAGTGCCGCTTATTCAAGGATTGGTTGAATCTTTGAATGTGCCTACCGTTAATTTAGGCATGCAAGTGGGGCTGGATGTTATTGCTGACACGATTGCACGACTAGGCGTTACCTCTCAGGTCAATTTAGTGCCTTCTCTTACGTTAGGGGCGGTAGAGTTAACGCCGTTTGTTACCAACCAAATGTACCAAACATTATCGAACGGCGGGCGCTATGTTCCCCTTCATACAGTGAGCTCAGTCGTAACCGCTGACAATGCACTGTTATGGAAAAAGGCCGAATTTTATGCGCAGCGAACCGATGAAGCTGCTACTTACTTACTGAACTATGCACTTTACAAAGTCACGATAGATGGAACCGCAAAACAAATAGGTGCCAACTTTGGTAACGTGAATATGGCGGGTAAAACCGGTACTACTGACGATTATCGTGATAGTTGGTTCAGCGGCTTTGACCGTAACAACGTGGTGACTGTGTGGGTCGGCAATGATGATAACTTGCCAGTAAATTTAACCGGTGCCAGTGGTGCCTTACCGGTGTTTATTAATTATATGAAGTCTCAGTCACCTAAGTCTTTATCTCGCCGCTTTCCAGATGGTTTGGGTATTGCGCACTTTGACGCGAAGACCGGCGCGGTAGTGATTGCCGGTTGTGCCGGAAGCATGAGTGTACCTGCTATTCTAGATGCGTTACCGCCTGCGCAACAAGATTGTTCTGGTAAAGCAGTGAAGCCTGATGGAGAAAAAGAAGGCGAAAAGAAAAGCTGGTGGGAAAGAATATTTGGATAAAAAAACAGGTAGGCAGTAAAAAGCATCCAACTCAATATGCTTTTTATTGCCTCCTGAAAAAGCCCCAGGGAGTAGGCTAAACTTTAAAATTAGTACTAAAACTGGTCTAACATATATCGCGCTGTTGAAAACACTACAGCGCTAAGTGCAAATGCTGCTACGGGTGCCAAGACCAACATAAATAATGCGCTAGCGGTTAGCATACCTGCCTCCTTACGCGTCGTTATCGTTTTGAAACTCATCACTTTTCATTGGCGTAATCGTAATATCTGCAATTAAAGTGCTGGCTTCTGCCGCATCCGGTTCAAAAGTATGACTGGCCGTTAATACGTCATACGTGATGCCTATCGTCATATCTTGTTTTACATCAGTCATTGCACTAGCCACTAAATAATCGGTTTGCGACAGTAGGTTACTTGTTGGTTCATCCGCCATTGCAGTGGTGGCTGTAAATGCAGTACTTAGAATCAGCGCAGTAAGTAATTTTTTGTTGGTAAACATGGTTCATCTCCTATGAGTAAAAGTAAGTCACTGCACTAAATCGGACTGCTTGGCAGTTATTTATTAAGTCGTTATCAATTAACAATTAGTTTATAGCGAGGGATGTGCCATCTTTTTATAATTAGTTAAGTTAATGATTATTATAATTTTTTATTTTTATTGTTTTTAAGGTAGGTTTTCGAAATTAACGAATTAACTAATATTTAGTTAGTTTGTGGATGTGTTTTGGTCAAAATAACTAACGCTGATCATTGTGGGAAATGAAAATTAAAGCGGGACACAGCAAAGCAGAGAATATGGATAAGGTAAGTAGATACATATTTGGCTAAATAAACGTAAGGGGCAGTGATTCTACCCCTTAAACACACCATTTAGTTTTTGCGTAAGCGAGAAGCTAGGGTGAAGATGATGGCTAAAACGGCGCCAGCGACTAGACCTGCAAGACCATCGGCAGCAATCGCCATTACGGTCGTTATTGATGGCGCGAGTTCGCTGAACCACACTGCGGCGTGATGCAGAAAACCAATGTTGTGAGTAAGAATGCCGCCGCCCACCAAAAACATGGCAATGGTGCCAACTATTGCAAGGGTTTTCATCAAAATGGGCGCGGCTATTAACAGTGCACGGCCAAAGAAGCGTTGGAGGGTGTTCATGGTACCCGTGAGTGATTTACGCAGTAAATACAGCCCTACATCATCCATTTTGACAATACCAGCAACCAGCCCGTATACCCCTAATGTGATAGCAATGCTAAGCGCCACCAATACACCTACTTGAGTGGTAAAAGTGGCATCCGTTACACTCCCTAGTGCAATCACAATGATTTCCGCTGAAAGAATAAAGTCGGTACGAATAGCGCCTTTAATTTTCTCTTTTTCAAACGCGACCATATCCACTTTTTCATCAGCAAGGGCGTTTATTCTGGCTTCACGTTCTGCTGACTCATCATCATGAGGTAAATATTTATGAAGCAGCTTTTCAGCCCCTTCAAAGCACAAATAGAGTCCGCCTAGTACAAGAAGTACGGTGATTAACGAGGGCACAAAAGCGCTAATAAGAAGGGCGGCAGGAACCAATATAACTTTATTTAGCAATGAGCCTTTTGCTACGGCCCACACAACGGGTAATTCCCTGTCAGCTTTCACGCCCTGTACTTGGTTAGCGTTAAGCGCCAAATCATCCCCCAAAACACCAGCAGTTTTCTTTGCTGCCACCTTCGACATAACAGCAATGTCATCCATTAATGTTGCGATATCATCGAGAAGGGCTAATAAGTTCGCAGCGGCCACGTCACATTCCTTTCAAAAACCAAAAATGCAGCATACGTTGCACTGTCATAGGTTGGCAATGTTAAGGTATAAAAAGTAATAGCTAATTTTTAACGTATTGAGTTTTTGCGCCCTAATGACTTTTATAAGAGGCACGTAAGCTTAAAGCACTATGTATGACTGTGAGGTATCGTGAAGCCGTCATTATCTATTCGTTCTTATACTCGCACTATGTGTATGCACGCTCATGACTATTACCAGTTAGTATTGCCACTTAACGGGCATATCGATATATCGCTTAATACTTTCAGTGGGTGCGTTGGAGTAGGAGAGGGGATTTGTATAGCACCTGGTGCCATTCATGGCTTTACTGCTGATGAGCAGGCGAAGTTCATTGTAGCGGACTTGCAATCGGTGCCGGACAATATTGCTGGCGGCAATTTATTTGAAGAAGGCTCTTTACCCGCTGAAGGCTCCTTATCCGTTAAAGGCTCCTTATCCGCTAATGCCTCTGACCCCGCTAAAGGCGCTCCCATTTTTCAAATAAGCACACCCATGCAGGCGTTTTTAGCGTATGTGGAAGTGCAATTAACGCATCACATCACTGATGATGAGAATGACGCCATGTTAAGTTTGTTCTCGGCACTTTTAGCCCAGCAGCAACGCGGTGTCGCCACTGATAAGCGTATAATCCCAGTGCTTTCTTGCATTCACCAAGATGTCGCCTACCCACACACTATCACGTCCCTTGCTAAAATTGCCTGTGTGGGCGCAACACAATTTAAAAAGCGCTTTATAGCCGCTACTGGGATGGGGCTAAGGGAATACCTCATTAATGTGCGTATGGAGAAAGCACGGGCCTTACTGAGCAATACAGATATGCCTGTTATTGCCGTGGCGGTAAACGTGGGGTATGACGATGTGTCTGCGTTTACCCGTCGGTTTAAACACCATGTGGGTATGCCACCCACGCACTTTAAGCGTCGATAGCCAGGAAGGTAACTATGATCAGTTCCTTTCATAAGCTAAGTATTTATTCCCGTAGTATTTGCCCGAAAAATAATGGCCCGCAAAATATGTGAAAGCGCAGTATTCATTAACGCAGCAAAGTTTAACTGAAAATCAGGCTTTTAAATCAACCACACCGCCTTTTCTGCACAGATAGAATATACAATTACAGTTATGCTTAGGCTTCTTGAATTTTAAAAATAGGCAAGTAATGGCAACGTTTATAGGGCTTGTGGCCATCATTTCGTGGGGCGTATTAGCTGTGTTGGGTGTTTACGCATCGTCAGTGCCGCCTTTTCAGCTGCTTTTTATTTGTTTTTCAGTTTCTGCGCTATTGCTTTTTTTAAAGCGATTAATTAAGCGAGAGCCGTTATTTACATTACCTAAACTAACACTTACCCAATGGATAGTGGCTACCAGCGGTCTCTTCGGATTTCACTTTTGCTATTTTCTAGCCCTTCGTTATGCACCGCCTATTGAAGCAAGTCTTATTGCCTATCTATGGCCGTTACTGCTGGGTATTGCAGTGGCTAACGCGCACCAACGGTTGTTTGCTGTAATTGGAGGTGCACTAGGTTTTATTGGTTGCGGAATTTTAGTTACAGGGGGGAAAGCATTCAGTTTAATAGCGAATTTACACTGGGTTACGGGTTGGCATTTATTTGCGCCTTAATTTGGTCGGGTTATTCGTGGTTTATGGCTGGCACAAAAAGCGATGTTGAAGACATTGGCTGGATATCTATTGCAGTAGCAGTGCTAGCGCTGGGCTCCCACCTAGCTCTAGAGTCGAGCTATTGGGACCTTTCATTTAACGCTTGGGCAAGTGCAATATTACTAGGACTTGGGCCTGTAGGTGGCGCGTTTTACTTGTGGGATATTGGGCTTAAATTTGGTAATCGCCAGTTGTTGGCGAGCCTAAGCTTTGCTACACCTGTTATCTCCAGTATTGCGCTATTTTTATTTGGAATAAGTACACTGTCCACCGCCATTTCAATAGCAATTGTACTTATTATGGTAGGCGCGCTAATTAGCAATGCTGTGCCAGCGCTCATCATGAAGCGTCGTCTACGCCAAGCGGCAAATGCCTAATTAATCAGAAGGACTCAAAGGGTCTTAGAGTCTAAGCGGCTAGTCTTTCACTGGCTCTTTAGCGACGCGGGCTTCAATAAAGCGGTCGTAGTCGCTGCCCTTGCTACATTCAAGCGTACCGCCAGTCCAACCACTTAAAACGGTAAGCGCTTTGTTGGTCGTGCCGGAGCAATTTACTTTTTTCACTGGTCGTTCTTCATATGACGTGTCCTCTTCACCTTTTCGAGTATCAACAATATCTGGGCTTTCTATTTTCCGCCTATGTGCTTCAGCCGCTCTTAAGCCTTCCTCAGCAATTTCTTCTTGCTCTCTTCGATTAAAAAATTGCGAGGCACTGGTCCGTGGAGACAAGTTTAAACTGCCAGCTTTCTGGTTTCTTGTCGAGGCGTTGATAGTAGCTTGGGTATTGGAAATCGTAGGCGCGGGTGCTTCAGGCAAGGGGGTTTCAGTTGAGTTATTTTCTGTAATTGTGCTTTCTGTATTTGGTGCAGTCTTGTCTTGTTTTGCTTCTGTGGGTTTTGCTTCTGCGGGTTTAGCTTCTACTGGCTTAGTCTCTACCGCTTTTATTTGCTCGGCAGTGTCAGTCACTTTTGCTTTGGGGCTTTCTGGTACGTTAGGCTCAACAACGGGAGGGATAACTTCTACCGGTTCAGGTGCCTCTGTAATGGTTTTTTCTACGCTAACGTGGGGGTAATACAAGGTTGCACTAATGGGGGCAGGCTTGTGTGCTGGTTTTACACCGCTTTCAAACGTAGTAAAGAAAATCACTATTACTAACCCAATTAGGTGTAAAAGGGTTGAGATAAGTAGGCCTTTTGCGAGTTTACCCTTCTTGCTCGCATGAAAAACCTGCGCACGTTCAGGCACATACTCAGGCTCTATAATAGGTGTGATAATTGTCATACCTAGTAACTGACCCGCATCATTACTAATTAGTTCCATCCTAATTTCATCGCTATTTTCAGTTAATTTAACTCACTGCGCTCTAAAGTTGGGCATTGATGGCGCTATGCACCAGTCTGGTGCGATAAATGTAAACAAAATGCATCACGTTTTAGTTAACTTATTGTTTTTATTCGTTAATTATTTGTGGCACATCTCTTGGTTTACTTCCCTGTACAAGACACGAAATGTGCAAAACAACCATTAAAAAAACTGGAGCAACTCATGAAACTAGTCACAGCTATCATCAAGCCGTTCAAGCTAGATGATGTTCGTGAAGCCATTTCAGAAATCGGAATTGACGGTCTAACCGTTACCGAAGTGAAAGGTTTCGGACGTCAAAAAGGCCACACTGAACTTTACCGCGGCGCGGAATATCAAGTGGATTTCTTACCTAAAGTCAAACTGGAAATTGCCGTTCAGGACGACCAGGTAGATCGCTTGGTAGAAGCCATCGTTGGCGCAGCCAAGACTGGCAAGATTGGTGACGGTAAGGTATTTGTTTACGACCTTGAACAAGCCGTACGTATTCGAACTGGCGAGTCAGACACAGACGCGTTGTAAGCCACAACGATTAATTTGCGGAGAAAAGCATAATGGAAATTACATTTGAACTCGGGTATGCACTAGATACCTTTTACTTCTTAATCTGCGGTGCACTAGTTATGTGGATGGCGGCAGGTTTCGCCATGCTAGAAGCTGGTTTGGTACGCGCTAAAAACACGACAGAAATTCTAACTAAAAATATCGCGTTATTTGCCATTGCTAGCACCATGTATATGATTTGCGGTTACGGCATCATGTATGGTGGCGGCGAGTGGAGCCCGTTCCTTGGTGGAATTATGGGTGACGGCGCAACAGGTGTTGCTGAAGATGCGGCAACGTATGCACCTTCTGCTGATTTCTTCTTCCAAGTAGTATTCGTTGCAACGGCAATGTCTATTGTTTCTGGTGCAGTGGCTGAGCGTATGAAGCTTTGGGCTTTCTTAGCATTCGCTGTTGTGATGACTGGTTTCATCTATCCGATGGAAGGTGCTTGGACGTGGGGCGGTGAAGCTGTATTTGGCATGTACACCCTTGGTGACCTTGGTTTCTCTGACTTTGCAGGTTCTGGTATTGTTCACATGGCAGGTGCTGCTGCAGCATTAGCTGGTGTATTAGTACTAGGTGCTCGTAAAGGCAAATATACTGCTGACGGTAAAGTTAACGCTATTCCAGGTGCTAACCTTCCACTTGCTACGCTAGGTACATTCATTTTATGGATGGGTTGGTTTGGCTTTAACGGTGGTTCAGTACTTGCTACTGCTACAGTTGAAAGTGCAAACGCGGTTGCGATTGTATTTATGAACACTAACGCCGCAGCAGCTGGTGGTTGTATTGCAGCGCTTATCTTAGCACGCATTATGTTCGGCAAAGCTGACCTAACTATGGCCCTTAACGGTGCACTAGCTGGTTTGGTTGCAATTACCGCTGAGCCTTCAACGCCTACGCCACTACAAGCAACCTTATTCGGTGGCCTTGGTGGTATCTTAGTAGTACTAAGCATTGTAGCGTTAGATAAACTTAAAATTGATGATCCAGTAGGTGCTATCTCTGTTCACGGTGTGGTTGGTTTACTTGGTCTTATCCTTGTTCCATTCACTAACGACGGTTCAAGCATTGTGGGTCAGTTAATTGGTGCTGCTACCATCTTTGTTTGGGTGTTTGTAGTAAGCCTAGTTGTTTGGTTAGCGATTAAAGCCGTTATTGGTGTTCGTGTAACTGAAGAAGAAGAATTCGACGGTGTTGATATGAGTGAATGTGGTCTGGAAGCTTATCCTGACTTCACCAACGGCCGTACGTAAGGAAGTCTGAACAGGCAAAATTACTTATAATAACGATAATGCCTGTATCACCAATCTTAAGCCCCGCATCTACGGGGCTTTTTTCGTTTTTCATAAAGTTAAAAATAACGCTAAACTATTGATAATTTACTTAGTTAGCAATAATGCTACATTAGGTTTGTTCTTTTATTAGGAAAGTAAATCATGCTGTTGCGATGTTTGTTACTACTGTGTGTCAGTCAAATGGCTTATGGGTACGATAGGGTTACCGGCGCGCCGTTTGCGAGTCGTTCAGAAGTTATTGCTCAACATGGTATGGCTGCGACAAGCCAGCCTCTTGCTACCCAAGTGGCTCTCGATGTTCTTAAACGCGGCGGTAGTGCTGTAGATGCCGCCATTGCTGCAAACGCGATGTTGGGGCTTGTTGAAACTACAGGGGCAGGTGTAGGCGGCGATCTATTCGCAATAGTATGGGATGCTAAAGAAAATAAGTTAGTTGGGTTAAACGCATCGGGTCGCTCTCCTAAGCTGCTGACCAAACAAGTGTTTAACGATAGAGGTTTAGCGCAAATACCTAAATTTGGGCCACTGCCTGTGTCTGTGCCTGGGGCCGTAGATGGCTGGTTTATGCTACATGAAAAGTTTGGCAAGTTACCTATGACAGCGTTGCTCACGCCGGCCATTGAATATGCCAAAAATGGCTTTCCTGTTTCTGAACTGGTTGCTTATTATTTAGCAATGAACAACGAAAGAATAGGTCATTACGATGGGTTTGCAGAAACGTTTCTTATTAATGGGAAAGTCCCCAAAAAAGGGGATGTTTTTAAGAACCCTGGTCTCGCGGTAACCTACGAAAAAATTGCCACCGGCGGGCGAGATGCTTTTTATAAGGGTGACATTGCGCAAAATATTGACGCTTACATGAAGTCGCAAGGTGGCTACCTTTCTTATGCTGATTTAGCGTCGCATACGTCAGAATGGGTAGAGCCGGTATCAGCAAATTATCGCGGCTACGATGTATGGGAGCTTCCCCCTAATGGGCAGGGTATTGCGGCATTACAAATACTCAATATATTAGAGCGCTATGACATTGAAGGCATGGGCTTTAATTCTGCCGAGTATATTCATACCTTTGTGGAAGCGAAAAAGTTAGCATTTGAAGATCGCGCAAAGTTCTATGCTGATCCCGCATTTAACGACATTCCAGTTGAGTGGTTAATTTCCAAAGATTACGCCACTGAACGTCAGCAGCTTATTAACGGCGCTAAAGCCGCAGAACGTGTAGACGCAGGTATTTACGATGGCGATACAGTTTATTTAACGGTAGCCGATAAAGACGGTAATATGGTATCGCTAATTCAAAGTAACTATCGCGGTATGGGGTCAGGAATGACACCCCCAGGGCTTGGTTTTGTACTACAAAATCGTGGTGAAATGTTTACCTTAGAAGAAGGTCATTTCAACGAACTTAAGCCTGAAAAGCGTCCATTTCACACCATTATCCCTGCATTTGTTACTCGTAATGGTGCACCATTTTTAAGCTTCGGTGTAATGGGCGGAGGTACTCAGCCTCAAATGCATGCGCAAATTATTGTGAACATGCTCGATTTTGGTATGAATTTACAAGAAGCGGGTGATGCTCCGCGTATTTTGCACAGCGGCTCTAGTTCGCCTACAGGTAAGTTAATGCTTGATGGCGGTTATATCAGTCTAGAATCAGGATTTGATGAGACAGTACAGCGAGAGTTAATGGAGCGAGGTCACACATTGCGTCGCGTTGTTGGTGCTTTTGGGGGCTATCAGGCAATTATGTGGGATGATAAGCGCAACGTTTACTTTGGGGCTTCTGAAAGCCGAAAAGATGGACAAGCTGCGGGTTACTAATACACACTCGTATCATTGTTCGCCATGGTTAAATAACAATAAGAGTGCCCATGACACAACCACAAAAAGGGATTTGCGCAGAACCTAATTTACATGCGCAATATTTACTGCTTAACGTTATTGATGACGATAGTGAGGCGGTAAGGGCGAAGCTTGCCCGCGTGTTAGATATATTCGAACACTTTGAGTCTGAGCATTACGAAGCTATGGTGACCGGTGTTGTGGCTATTGGAACTGGCTATTGGACTGAAGTGTACCCAGGCTTAATTCCAGTAGAATTGATGCCTTTCCCTGATATGCAATGTGAAGATAGAAGTGCGCCTACTATGCCCTGTGATTTGTTTATTCAAATTAGGGCTGACCGTTTAGATATCTGCCATGCTATCGGCATCGAGGTCATGGATTTACTCCGATTACACGTAGAAATGGTAGAGCAAATTCGTGGTTTTCGTTACCTTGATGGACGGGATCTTACCGGGTACTTGTATGCCGCAGATAACCCTCGTGGAATGAAGCGCAGAGAGGTTGCCATCGTAAATGAAAACGATCCTGATTTTAGTGGTGGAAGTTATCTACACGTGCAGCGCTACAAGCATGACTTACGCCGTTGGCATAGTCTTTCATCACGGCAGCAAGAACAGGTAATGGGGACCACTCAGCAGCATAACTTGGTAAGTGCAGAACAGTCTGAATCTTCTCATAGTGTTCGCGCCAACATTATTACCACTGAGAGTGGTAAGGCGGGGCTGATCAAACAAGGCATGCCGTATGGTGATATGGTGTCGCAAGGGCTACTATTTGTGAGTTGTTCGGCCAGTGCTAGGCCTTTTAAGGCCATGCTGCATAGCCAAATATATGGCAATGGTGATGGAGATTATGATCGCTGGTTAGATTTCACTAACGCAGAAACTGGCGCTGCCTTTTTTGCGCCATCCGTTACCTTTATTCGTGAACAGGCGAAAAATATAGAATCTGAATAGGGTCGGTGACGCTTTACTGAATAGTTAAGGCGCCATCCCAATCATCTGGCAGCAGCATGTTTTGATATATACGACACACATCAATATGGTGCTTCGCCAAGGAGTCTTGAGGAAAAATAGCCAACGCCGCTTCAAAGTGCGCTATAGCCAAATCCCACTCTTTATCTATTCTACAGGCTAGGCCAGCGGCAATTTTAGATTGCACCGAAAACCGTTCTTCCTGCTGTTGATGTGGTAAATGGCTAAGCACCTCATAAATTTGGATTGGGGCTTTGCGCCCTTTTACCCGAACCCAGTCAAGAAGCCGCGTTTTAACAGGGAACTTGTCCCCCATTCCTTCAAGTACTTGTGCACTGACAATAATATCAGCACCGTACTTTGGCGCTAGTGCTTCTAAACGACAAGCAATATTAACGCTGTCGCCAATAACAGTGGTATCCATTCTGTCATCAGAACCTACCGTTCCCATTACCACAGGGCCATAGTGTATTCCCACACCCACATTAATGGGAACAAAGCCCTTACGCTTACGACGAATATTGTAAAAATCGAGGGTTTTGCGTAATTCCATCGCAGCGTTAATTGCGTCAATAGCTTTATCTTGCGGGGTACCACCTGGATGATCAAACAATGCCATCATGGCATCGCCGATAAATTTATCAATAAACCCGCCGTTCTCGTGAATTGGTTTATTCATACGCAAGAAATACGAGTTGAGAAACCCCATAAGCTCCTGTGGGCGCATTTTTTCTGATAAGCCGGTAAAACCGCGAATGTCGCAGAAAAGGATAGCGACATCCTGCTCATCGGCATAGCCAAGCTCAATATGGCCTGAGCCGGTCTTAGTGATATGATCGATAAACTGTTGAGGAACAAATTTTTGAAAGGCTTGAGATAACCTTAACGCTTCATCAGCAACGTGTTGATTATGCTGTTCGGCTGAGGGATCTGATTTTAAGTTTGCTTTACGTCGCTGTCGGTAGATAAGTCGATTAAGTCTGTGCTGGCGATACTTCACCAGCACAGCGGTAACGACAACACTGTAAGCAAAAACTAAAAATAATACACTTAGTAGTAACCAATCCGTCGCCGTCAAAATACCTATCCATTGTTATTATTTAAGCATTGCAAACACCTTGTCAGCTGCTTCTAAAGTTTTCGCAATGATGTCCTTATCATGCGCTTTCGATACAAATCCAGCTTCGTATGAGGCAGGTGCCAAGTAAACACCTTGCTCCAACATACCGTGATAAAATTTGTTGAACTGCTCTGTATTGCAGTTAATGGCCTGCTGATAATTAGTCACGCGCTCAATGTCCGTAAAGAATATCCCAAACATACTGCCGGCAACATTAGTACTTAGTTTAATGCCGTGCTTATTGGCAAGGGCTTGCATGCCATCAGCAAGTGCTTGGGTATTTTCAAAGATGCCTTCGTAAAGGCCTTCTTCTTGAATTTGCTCCATGGCGGCTAAACCTGCTGCCATCGCCACGGGGTTGCCAGAAAGTGTACCAGCTTGGTAAACAGGGCCTGTAGGAGCAATATGAGTAAGAATGTCTCTTCTACCACCAAAGCAGCCAACTGGCATTCCGCCGCCAATCACTTTACCTAAGCAAGTTAGGTCTGGTTTTATGCCGTAACGTTCTTGAGCTCCGCCGCGTGATACCCGAAAACCTGTCATCACTTCATCAAAAATCAGAAGGCTACCGTATTCGTCACACACATCACGAAGACCTTCTAAAAAGCCTTCAACAGGTGGAATACAGTTCATATTACCAGCAACTGGCTCAACAATTATACAGGCAATGTCGTTTCCGTGTGCCTTAAACACATTCTTTACACTTTCTATATTGTTATATTCAACCGTTAAGGTGTGCTCGGCCACGTTAGCAGGTACACCAGGAGAACTCGGCACACCCATGGTCAATGCCCCTGACCCCGCTTTTACTAGCAACGAGTCTGCATGACCGTGGTAACAGCCTTCAAATTTAACGATTTTATTGCGACCCGTGTAGCCGCGAGATAAACGAATAGCTGACATGGTGGCTTCAGTGCCTGAATTTACCATGCGTACCATTTCCATTGACGGCACCAATTTACTTACCGTTTCAGCCATAATAATTTCAGCTTCGGTAGGTGCACCGAATGAAAGGCCGAATTCAGAGGCATCGATGACCGCTTGTCGAATTTGTGGATTATTATGACCCAATACCATGGGGCCCCACGATTGCACGTAATCGATATACTGTTTACCATCGGCGTCCCACATGTAAGGGCCATCAGCCTTGGTAATAAAACGAGGTGTTCCGCCAACGGCTTTAAAAGCGCGAACGGGAGAATTAACACCGCCAGGAATGGTTTTTTGGGCGCGGGTAAAAAGGACTTCAGATTTTTGCATGTAATTCATTGCTCTTGTTGCTGAACCATACCACTTCACGTTCATATTTGGTCAATAACTCTTCAACGCCTAACGTAAGCGCAAATAACGCCATGCGTACGAGAACGCCGTTGTCGGTTTGTCTGAATATGGCAAGGTTTGGATTTAAATTTAGGTCGTTATCTAGCTCGTTAGCCTCTATACGAGAATCCCGAGGAAGTGGATGCATAATGACAGTTTTGGACTGAAAATGGCGAGTATAAATAGAGTGGTTTAAACGGAACTTCCCACGGTATTTATTGGCTTCTTCTTGAGAAGGAAAACGCTCTTCCTGAATACGGGTTTGGTAACAAATGTCGGCATCTAAACTGCCTTCAAATGTTTCGGTTATATTAAGCTGGTGCCCCGCATTTTCAATCGCATCGATAATTGGTTGTGGCATGGCTAATTCTTTAGGCGATATTAGCGTGAAGCGCACATTTTTGAATAAGCATAAAAGGCGAGACAACGAGTGTACGGTTCTACCGTAACGAAGGTCGCCAATCATTGCGATATGTAAACCATCAATACCATGGCCATGGTATTCCAATTCACGTTTAATGGTAAATAAATCGAGTAAGGCTTGAGTGGGGTGTTCATTAGCACCGTCACCACCGTTAATCACTGGAACACGACTGCCTTCTGCAAACTCGGCTACCGATCCCGCAGCAGGGTGACGCATGGCAATAATATCTGAGTAACCGCTCAGTACACGGGCGGTATCATAAAGTGATTCGCCTTTCGCTAAGGCTGAACTGGCCATGCCGGTGGTTTCACGCACTTCACCACCTAAAAGGTTAAACGCGGTGCCGAAACTGACGCGAGTCCGGGTGCTAGGTTCGAAAAATAAATTACCAAGGATGGCGCCTTCAAGCACAGTAGTGCGCTTTTGGCGTTTCGCATAGGGCTGCATGGAATCAGCAACTGAGAATACTTTCTCAATAGCCTCACGATCGAATTGATTAACCGAAAGAATATGATTACCGGTAAAGTCAGACATGTGTCACTCAATCATCAACGAAAACGGCTTTAGTGTATAACAAACGAGGAAATAAGTAATCCTTCGTCGCCGTCTAGATGCTGAGTTATTCGTCTTTATTTGTACAATAAGTATTAAATAGCAGTAAGGTTTTCTCGACAGCAATTTCTACATGAGCGCCAATTGCTTCATTAAGCATTGCCTCTTGAACACCGCACAGCAATTTGTTGTGAAAGTCGCTTTGTAACAACGAGCAAAAGTCTATGGCCAACTGCACACTGTTAGCTTTCGTTAGCGCGCCTTTACCATAAAAGAAGAAGACTTCAGAGAAGGCCTCTATCGATGCACCAGGTCCAGCATCATAAAATAGTTTTGCCACATGAGGTGTGCTTTGCGCTTCACCAATGACCAATCGGAAAACAGCAACCGCCTCTGGATCTTGTATCAACCTGATGAACTGCGTACCTACCTGCTTTAAATAATGGTTTAGCGGAAGGTTAGCATTCGTGCCTTGCATCAATTGATTGGTATCTAGTTGGTAAGATTGGCATTTCTTCGTAATAGCGGCCTTAAACAAGGCATCTTTATTATCGAAGTGAGAATAAACCGTTTGTTTTGATACCCCAGACGCCTTAGCAATATTATCCATTGAGGTATTAGCGAAACCATTTTCGATAAATAAACACGACGCTGAATGAAGAATAAGGTTATGTTTTTCTTCGCTTTTGGGGCGGCCTTGTCGTTTGTTTTTTTGTTCAGGCAATGGAATCTCACTCAAATTTTAATATCAAACTAGACGGTCTAGTATTTATAATCTAGCATAGTAAAAATAGTTTACCAAATATGCCTAGGCAAATAAGCCTGCAGAAGCAAGGAAAATGAAATGACAATTGAGTCTACTGAACAAGGAAAAGGGGCATCGACAGCACTGTGTGCTGCTATCGCTATCTTCGTTGTTGGTTTAACGCTTCTGCTGTTTGCTGCCGGGCTAAATGGCGCGACACAAAAACTTGCCGAGCATCCACTTACTGCGGTTTCAACTAAGCGCGTTACGGTACAAAACGGTTTTGAAATGCCGGTGAAAATTTATGGACTCATTGAATCTCCCAAAGCGGCGGATGTGTCTTTTGATACCAGTGGTCAAGTCATAGCAATTTTCGCTGATGAAGGCGATACGGTTCAAAAAGGTGATGTACTCGCCAAGCTAGACAATGACAGGTTGTCTGCGCGTCTTGTGGAATTAAATGCAACGTTAGAACGTACCCGTGCAGATTTAACGTTAGCAGAGCTCAGTGAAAAACGGGTGACTGTGCTGGTGGAGAAAAAACTAGAATCGTCGCAACGTTTAGATGAAGTGAAAGCCAATACGGCTGCTGCGAGCGCACAGGTAAAAGAAATTGAAGCAAGCATTGACAGTCTAGATGTAGAGCAAGCTAAAACAGCATTGCTCGCGCCTTTTTCAGGCACAATCAGTGCGCGTTACTTTGATGAAGGTAGTGTTGTCGCTGCAGGGGCTGCTTTGCTTAGTCTTACCAGCGATGCCCCTTTACAAGCCCGCTTTGCGGTGCCAGCGGATATGATCTCTTTATTTCGTGTAGGTGAAAAGGTAGCCCTTAATGTTGATGCGTTAAATATTGAAGCAACGGTGAGCCAACTTTCTCCTGTACGCAACAGACAAACCCGTACTGTTGATATTCTGGTTAATTTATCGAGTAATGCTGGCTTACGACCGGGCGATCTTGCCACCTTGATAGGGCAACGTCACGGCGATAGCAACGGCAGTTGGATACCTGCTAGTGCGCTTAGCAATGGTTTACGAGGGCTATGGCGCGTGTTCGTAGTGACAGAACAAGAGACGCTTAACCTTGAAAGTAGAACCGTTGAAGTTATTTATACCGACGGTGAGCGTGCCTTTGTACGCGGCGCATTAAGTGAAGGCGACCGCTTAGTAACAAGTGGAACGCATAAGCTGTCGCCAGGGCAAGCGGTTAAATTGAGTGAGGGTGATGTGAATAGCGCTGATGGAGTAACGCGATGAACCCTATGCTATTTGATACCGATAAAAAGTACCCATGGTATACCTTATTCTATCGACGACCTCACTTACTCGTTTTAAGCTTAGTGATATTGCTCGTTGCGGGCATGTCTGCGCTAGGTAATTTACCGCGCTTAGAAGACCCTAGAATTGATACCCGAAATGCCCTTGTGATCACGTCCTACCCAGGGGCTTCGGCTGAGCGGGTGGAAGCGCTTGTCAGTGATGTAATAGAAGATAAGCTACGTGAAATCTTTGAAATAAAGGAAGTTAAATCTACCTCAAGAGCTGGTATTTCAGTCATTAATATTGAAACCCAAGATTGGATTGATAGCAGCAGTAACGAACAGTTATTCAGTGAAATACGAGACGCTATAGGCGAAGCATCAGCAGGTTTTCCAGAAGGCGCAGGTTCGCCTATATTCGATGAAAAGCGCGGTGCCACTGCATTTACATTATTGTTAGCATTAAAAGCGTCGCACCCTGATACCACATCACTTACCCTTACGGGGCGGTTAGCGGAAGAACTCACCGATAGACTTCGTAATGTACACGGCACCGAGTTGGTACGTATTTATGGTGCCCCCGAAGAAGAAATTAGCGTAAGTATCTCCCCAGATAAACTCGCGGCAACCGGCCTAAACCTTGGGCAAGTCAGCAATATCATTAGTAACGCCGATCCTAAACTTCCTGCAGGTGTGCTGGACACTGAAAGCACAAATTTACGCTTCACAGTCGCGAAAGGGTTGGATGGGGTGGCGATGGTGTCTGCTATCCCGCTGGCGAATCAAGATGGTCGTTATTTACGTGTAGAAGACGTTGCAACGGTATCCCATGGGTATGTGACCCCTCGTTCTGACATTGGTGTGCTTGATGGAGAGGAAGTTATCTTCGTTGCTGCCCGTATGCAAACCTCGCTACGTGCCGATGTGTGGACCAACGATGCGCTAACCGTGGTTGATAGTTTCAATCGGGAATTTAAAGGCACGGTAACAGCCGACATTGCTTTTGAGCAGAATAAATATACCGGCAATCGCTTAGCCGAACTATCAGGCAACCTATTAATGGGTTGTGCGGTAGTCATGTTAGTTATATTACTCTTTATGGGGTTTAAAGCATCGTGGATAGTGGGGTTAGCGCTTCCGTTATGTGCGTCATTTGCGTTGTTCTCTCTTAACTTTTACAACGAGCAAATTCACCAAATGTCCATCTTCGGCATGATCATCGCCATTGGACTATTAATCGATAACGCCATTGTTATTACCGATGAAATTAGGATCAATTTACAAGACCCATCAGCCACTCGGGTTGGTGCAATGGCCAAAAGTGTCTCTCACCTTTTTGCGCCCTTACTGGCCTCTACACTTACCACCATATTGGGCTTCATGCCTATTTTTCTGCTAAACGGTAACATTGGGGATTTTGTTGGGCCTATTGCTATAAGCGTGGTGATGGCACTAATCGGCTCGTTGTTTATATCGCTGACAGTAATTGCAGCATTAGCCGCTCGCTTTCTCCCTAAAGGTGAACAGGCTGAAAATATGGCGAATAAACATTGGTGGCAAGTGGGGTTACAAGCCCCTAAATTAAGCCAAGCGTTTCGCGTACATTTAGCCGCGTGGATTGCACGACCGATTTTAGTCTTACCTTTAGTGCTTGTGTTTTGTATCTCGGGTTTTGTACTTTCAGGTACGTTGGCAAACGTATTTTTCCCCAGCGCTGATAGAGACCAGTTCGAAGTTTATATGTGGACGAAAGAGGGCAGTAGCATAGGCAACACACTCGCTTACACCCACAAAGTCGACAGTGTTATTCGCGAAAACGAAGGGGTTAAACAAGTGACATGGTTAGTAGGAGGTTCTGCTCCTTCAGTGTATTACAACCAAATCATGACACGTGATAATTTACCCAACTTTTCCAATGCCGTTTTAACAACGCATACGGTAGAAGAGGCGGCCAAATTAATTGGACGTTTGCAACATCATCTTGATGATACCTTCCCTGAAGTTCAAATTGTGGTGCGTGCATTTGGACAAGGTCCGCCTATTGCTGCGCCGGTAGAAGTAGAAATTTTCGGGCCCGATTTAGACATATTGAATGAATTAGGTCAGCAAGTTCGATTTTTAATGTCATCAGTACCCGGTATTTCCCAATCTACAGCCAGTATCACCATGGGTGAGCCAGAACTTAATGTTGATGCCTCAAGCGATACATTGTCCTACCTTGGCTTGAGCCTTTCCGATTTAGCGAGTCAGATGCAAATTAACTTTTCAGGGCTTGCTGGTGGTTCAGTTTTGGAAAGCACGGAAGAAATTCCTGTGCGCGTAAGATTATCAGATAGTTTCCGACAAGATGTGGCGGGCATAAACTCCATGCCTATTCCGGTGGCAGGAGACAATTCGGCAAATAGCGCTATAAACTGGTCGTCGTTAGGTGCAGTGGCTTCGTTAACACTAGCACCGTCTATCAGCAGCATTACTCGACAAGATGGCGAGCGGGTCAATCGTATTCAGGCTTACCTTTTGCCGAATGTGCCCCCCGTTGATGCCAGTAACACGTTAAGACAGAAGCTAAACGACAGCTTAGTGTTGCCAGAAGGGTATCGTATTCACCTTGCAGGTGATGCAGATGAACAGCAGCGGGCAATGGGGCAGCTAGGGACTTATGCACCGGTGCTCCTTGTACTCATGCTGACTACTCTCATTCTAACCTTTACGAGCTTGCGTATGGCGGGGGTGATTGTATTGGTAGCGATACTGTCAGTAGGGCTTGGCATGTTTAGTTTATGGTTATCAGGCTTACCGATTGGCTTTAACCCCCTATTAGGCTCTGCTGGGTTAATCGGGGTTGCGATAAATGGCTCCATCGTGGTTATTGCGGCGATAAATGCAAACGCAGAGGCTAAACATGGAAATATCGCTGCAATCGTGCAAGAAACCATGGGGTGTAGTCGACACATACTTTCCACCACCTTTACCACGGTGGGTGGGTTAATCCCGTTATTGCTCTTCAGTGAAGGAAGCTTCTGGCCGCCTCTTGCTGTCGTGCTGGCCGGTGGCGTGGGCTTCTCTGTCATATTATCGTTAGTGTTTACCCCCACCGTGGTAGCAGCATTTCAGCGCTACCGCTATCGACATCTGGCCTAACAACACGCGTTATAAACAGGTAAACTGTATTAATTATTAATCTGTTTGCCTGTTTATGCGTAAAAATCAGAATAAACAAAATGCGCCAACACGCCATTTTAGCTGGTGGAAGACAGACTGTGCCGTCTGCCAGCGTATTCGACTTTATGTGCTGTGGGCCTTAATTATGTTGGTTGTGTACCTGTATGTCTGGCAATAACCCTGAACCTATTCTTATTCGAGCCGCGTCAAAAAGTAACGGTATAACCAGTATCGTTATTGGTTGCGCAGGGCTAGTGTTTGCAGCGCTTTGGTTTGTATTGCTCCCTGATTGGCTTTTCCTTGCGGGTATTTTGATCACCAGTGCCGCATTAGTTACTTTATTGGTGGGCTACTTTAAAATTCGAGAACCTGAATTCAGCCTAGAAATGACCACAGAAGTAATTACCTATCGCCACCGTTTAGGCAGCTGGCGGATACATTGGGAAAACTTACAGCGGGCAGACTGCCCGAGAGTACGACAAGGATTAGAGCATGTAGGGCTTGAAACCGTGGGGTTTAAATTAAAAGACTATACCGAGTTTCTAACCAGTATATCGCCACGTTTAGCCACCCATTTGCTTATGGAGCAGCGACCTTTGTTGCTGCATAACACCAATGAAGGGTGTGCAACGGGAAGTTGCTACGAAGAGTCTATGTTCGATGACAATCATTTCACCTTAAACAATGGCACAGTACTCACTGGGGTAAAAGCCATGTTGGCAAACCGTATGGCAGAGCTTCGCAAGCGCCTAGGCTATGACGTGTTTATTGCTACCTCTGACATAGATAGAACCCCAGAAGAATTTGCTGCGCTTATTTCTCAATGCCAAGCCGCCCGCAGAACCAATAAGGTTCAATAACCCATGTTAAGCTAGCCTGTGCGCGTCTGCCCTTCAGAGCAGACTCGCTCAATTTCATCAAGTAACAGCGGCAGATTCTCAGCAACTAGAAAATGTTGCCCTAGTTTAAGGGCGCTTTCGAGCTCATCTGCTAAGCTTTGCAATCGCGGGGCGCCTATATAACAGCATGCTCCGTGTAACTTATGAATTTCGAGTTTAAGCTCTGCGTAATCTTTTTTATTCCACAGCGCCTTCAAGGTCATCAGCATGTCCGGCGCCATAGTAATAAAGTCTTCAAGTAATTCTTTTGCTGCTTCATGGTTCTGGTGTGCGCGTTTTAGCGCAAGCTGCCAGTCTAAGGAAGGAAGTAATATGTGCCCAGGCTCAGCTGCATGGCACCACGAACGAATAAGGTCTACCAGAGAACCTATCTCAATGGGTTTGGGCAAATAGTCATCCATGCCCGAAGCGAGTAATCTTTCTTGCTCTTCTTTAAAGGCATGGGCGGTTACCGCAATAATAGGTGTGCCCATGTTCAGCGTCGTTTTTCTTATCGCTCGAGACGCTTGAAGCCCATCCATAATAGGCATTTGAACATCCATTAATATCAAGTCGAACTCTTGGGTTTGGCACTGATTAACCGCGTCTTCGCCACTGGTTGTGGTCACTAATGATATAGGTGAGTTATCAAGCCAGGTATGCAGTAACTTGAGGTTCATATCCATATCATCCACGGCTAGAATTCTTGCCGGTGGAAGGGAGTTCAACTTATCTTGAAGCGGATTTCTTGGTACCGCTTTCTTATTATTCACTAAGCCATCGAGCTTACTTAGCGTCATTGGCATGCGTATTTGAGTATGAAAGTGCTGAGATAAACTTGGGTATTGAGTAAAAGGCTCTGGGCCTGAATACCAAAGCACGCGCTTAGTGGCATTAAACTGTACAAAGCGGCTTAAGAACTCATCCCGCTTGTCCATTTTTGATACCGGCACGGTTGCCATAAAGAAATCAGTGGAAGATGACTGTAGCGATAGTCTGGAAAGGTAATCAATGGATTCAACCGTGGTAACGTTAGCACCCAGTTGCTTCAACATAGAGGCGCTGGCACGGCGTGTAGCCGGAATGGGGTCGAAGATAACCACATGTTTTCCATGCCACTCGGTATCAGCACTCAATGCATATTTCTGGCTTAAGTGATTGGTTCTGAGGGTAACCACGAAGGTGGAACCTTGTCTTGGCGTACTTTTGAGGGTTAAGTCGCCTCGCATGAGTCGAACTAGCTCTCGACTAATTACCAAGCCTAATCCTGTCCCTTGGTAGTTTCGGTTTATCGAGTCATCTACTTGAGAAAACGCATTAAAGAGTTTCTTTCTGTCCTGCCGGTTTATACCGATACCCGTATCTTCAACGGTGATTTCAATTTCATGAATTCCGTGCAAAAGCGGGCGGCCTTTAACTGCTAGGGTAATCGTACCGGAAGGGGTGAATTTTAAGGCGTTGCCAAGCAGGTTGTTCAAAATTTGCTTTATTCTGAACACATCACCTATTAACTTTTCTGGCAAGGGCGCTAGGTCGAAAACAAATTCTAACTTTTTAGAATGGGAAGACTTCGCCATAATTGTCACCATTTCTTCCAATAAAGTATTGGGTGAAAATGGTTGGTTGTTGATTTGCAGCTTACCGGCTTCAATCTTAGAGAAGTCTAAAACATCGTTCACTATAGTCAGCAAGTTATCAGCGGCAGTATTGATAATTCGCACTTGCTCTTGTTGATCAGACGGCAAAGAGGCATGGGTGAGTTCTCGGCTAAACCCTAGAATACCGTTAAGAGGCGTACGTATTTCATGGCTCATATTGGCAAGAAATTGCGATTTCACATTACTGGCTTTAATTGCGTCTTTACGGGCAATATCTAAGCGTGCGTTTTGCTCTTCAATGAGCTCCATATTATTGCGTAAATCATCGGTGGCTTGCTCAACCTCATGCTCAAGTTGGCTTCTACTTTTTTCCATTAGCGCGAAAGAAAACAGCCCAGATTCTAAAAATACACCCACTTGGAAACAGTAAGTGGTGAAGTCGTTTGAGGGGAGTACGCCAATTAAACTTAGCATGCCAATAATGGCACCAGAGGCCAGCATACCCCAAGCAAATATAAAGTATCGGGCAGGTTGGAAGCGGTTAATGAAGGCTTCAATACCGGCAAATATATAACTACAAATTGCGATTAGACCTACACCATAAACCAAGTTATTCTTCCAGATAGAAGGAAGCACCCCCAGAAAACAAACTACCCCAATAACCATTTGTACTGCCAATAACAAAACAATGACAGGATGTGCAGCCTTGGCGTTCTTTTTGGTCTCAAGAAAGCTCACGGTAAAAAAACCGGATGAGATACCTATGATCACAAATATCAGTTCAGTGTGGCCAACAAGCCAATAGGGTATTCCCCCTGAAAACAGCAGGTGGATATGGCCGCCCCAAATAAATTGCCAAAGAATAACGGCGCATATATAGCCCACGTAGGCAATAAGACTGCGCTCGCGAACCCCGAAATACAGCACAAGGTTATAGACCGCCAGTATCAGCAACCCCCCGTAAAACAAACCCCACATTAGGCTGTCCATTTGGAACGAACTGCTATGAACTGGCTCAGGTTGCACTCGTAGTGGCGTAATAAGACTTGATGATTGGCTTTCAACACGTATGAATAAATCTACCCGTTCAGCGTTGGCAAGCTTTACCCGTAATGTAGGAATGCGAAAAATTTGCTCTTTTTGAGATTTCCCCTGATGGCTTTGCTGCAATACTTCTCCATTTTTAACCAAATAGAAATCGACTTTGTCGAGTTGGCTAAAATTGATAGAAAATACCCAGTTCTCTTGGTTTGACACGTTGGAAAATGACGTTAATAACCACATTCCTTTATCTCTGAATCCAAAATTGGGATTACTATAGGGATGCATTCGAAAGTCGCTGCGCCGTCTACTCACATCGTTTATTGTGAGTGGCAGATTGGTTTCGTATAAATAGTACAGGGAGTCGGAGAGGTCTAAAGAAGCATCTTCATCGAAAAGTTGCTCAATATGCTGAGCGTGTGTTGATTGAGGGGCGATAAGCCAAAGTAATGCGCACAGCAGTGTAAAAATTCGAAACAAATACATCCTGAATAGCTTCTTAATCTTCTTCTATTCTTATTAAACCACTCTGGCGGACAATTGTACAAAAGATTGAGGCATTTACGTCTATCGCTATACTGAGTTAACCTAATAGTGATTATTGCACTAGCCCCTAGTTTGCCCCACAATAGAAACATTGAAGGCTTAATAAAAAGTCCTATTTTGTGGGTAAACACTTCCACATAAACACGCCGTTCGTTAACGCTGCTACCTGTTTAAATAAACTAAATGCTTGGCATTAACGCTGTATTGTGAAAATAACAAAACGAAAAAATTATCATGAGCGACGAGATTATTATTAACCGCGACGGTGTAGAACAACTGCCTTTAAGGCGCTTTACCGAAGACGCTTACTTAAACTATTCCATGTACGTCATCATGGACCGTGCCCTACCTCATATTGCTGACGGCCTAAAGCCCGTACAACGACGCATTATATACGCCATGTCTGACTTGGGACTGAGCGCTAATGCTAAGTACAAAAAATCAGCTAGAACGGTAGGGGATGTATTAGGTAAGTTTCATCCTCATGGAGATTCCGCGTGTTATGAAGCCATGGTATTGATGGCGCAGCCCTTTTCTTATCGCTACCCCTTGGTAGATGGGCAAGGAAACTGGGGAGCGCCAGACGACCCTAAATCTTTCGCTGCCATGCGATATACCGAGGCTAAACTTTCTCGTTTTTCAGAAGTTTTATTGGATGAATTAGGTCAAGGCACCGTCGATTGGACCCCCAATTTCGATGGCACATTAGAAGAGCCTTGTGTGCTACCCGCTCGTTTGCCGCATATCTTGCTTAATGGCGTTACCGGTATTGCTGTTGGTATGGCAACAGATATTCCACCACATAATGTGCGTGAATTGGCTTATGCCTGTGCCATGTTGCTCGACAACAGCAAAGCAGAGCTTAGCGATGTGCTAGAGCACGTTAATGGGCCAGATTATCCTACCGAAGCTGAAGTTATTACGCCTAAAGCTGATATTCGTAAACTTTACGAAACCGGCCGCGGCTCAATTAAAATGCGTGCGGTGTTCCACGAAGAAAATGGCGATATTGTTGTTACTGCGCTGCCTCACCAGGCATCAGGTGGTAAAATTTTAGAGCAAATCGCAGGGCAGATGCAGGCTAAAAAGCTGCCAATGGTTAGCGATTTACGCGACGAGTCAGATCACGAAAACCCTACCCGATTAATTATTACGCCGCGTTCAAACCGTATCGATACTGCCCAGTTAATGCAGCATTTGTTTGCGACTACCGATTTAGAAAAGAACTATCGCGTAAACCTAAACATGATTGGTTTGGATGGTCGTCCTAAGGTTAAAGATCTTCGAACTATCCTATCTGAATGGTTGGTTTACCGAAAAGAGACCGTTACCCGTCGTCTTCAGTACCGATTAGACAAAGTGCTGGCTCGTTTACATATTTTAGAAGGCTTGCTCATTGCCTTTTTGAATATCGATGAAGTTATCGAGATTATCCGTACCTACGAAAAACCCAAGCAAGAGTTAATCTCGCGGTTCTCGCTTAGCGATAAGCAGGCAGAAGCAATACTAGAATTAAAGCTTCGTCATTTAGCCAAGCTTGAAGAAATGAAAATTAAGGGCGAGCAAGACGAGTTGGCTGCAGAGCGTGACAAACTGCAAACCTTGCTAGGCTCAGATCGCCGCTTAAAAACCCTGATCAAGAAAGAAATTCTCGCCGATGCTGAAAAGTATGGTGATGATAGACGTTCACCCATTGTTGAGCGTGGCGAAGCGAAAGCATTGTCTGAAAAAGAACTCGTGCCAGCTGAATCAGTTACCGTGGTGTTATCAGAAAAAGGGTGGGCACGTTGCGCCAAAGGTCATGACATTGATGCAGAGGGATTAAGCTACAAAGCGGGTGATGGCTATCTATCAAGTGCAGAAGGGAAAAGTAATCAACCTGCGGTATTCATGGATACCTCGGGACGTACTTTCTCCTGTGATGCCCATGGATTGCCATCGGCGCGGAGTCAGGGGGAACCGCTGACAGGGCGTTTTGCCTTGGTAGGTGGTGAGTCGTTTGAACACGTTATTATGGCATCCGACGAGGCTAAGTTTTTGGTTGGCTCCGATGCTGGCTACGGCTTCGTAGGCACATTCAAAGATATGGTGAGCAAAAATAAGGCGGGGAAAGCATATCTTTCTTTGCCAAAGGCCGCCAAGGTAATGAAGCCTAAACCTGTCACTAACCCTGAGTCAGATTGGTGTTTAACCATCTCGAACGAGGGGCGTATGTTGCTGTTCCCACTTAAAGACTTGCCAAGCCTAGGTAAAGGAAAAGGGAATAAGCTGATTAATATTCCTGGTGCCAAAGCGCAATCCCGCGAAGAGTTTGTGACTGTATTGGCGGTAGTGCCTGATGGCGCTTCATTAAAAGTGACCGCGGGTAAACGTAATATGACCTTGTCTGCTTCAGATTTAGAACACTATTATGGAGAGCGAGGACGAAGAGGAAACAAGTTACCTCGAGGTTTACAGCGGGTGGATAGTGTTGAAGTGGTGCAAAATCAAAGCGCTTCAAGTGACGATAGTTCAGACGCCCAAGAGAATGATATTTCCTAAACAATGGTTGTCGTTGGGTGTGACTGAACTACACTATTATTAACTGTATAAGGAGACCGTATGTTAGGGATTGTATTTACTTCGCTCATAGACATGCTAGAAGAAAAGGTATCGCCTGAATTTGCTGACGAAGTGATTGTTGAAGCTGAGTTAACAAATGATGGAGCCTATACTGCGGTCGGCTATTACCCTTTTGAAGAAATGCAGAAAATATTAACTATCCTTACCGCGAAAACCGGTAAGTCGGTTAATGAACTGCTGTACGATTTTGGGGTTTATCTTTTTGGTAAGCTAGCGGCAGTACATGGCAATGTACTTGCAGACACGAAAGACATTTTACAGTTGCTAGAACACCTTGATGGTGACATTCATGTTCAAGTGCGCAAACTCTATCCAGATGCTGATTTGCCTAGGTTTACCGTTATATCTAGAACCGATAATAGTATGCGCTTGCGCTACTTCTCGGAACGAGAATTGTATCCCCTTGCTGAAGGGTTGATGGATGCAGCAGCTGCGTACTTCGATTGCACGCTAGAACGCGAAACTCATCAAATGTCATTCCCTCATACTTACGAATTTAGTATTCAGGTTGTGTAGCCGGTGGGCGCCGATCTAGATCCTCTAGAAGAAAAATTAAAAAGCTTAGAAAGGCGGCTTCAGCGTGAAAAAACAGCAAGAGAAAATGCAGAATCCTTGCTGTTGCTAAAAGCTGACGAGCTATACAATTCACTCCTTTTCAGTCAGCAATCCCAGAAAAAGTTAGAACTCGCATTATGGGCATCGCAAGAGTCGTTTTGGGATTGGCAGGCGAGCCACGACATCATTGATATTCGTGCGTTTTCACTTAATTCAGAAAGTGAGTCTACCTGGTCCGGAACCCCAATCGACTTAATGGCGTTAGTGCATGAAGGTGACTTGGAAAACTTACAGTTTCAATGGTCGATGGCGCTTCATGGTGGGCGCGAACGCATAGAACTTTCCTTTCGTATGAGCATACAAGGCCAGTTGCAGTGGGTGCGCCTAAGAGGGCGTGTACTTAAGCGTGGTAGTAGTGGTGAAGCCTTACAAATAGTGGGAACCACGAGAGATATAACGCAGCAAAGGGAAGCAGAGCAATCCTTTCAACTCATGGCATCAGCCTTTGCGAATTCTCGCGAACCCATGTTGGTATTATCTCCTAGCTTAAGCATAAACGAATGCAATGAGGCGTTTGTGAAGCTGGTGGGTGCGCCAGATAAAATGGCCTGTATCAATCTTAATCTTAATGATTTGTTGAAGGGTGAAAAGGTAAATACCAATAGCTTGGAGCATAAAAAACAGCTTAGGTTTGAGTCTGTTATTGTACCCAGAGTGGGGGAGAATACCGCGGTTGATATATCCGTATCGGTGTTTGACAATTACCTAGAAGCCTCATCATCGCTTATTGCCACTATGCGGGATATTAGTGAACGCAAACGCAATGAAGCTCGGTTAAAGCAACTTGCCCTGTACGATGAATTAACTGGGTTAAATAATCGCAGCGCCCTGCGTGATATTTTCCAACAACTTTTCGACAGCCACGGCGACTTTTTAGTCGTGTTCATCGACCTTGATGGTTTCAAGGCGATTAATGATACCGCGGGTCATGAGAAAGGCGATGTTGAGCTTCAGCGTGTTGCCGCATTGCTAACCGCTTCATTTGGTCCGTTTGGTGATGTGGCGCGGTGGGGAGGCGATGAGTTTATTGCGGTACTTTCAAGACAAAATATTGAATGGGCGGTGGAGAAATCCGAAGCGCTCATTCGGCTCATCGAAGAAGATGTTGTGGTAACTAAAAAGGTCGAATTGAAACTGTCCGCAAGTATCGGTATTGCCAAATTTCCCGAACACAATGACAGTATTGAAGGCGTTGTACAATGCGCAGATGCGGCAATGTATCACGCCAAAAAACTTGGTAAAGGCCAAGTGAATGTCTATGAGGATGGGCTTTATGAGAGAATGTCGCAACAGGTCAGTATGGTTAACGACTTGCGTAAAGCTATCGAAAATAACTTGCTCGATTATTATATTCAAGGCAAGTATGACTTACAGGGCAATTTGAAAGGCGGAGAAGTGCTTTGCAGGTGGATATCTGGTTTGCACGGTGTTGTACCTCCTCTGGTATTTATCCCCATCGCTGAAGCGCACGACCTTGACCGCCAGATTGGCGTGCAAGCGCTGGAAGCTGCATGTGACTACATTGCTATGATGGAAGCGCAGCAAGGGGAGAGCATTCCGCTTTCAATTAATATCAGTGTTAACCAAATGCTAGACACCGATTTCCCCGCCCAAGCCACGAAAATTTGTAATGATAGTTCGGTGCGAACCAACATGATTGAACTTGAACTCACCGAGTCTATTTTTATCCGTGATGAAAAAGCCGCGCTTGCCGCGCTAAATAGTCTGCGTGAAGTTGGCTTCCGCCTTTCACTTGACGATTTTGGCAGTGGCTTTTCTTCCTTAAGTTACCTTCGAAACTTTCATTTTGAAGTCGTTAAAGTGGACAGGAGCTTGGTTAAGGATATCCATAACAACAGTAAAGCGAATGCGCTTTTCTGTGGTTTGGTGGCCATGCTCAATAGGTTGCAGATTGAAATTGTGGTGGAAGGGGTAGAGCAGGAGTCTTACTTACCCTTTATGGAAAATGCTGACGTGAACCTCATGCAGGGTTTTTATTTCGATAAACCTATGCCTTATGATCAGTTCCTTGCAAGGCACACAAACGTGTCAGATACGTTCCCTAGCAGAAAATAAAAGGGCTTTCGCCCCTTTATTCATCGCATTTAAATTCTTTTTTGTTCAGACTGCGCCGATTCAACGCATCAAAACGTTAACTGGCGTTAGTGCTTTCAAATATCTTATCTGCGGAAGCTGCCACAAAGCCTTGGTAGCGTTTGCCATTAGGCATGTTATAGCGCTGAGCAAATTCGTAGAAACAACTTGGAATGGCAGCGGTCTCATCAGAAAAATTCACAGGAGCCCGATCGGCCATAGTAGACGACTGCGCTAAGAAGACCTCAGGCCCGCCTTTTATTTCGCCGCCAGAGGTGTTTAGCACAAAACCGGCTTCTTTAAGGCGCGCGTTTACATCTGAAAGCTCATCAGTTTGCCCTAAATGATTCACGCTAACTGTGAAGTGATTAGCGCGAAATCCCCATGCCGCTAACCACGCTGCATATTCTGATTCATTGAGCAGAGCATCGTAATCGGCTTTGCTGATATCCCAGTGACGGCCTGAATAAAGGAAGTTATCAGCAGTCACGACATTGGCATCCATTTGCGCTACAAGCTTTTGAATTATGGCCTGCGTATTGTCGGACAGTTCGTTCACTCTCAACTCGCTGATGAAGACTTTTGGTTTTGTGTCATCAGGGTGTTCGAAATGCTTGGCGGTTAGCTTCTTCGCTTCGAAATTATAATTACCCATTTCGGTATATCCGAGGGCAAGAAAGTGAGCGGCCAATTTTTCAAGCGCAGTTTTATCTAATGCAAAGGTTCTAAAAGCAACATGGTCGTTAACAATGTTATTTGTGCTTTCTTCATCCGCAAGCAGGGCATGAATTTTGTGAGCTGAAGGGGTAATTGCAACATAATCGTCCCACATATTGGCAAAGAGCGTATCGATATTGTTATGCATGGGGTGTGTCCTATAAATAAAGCCGCTATTGATAGCGGCTTTGTCTGTATTGGTTTATTTAAAGTGTTAGGCCAGGGCTTAACTTGCCCGGCAAGGTCACTTTTTCAAGCTCTACCGAGGCGACAGGGAATGCGCAATAATCGGCGGCATAAAATGCACTGGCGCGATGGTTTCCACTTTCACCAATGCCACCAAACGGTGCTGCACTGCTTGCACCCGTAATAGGGCGATTCCAGTTAACAATGCCTGCACGAATACGTGCAAAAAAGTAACGGTAGTCTTCTTCGTTATCAGCTAGCAATCCTGCTGATAAGCCAAAGCTGGTATTGTTCGCCTCTTCAATTGCACTATCAAAGTCGGTGTAGCGAATAACCTTAAGCAATGGGCCGAAGTGCTCTTCATCAGGCAATTTAGATAGCATGTCAGTGACATCAATAATACCTGGGGTGGCGAAACCCTTTTGGGGATCAGGCTGTTCTAATCGCAACAACACCTTGCCGCCTAGAGCTTCAAGTTCTTGCTGCGCTTTAACCATAGATGCTGCAGCATTGGCTGAAATCATTGCGCCCATGAAAGGCTGATCTTCTGCGTCATAGTCATCAATTTTGATGTTTTTAGTGACTTCAAGAAGACGGGCTAATGTGGCATCACCTTGTGCATTGGCAGGCAAAAACAAACGGCGTGCACAGGTGCAGCGTTGTCCCGACGTAATAAAGGCCGACTGCACGATATCGTGAACCGCACCATCAATATCGGCTACGTCTTTCACTATTAACGGATTATTTCCGCCCATTTCAAGGGCCAAAATTTTACCTGGATGACCCGCAAACTGTTCGTGTAAAATTTTGCCCGTACGTGAACTTCCGGTAAAGAATAACCCATCAATACCATTGTGTGACGCTAGCGCTTTACCGGTTTCAACTTCACCTTGTACTAAATTTAGTACGCCAGCTGGTAAGCCTGCTTGTTCCCATAGTTTAACCATTTCTTCGGCAACCATAGGGGTCAAGTCGCTTGGTTTAAATACCACGGTATTACCTGCAATAAGCGCAGGTACAATGTGACCATTGGGTAAGTGACCAGGGAAATTATACGGGCCGAATACGGCTACAACACCATGGGCTTTATGGCGAATGAAGGCTTTACCTACAGGCATAGGGTTTTCCACATTGCCGGTACGTTCGAAATATGCTTTTTCAGAAATAGCAATTTTACCCATCATGGCGCCCACTTCTGTGGCCGTTTCCCACTCAGGTTTGCCGGTTTCTTTTGCCATCACTTTAGCTAGGTGCGCTTTCGCTTCGCCTAGCTTTTCGCCGTATACCTTAATAATGCTTAAACGTTCTTCAACCGTCATCATTCCCCATGCAGGGGCAGCGGCACGAGCGGCTTTCACTGCTAAGTCAATTTGACTAGGAGAGGCTGACTTACCTTCCCAAATAACTTGGTTTTTAGCGGGGTCGATTGAGGCTAGGTTGTGCCCTTCACCGGTCACCCATTGACCGTCGATAAAGTGTGTATGTAACATAAAAAAGTGTCCTTCAATTAGTCTCTGAATTTTACAGGTGCAAGACGAACATGGTCGCCCTCCTGCACATTCAGAGCGGCTGCAGCCTGACGCGAAAGCACGGCAATATTTTGCTCTTCGTTAACCCCTATTTCGGTGGCTACCGCGCGAAAGTCTGCAACAGAGGTGTTAATGATGTAGTGGGTTTGGCCTTGTGCCGCCGCCGCGTCATCAATAACAATTGGCATTTTTAAGCTAGACTGTGCTGTTCGGATATGACTGAGATTGGCCTCTACCGTAGGACCTGCATCAAAAATATCGACGTAACCGCGACAGCTAAATCCCTCACCTTCAAGTAGCTGCAGGGCAGGGCGGGTTTTGTCATGAACCTGACCAATAACCGCTTGTGCTTCTTTACTTAATAGATTGACGTAAATAGGGTATTTAGGCATCAGTTCTGCAATAAACACCTTATTACCAATACCGGTTAAGTAGTCGGCAGTAGGAAAGTCCATTGAGAAAAAGTGGGTTTCAAGCCATTCCCAAAAAGGCGAACGGCCTTCTTCATCACTTACACCACGCATTTCGGCAATAATCGTTTCAGAGAAGCGTTCACGGTGCTCCATCATAAATAAGAAGCGTACTTTCGAGAGAAAACGCCCGTTTATTCCGCCTCGGGCTTGTTCTCTTAAAAACAGCGTACAAATCTCAGTAACCCCAGTGTAGTCATTACAAAAGGTCAGAATTTCAACCGTATTGTGAATGTTTAACTCTCGAGAGGCATGTACCACTTTACTCAAGTGATAGTGGTAAAACGCATCATCAATGCCTACGGCGGCTTCAATACCTGAAGTGCCCACTACTTCGCCGGTGGTCGTATCTTCCATAACAAACAGGTACGACTCATCACCGGGTTGGGTCACGTTAGCTTTGGTGAAAGCTTCTTGCGCACGGTCGACTTTTCTATGCAGCAGATCATCGTTAACCGGCAACGAGGTAAACCCAATACCTGATTCTACTGCAATGTCGTACAAAGCCTGGTAATCAGCTTGTGTAATAGGGCGAATTATATTCATGTTCGCTACTCGCTAAATTGGCGTTTATTCGGCGTTCACAACAGCGGCAACGGCACGTTCAAAGCGGGCTAGACCTTCTTTAATATCTTCATCAGGAATAACCAAAGAAGGAGCAAAACGAATAACGTTAGCGCCAGCAATTAAACACATAAGGTGTTCTTTTGTTGCGGCCATCATAAAGTCGCGAGCGCGGCCTTGGTATTTTTCGTTTAACGCGCAGCCAAGCAACATACCTTGCCCACGTACTTCAGAAAATACCTCGTACTTGTCGTTGATGGCTGTTAAAAGCTCACGATACAAGGCTTCTTTGTGTAGCACGCCTTCAAGTACTTCAGGCTGGTTAACAATATCAAAGGCTTTTTCAGCTACAGCGCAGGCTAGTGGATTACCGCCGTAGGTACTTCCATGCGTACCTGCTTTTAAATGCGCGGCAATGTCAGTAGTGGTTAGCATAGCGCCAATAGGGAAGCCACCGCCTAACGATTTTGCGGTAGTTAAAATGTCAGGTGTCACATCTAAGCCCATATAGGCATACAGGTGACCAGTACGGCCAACACCCGATTGCACTTCATCAAAAATGAGCAAGGCATTGTGCTTATCACACAACTCACGCACGCCTTTGATAAATTCAATATCAGGAGAGATGATTCCGCCTTCGCCTTGAAGGGGTTCCATCATAACGGCACATGTGTTGTCTGAGATTAATGCTTCGAAAGCGGCTAAATCGTTATAGTCGCAATGCTCAACAGCACCAGGCTTAGGACCAAAACCATCTGAATATGCGGCCTGTCCGCCAACGGTTACGGTAAAGAAAGTACGGCCGTGGAACCCTTTGTTGAAGGCAATAATTTGGTTTTTATCTTCACCGTAGTTATCTAATGCGAAACGACGTGCTAATTTTAATGCGGCTTCATTGGCTTCTGCGCCTGAGTTAGCAAAGTACACTTTCTCTGCAAACGTGGCATTGACCAGTTTAGAGGCTAAGCGAAGGGCTGGCTCATTGGTGAATACGTTACTCAAGTGCCACAACTTACTGCCTTGTTCGTTAAGCGCCTTAACGAGTTCAGGGTGACAATGACCTAGTACGTTCACGGCAATACCGCCAGCGAAGTCGATGTACTCAGCACCATCTTGATCCCATACACGCGAACCTTCTCCGCGTACGGGTACCATGCCCGCAGGATTGTAGTTAGGCACCATCACTTCATCAAACGTTGCGCGAGTTACTGTCATTTTTGTTACCTCTGTTTTAAGCGCCCGTGTCGGTACAATAGACCTCGAGCAGGCGGAAAAATAAACGAAATTACCGGAGAGTATGCCATTTTTTTAAGGAGTTGTCTTGTTTGTGAATGGCTGCAGCCCTTTATATACAAGGACTCTGGCTTAATTTGCAGGAAAAGTGAATAACTATTTACTACTAAGCCATATTGTTTAGGAATAGTGTAATTAAAAGGTGAATTAGGTGTGTAATCTCACAGCCAG
Source organism: Alteromonas sp. K632G (assembly GCF_017653625.1). Lineage (NCBI taxonomy): Bacteria > Pseudomonadati > Pseudomonadota > Gammaproteobacteria > Alteromonadales > Alteromonadaceae > Alteromonas > Alteromonas sp. K632G. The sequence goes on from NZ_JAGGDM010000013.1 coordinate 40,825, forward strand.
AGCGCGTTGATCTGGCGTGGGTCAAATGAGGGTAAAAGGAGATATTTGGCTAATTTGCATGAATATCCACAAAAAATTAGCTGTTTTCTTCCTCCCTTGATAAAGGAAGGGTGAAAATATCAACAGATCTTAGTTTTTCCAATGCACCTGATGGATATTCTTGTTCTTTAATCATTGGTTTTACCTCTGCCACTTCAACCATACGTGATTGATGCAGCATTCTTACCTTCGAATAGGTGCGAGCTTGATGTAGAAGCTTAGACATGGAGCCTACTTCACAGGGCTCTCTGTTGACACATTGACGCATCGCATCACCAATAAATAAGCGTTTCAACATCATGTTTTCAATAAGGTCGGCGGATAATGCATCAGCATATTCATCTTGTAATGCAATTAGGTAATTCGCCGATGGTGCCAGCTTTAATAAAGCTTCATGACGCATGCGCTCTTTGTCTTTTTGGCTTTCGGTCAATAGGTGAAGCTGCACCTTATCAAACAACTTGAAGTACAAGCGGATGATGGCACAGCGACCTAATTGACTGAGCATACCAAAACTATAAGCCTGAACCGGGTTAAGCTTATAGTGCGGCGCGAGGTGCCTAGCGGATACCGCCGTGCCGTGCGCAAACTGAGTGAGTTTAAGTTTAATGCAAGGGTACGGGTCGGTTACCTGAGGCATGGCACGTTTTACAATAAGAGAAGGAATAAGCAGGCGTAAATTCTCAATGCCTAAGAAGCTAAGTGCCGTTCTGAAAGTTTCCACCACGATTACCCTACCTTTGGAGTCTCGTCTTCTAAAAGCCGGAGAGTTCACGACTTGCATCAACTCGTCATAAAGCCAAGGTAAGTTAGCTGCAATAGGTTCTAGTTTTGATACCGATGCGGCGCGTACCGAGAGCGCATCGAGTAATGCACCAGTGTCGTCACTTAAATTCAATGTGTTGTTGAATACGTCTGAGGTAAACGATAACTGCTCGGTAAGCTCACCTAATAACACTTCATGTAAGTAATGGTTAACTGTTTCGGTATATGAGGCATCAGACTGCGCTTTTAGGCGCTTATTCTCAATAGCGACTTTTTCTACGTGAAGTAATTGTCTGCGGGCGTCACCTTGTTCAGATTGTTCAAAGCTGATTTCACCAGGACCACGCTTTCCCAGCATTTTCATCGCAAGCTCTGGAGAAATTAATAGGCTCTCAAAGCGCTCATCGATAGGCGGCGGGGTCGATGCTGGGGTCGTCATCTCAAAGTAGCTCCTGCTAAGTAACTGTTCGTGCGTCTGTTCATAGATGCCGTGCATTGGGTCGCCCTACTTCCTAAATATACTACTTACAAAGGCGCTTTGTTGATTAACCTATAAAAAGTAAACAAAAACAACGCCAAATGCGAATAACTGCAGAACTTTTTTATCGGCAGGAAGCCATATAGCTTAAGTTTATTCTGAACCCTTGGCAGAATAAATAAGACTGACGGCCTAAGCATTTAGAAAAGCATTTAAAATATCGTGACCATACTCGGTTAGTAAGGATTCAGGGTGAAATTGTACACCCCAGATAGGGAGTGCGTTATGAGAGATTCCCATAATCTCTTTTTCCCCATCATCAGTCACGCACCACGCATCTATATTTAAAACGTTAGGGAAGTGGTTTTCATCAAGCACCAATGAGTGATAGCGAGTTACCGCGTAACCTTGTTCAAACCCATTAAACAGGCCTCGGTTTTTATGAAAGAGCGCAGAGGTTTTGCCGTGCTTAATTTCTTTTGCACCGATAACAGAAGCACCAAAAACCTGGCCGATGGCTTGATGGCCTAAGCACACACCAAGTAAAGGAATTTTCCCAGCGAAGTGCTTAATCGCCTCTACGCTAATTCCTGACTCATTAGGTGTACAGGGCCCGGGTGAAATCACTAAATGACTTGGCGATAAGGCTTCTATATCGGCAATGCTTAGGGCGTTATTTCTCACCACTTTAACGCAAGCACCTAATTCAGTAAGGTAACGGGCTAGATTGTGAGTAAATGAATCGAAATTATCAATTAACAGCAACACGGCAATCTAACCTGTTCAATGCAACACTAATTAAGGCTTTGGAATAAAACCAACGGCTTCATACACCTTTTTAAGGGTTTCTTCTGCGCGGGCTGATGCTTTTTCAGCGCCATTTCGCATAACATCGTTTAAGTAGTCACGATTCGTACGAATATCGGCATAGCGTTGCTGAATTGGCTCTAGTAGTCCCACTACCGCTTCTGCTACGTCACCCTTCAAGTGACCATACATTTTATCTTCGTAAGCGGGAACCAGCTCATCTATCGTCTTACCTGTCGACAGCGACAGTAAAGTAAGTAGGTTCGATACCCCTGGCTTTTCCTGTGGATTGAAGTAAATGTCAGCTTGCTCGTCTGAATCGGTTACCGCGCGTTTAATTTTCTTAGTAATCTTTTTAGGATCTTCAAGCAAACCAATAAAGTTATTTGGGTTAACGTCAGACTTCGACATCTTCTTTTCAGGCTCTTGTAGGCTCATGATACGAGCGCCGAACTCAGGGATATGAGGCTCAGGTACGCGCAATATTTCGCCGTACAAGTTATTCACACGATTTGCGATATCACGGGTAAGCTCAAGGTGTTGTTTTTGGTCATCACCAACAGGTACTTTGTCTGCTTGGTACATTAAAATATCTGCGGCCATTAATACCGGATAACCGTATAAGCCAACATTAATATTATTCTCGTTTTTTGCCGACTTATCTTTAAATTGTGTCATGCGATTTAGTTCACCCATTTGGGTGTAACAATTTAGCACCCATGAAAGCTGGGCGTGCTGAGGCACGTGAGACTGCAAAAATAATGTGCTTTTCTCTGGATCAATACCGCAGGCAAGGTATAGAGCTAGTCCATCAAGCGAGGCCTCAAACAATTGCTTAGGATCTTGCCTAACCGTAATGGCGTGCAAATCTACCAACATATATAGGCAATCATGATCGTCTTGCATGGAAACCCACTGTTTAAGCGCACCCATGTAGTTACCAAGGGTAAGTTGTCCAGAAGGCTGACAGCCACTTAATACAATAGGCTTGTTACTCATAATGTGTACCTGTACGTTAACGTTGTTTAGTTACGCCTTAGAAAGACGAGATAATTCACTGCGCATGTCATCAATAACTGCGCGATAATCTGGCTCGGAAAAAATAGCTGAACCGGCTACAAACATATCAGCGCCAGCTTCCGCAATGGCGCGAATGTTATCGACTTTTACGCCGCCGTCAATTTCTATTCTTATATCGTGACCGCTTTGTAACACTCGTTGCTTAACGGCGCGCACTTTATCTAAAGTGCTAGGAATAAACTTTTGCCCACCAAAGCCCGGATTGACCGACATAATAAGGATATGGTGTAACTTGTCCATGACATGATCCAGATAATGCAAAGGCGTGGCAGGGTTAAAGACTAAGCCAGGTTTACACCCTGCATCAATAATAAGCTGTAGTGAGCGGTCGATATGCTCTGATGCTTCAGGGTGAAAACTAATATAAGTGGCACCGGCATCGGCAAATTTTTCGATTAAGTCATCAACCGGTTTCACCATCAGATGCACATCAATAGGTGCAGTAATGCCATATTTTCTTAAAGCCTCGCAGATCATAGGGCCAAATGTGAGGTTGGGCACATAGTGATTATCCATTACATCAAAATGAACCACATCGGCACCTGCGCTCAGTACGTTCTCTACCTCTTCTCCTAGCCGGGCAAAATCGGCAGACAGAATTGAGGGTGCAATCAAAAATGGTTTCATCGGTTTTCCCTATTTACGAGGCAATGCACGTGCTAAAAGGTGAAGTTTACCGAAAGTTAGCAGTTGAAAACAGCGCTGATTGCATTCGATGACGTGTTACAGATAAGTAAATATTAGGGGGGTAAAAGATTAAATTAATTGCACGCTATTGGTGAGGTTGCATTTTTTTGGTGCATTTCTGTGCACTCATCTTAGCCGTTAAATTCTTTTTGTTTAAGTGTTTTTATTTTAAATTAATATAAATCAAGTGCTTATGCGTTTTTTGCAAGTGCTGGTATATGTGCAATAAGTGGGCATCACTCTTGCGTAATCCAACTCTAATATAAGAAAAATCAAGACAGAAAAATTAATTAAAACAAGTTTTGGAACTTCACGGAGAACACACACATGAAATTATCTACTAAAAGCACATTGCTTGCTGCTGCAGTATCGTCTGCATGCCTATTTACTGCGCTACCTAGTTACGCAGAAGTTACAGCTAACGCTGGCGCGACAAGTAACTACATTTGGCGTGGTCTAACGCAAACAATGAATGAAGCTGCCGTTCAGGGCGGAATTGACTACGCACACGAAAGTGGCTTTTACGCAGGTACTTGGGCATCAAACGTGAAATACGGTTCAGATGATAATTACTCGTACGAACACGATATGTATTTTGGATTCTCTGGTGAGTCTAACGATATCTCCTACGACTTCGGTTACCTTTATTACAACTATGATGCTGCAGCAAACTTTGACTTCGCTGAAGTATACGGCTCTGTTGGTATGGGTGGTTTAAGTCTGACCCTTTCTGTTCTTGCTCATACCGAAGCGGATGAAGCTGATAACCGTGATTACGGTTTTGGTGAAGCGACTTATGTTTCTCTTGATTATGGTTTAGAAGTACTAAATGGTTCGGAACTAGGTTTCCACGTTGGTTACCACCAAGGTGATTTTGCGGAAGATTTCAACGGTGTAGTTGGCGGTTACGCAGATTGGGGTGTGTCTATTGCGAAAGATGGATTTAGCTTCGCAGTAACCGGTACTGATTTAGATGACAGTGGTGATGCAGATTCGTTAGATAACGATGCAGTTAAGTTCACTGTTGCTTACAGCATGGACTTCGAACTGTAAGTTTAAAATGACCTCGAAAACAATAGATTAGTTGTTTCGAATGTCTGAATCTAAAAGCCTGATACTTATGTGTCAGGCTTTTTTTACTGATGAAGTTAGTATTAATATTCATCATTATTGAATATTATCTTGTGACTAATAAGGTTTTATTTATAATGAAGTTCAAAGCAAAATAGCGTAAGGAGTGTTCAGGATGAAAGTACTTCCATTTTATGCAGTATGCGGCATTGTTGCGCTAGTTAGTGTAGCGGTCTATCCACGTTCGGGCTCGGAAGCCTCGGTGTGCGAGTTTCAACCTTCTTCTCGTTTTAACCCTAAGTTACCTGCTAGCCATGTGCAAAATCAGTGTGCCAGAGACAGAGACGGCGTTACTGAAGTCAGTTGGCTGTCTTGGATAGCGGGAAAATCGCCTTCATTTCAGTTCCATTTTCTCGACTTGCTTGAGCTACTTCATGATGATGACAGTAAGTAAGACTGCAAGTAGCATGACAATTCCCCAACAAAAGACTTATCAGTAATGAGTCAACAACCGGGTACCGGCTTCTGGTCAGTGCTTATGAGTGTTGTCGCGGGTGTGTTCGGTGTACAAAGCCATAAAAACTACGAGCGTGATTTCACGAAAGGAACTTTTGTTAGTTTTCTGATCATTGGCATAATTTTAGTTGCCATGATGGTGGTCTCTTTAATGATGTTTGTGAAGTGGCTCACCGGTTACTAATTATTTTTTCGCTACCATACTTTTGCGTTGATTTCGTTTTGGCTTTTTTACTACTGTGCTAGGCGGGAAATACGCCAAAATTTCATCTACAGGCTTTCTAGTAGCACCATTTTGACTAATGGAGCGCTTTACCGACAACATGCTGAAGTCTGCGCCCTTATACAAGGAGCGGGTAAGTGGCAAGTCGTGATTAGACACCAATACGGGGATCCCCCGCTTTTTTGCTGATCGCATCGCGAGTTCAGCTAACTTTTCTTGCGCGTCTTGCCCAAAACTGCGTGCCGCATAACTCGTAAACGCAGCTGTTTTACTGATAGGCGCGTAGGGTGGGTCACAATAAATGACATTTCCACGGCGAGCACGAGTAAATACTTTTTCAAAGGGTAAACAAGTGAACGTGGCTTTTTGCGCTTTTTCTGCAAACACAAACATTTCATGCTCAGGAAAGTAAGGCTTTTTATAGCGCCCAAAAGGGACGTTGAACCTGCCCGCTAAACTATAGCGACATAATCCATTGTACCCATGCCTATTGAGGTATAGAAACAAAATAGCTCGGTAGTACTCGTCTTCGGTTGCATTAAATTCTTCTCGCAATGCATAGTACATTTTCTCATCGTTACGCTCGCCGTTAAAGAAACTGCGTGCGTCGTGGATGATGGCATCGGGCTGAACTTTTAAGAAGTTGTACAAGTTTATAAGGTCAGGGTTGATGTCGTTCAGCAAATACCGCTTATACTGAGTGTTCAGAAACACTGACCCCGCGCCTACAAACGGTTCAATAAGTTTGTTTGCTTGAGGTAACCTTGCCTGAATATGCTCTACTAGGCTGTACTTGCCACCGGCCCATTTTAAAAAGGCCCGGTTTTTCTTCTGCATCATGCGTAAACGTTACTACCTGCACGGAATATAGACGGTTGTCAATCCGGTACTCGCCGAGTTTGGCGTAATTCTGGGGAGTGGCGTTGCAATTACTTCGCAATACCACGCTAAAGATAGATTGTATCTTTCCTCATACGATGGAACAACCATGAAACGTAAAGCTGACGGCTTTTCTTTTGTTTGAAGTCAGTACAATGGGCACAACGTACTATTATTCGCCAGCTACCAGTGCCATTTCGTCTAGAATTTGCTGCCCACGTTTAATGAACGCTTCGTTCTTAGTCGGGTAATCGGGCAACGCGGACAGCGCTGCTCGAGCTTCTGTTAATGAGCGAAATGGTTGATGAAAAACAACTACATGCCAATCACCGCCATACCGCGTAGTCACATACTGTCGGGTCACGGCATACAAGTTATGTTGAGCAATAAATTGGCGAACCACGCTTTTATCTTTAATGCCTACCATTTGAATCACAAAGTCGTTGGGTAAAACCATGTCAGGGCGTAAAATTTCTGCGCTAGTGGCGGTAACACCTTCACGGGTTGTCCCATCATCGCTTAATGGTTGCTCTTGCACCGTTGCGCTACTTTGTTGAACCGAGGGGGCTTGCGGCGGGGCTTGATTTGTTGCGGGCGTAGATGCACTGCTATCAGTCGCGTTCGAAGGTGCGCTATTAGCCACTTCACGGGCGACTACTGATTGTCGAGGCTCTTGGTTGCTGCTTTGCTTTGTTGTACCCACTACTGGCGATGCCGGCACAACAGGGCTACTTTTAACTGCGAGGTCTGTCACAGAGCCATTAGCGGTGTCAGTGCTGCCTGCCAAGGTGTTATTTGTTACATCGCCATTAAGCGAAGAAACGGCCCCTTTCCAGTCAGTCACCAGTTCTACATTGCTCTCATTATCTGACGTTGGCGCGTTAGGCTGCTCAACGTGGTTGTCTGCGACTTTGCTAAAAGCAGAGCCTGGTACCACAATTTCAGCCTCAGAAGGCTTAGGTTGTTGTTCAATAGGTGAAAATAATGACGATATTGAATCACCATACTGCCAGGTAACCAACCCGCCAAAAGTTAATAAGAATACTAAGGCAATCGCAATATAAAACCCCGTAGAAGTAAGTGGATTAGACGGGGCAGTTTCCATAGGAAGGTTTCGTTTATCAAGATGAGCTTGAAACGCTTCTCTGCGCTGGGAAATCATCCTATCTAATTCAGAGCCTTGGGGCTTTGAACCTTGAAGGTTTGAAGAAATGGACTGGCTACTAATAAGCAATGGCGTATCGGTATTTTTGGCTGGAAGCCATTTTTTAGCATTTTCAGCCCACTTGGTTGTGGCAAATAGTAATACGTTCAAATGCTGCTTGTTACCTGCAAAGCGGCTTTGTAACACCAAATCCCATAATTCTTGAAGCAGTTTGTCGGGCATGTGCTCGGCTTGCGTGATAGCAATGAGGACTGGACCCTCATGGTTATTTAGCGCGGATAAAAGTTCGTTAAGAGGGCGTACGAAACTGCCGACTACTTGACCTAACAACTGACGGCACAACTGACCACGGTAGTCAGAAATTTCCATATTGGATTCAGCGGTTAAATACGCTATCTCAGTATCGTCATGCTGCTGGTAGACGAAGGCTTCAAGGGTTTGCTGTTGCTCTGCAATAGAGTCGCCGCTGACAAAAACCAGTTGAGAGGAATAATTAACTAAATACTCAAGACGTTCATGCAATTCACTGTGCATGCGCAATAACCCCATAAAGCCCGATACATGTGTAAAGGGCTAGCAAAGAAAACGAATGTTGGTGTTAGTTAGGTGTGCCAGTAAATGGCTAGCGTAGAATTTCAGTAAGCATATCGTCAGTCACATCTTTAGTGACGACAGCATTGCCCATATTCTTAGGAAGCACAAAACGAATATTACCGGCTTCTACTTTTTTGTCGCGCTTCATATGCTTAACATAATCTGCTTTACTCATTGTGCTAGGCCCTTCCACTGGAAGTGAAAATGCCTCAAAGAGTGATCGTACGCGACGAGTTTCTGACGCTGTAAACCAACCTAACTGCTCTGCAGCTACACAAGCAATTATAGTACCAGCTGACACTGCTTCGCCATGTAACCAGTTGCCGTAGCCTTGTTCAGCTTCAATTGCGTGACCAAACGTGTGACCCAAGTTCAAAATAGCTCTTAGTCCGCCTTCACGTTCATCTTTAGCGACCACTTCTGCTTTAATTTCACAGCAGCGTTTAATGGCAACATTAAGGGTTGATTCATCTAGCTGCTTTAGTGCTTGCTCATTCGCTTCAAGCCAAGAGAAAAAGGCTTCATCATAAATGATGCCGTATTTTATGACTTCCGCCATACCAGCAGAGAATTCACGGGGAGGTAGCGTAGACAGTGATTGTGTATCAATAGCGACTAAAATTGGCTGATAAAATGCGCCAATCATGTTTTTGCCTAGAGGATGATTAACCGCAGTTTTACCACCCACAGAAGAATCTACTTGTGAAAGTAGGGTAGTGGGCACTTGAATAAAGGGTACGCCACGTTGATATGTTGCAGCCACGAAACCACACAAGTCGCCAATAACCCCACCACCTAATGCTATTAGGGTGGTATCTCGAGCCGCGTTGAGCTCAAGTAAGCGGGTCATGACTACCTCGAATTGCTCAAGGTTTTTATATTGTTCACCGTCAGGCAATACAATGGTTTCAATTTGCTTACTACCACATGCCGCTTTCACGGTATCAAGGTATAGAGGCGCAACGGTTTCGTTGGTAACAATAACCGCTAACGGACCTTTTATATAAGGCACAAAAAGGCCAGGCTGCTTAAGCAACCCGGCCTCAATATGTATAGGATAGCTACGTTCGCCAAGTTCCACAGTTAAGGTTGACATGGGCGTAGCACCTCCTAATTATTTTATTTATAAACCGATTTTACTAATGATCTGATTTGCCACTGCGCGAGCAGATTGGTCATCAGTATCAACTACATAATCTGCAACTTCTTCGTAAAGAGGATTACGCAAATCTGCAAGATCGCGAAGTACTTGCTCCGGATCGTTGTTTTGAAGCAAAGGGCGACGCTTATCGCGCTGTGTTCGAGCAACTTGCTTATCAATCGTAGTTTGCAAGTAAACAACAATGCCTCGTGCAGACAAACGATTACGAACTGCTTTGGTTACAATTGAACCGCCACCAGTGGCAAGCACGATACCCTGCTTGTCTGTTAAATCATTGATGATGTTTTCTTCACGCGCACGGAATCCATCTTCGCCTTCAAGGTCGAAGATCCAGGCGATATCAGCACCAGAACGGCGCTCAATTTCCTGATCGGAGTCATAAAAATCCAGGTGAAGTTCGTCTGCCAGGTGTCTACCGATGGTGCTTTTGCCAGCACCCATTGGGCCAACCAAAAAGATATTACGTTTTTCAGCCATATTTGCTTATATCACAACTTTATCATGTTAGGGGCATGCACTGTTGCCTTACCAGCCTACCCATTGACTCGTGCTTATTTAATGTCCAATAAGCACTACTCCTTTAACCTCGCTAAAATTTCGAGACCGCGATTATCTCAGTTTCTAACAAGCCCTTGCAAGTATTGTTGAAAACAATTAGCACTATAATGTAAATACAGGGGCATTGCAGTACGAGAAAACGCAAAAAGCGGACAGCTCTCAGCCCGCATTTTACCTTGAATTATAGGTTGTTACGGTTTTTCTGTAATTATTTTCGGTGTTACAAATATAAGTAGCTCACGTTTCTCTTGAAACTCCGAAGTATTCCGAAACAGCACACCTAAAAACGGCAGGTCACCAAATAATGGCACTTTTGACACGCTATCGGTACTCGTTTGCTGGAAAATACCGCCTAATACGATGGTTTCACCGTTTTCTACCAAGACCTGAGTTTTGATTTCTTGGGTATCAATGGCCACCGCATCACCGGTTGAAGTAGACACGGTTTCACCACGGGTATCTTGGGTAACCACTAAATCCAAAATAATACGGTTATCTGGCGTAATTTGCGGTGTTACACGAAGCGATAACACCGCTTTTTTGAATTCAACCGACGTAGCACCACTTGAGGTAGCTTGAACATAAGGAATTTCGGTTCCCTGTTCAATATATGCTTCTTGTTGGTTCGCCACGGTAATACGTGGACTGGCGATAATCTCACCTTTGTTTTCAGATTCAAGTGCTGACAGCTCTAAATCTAATATGGTCCCATCAACCAAGCTCGCGATTTGAAAGCCGATAGTACCGGCTGCACTAGAAACCGGAAGGTTTACGTTTAGTCTGTCGTCAATACTCGGAATAGAGCCGCCTGCAATTGTTTCGGCGCCTTCAATACTCCCTGAAACACCACTGTCGCTTTCTCTATCGCTCAAGCCCCAGCGAACGCCTAGCTCTTCATCCACGTTATCAAGTACGGTCACCATTCTGCTTTCGATTAATACTTGTTTGACGGGAATGTCCAACGCATCAATCATTTTTCTCGCTTCATCAATGGAAGGTAACGTATCTCGAATAAGCATCGTGTTGGTGCGCTCATCTACGGTGACTGTCCCGCGCTCAGATAAAATGCCGCCCTCTGAAGATTTTAAGATAGTTGCGAGGTTAGCTGCCTTGGCATAATTTACCGAGATATTTACTGTGCTAAGCGGGGCTAAATCAGATACCTGCTTTTTCGACTGCAGTGCTTGGGTTTCTCTGGCGGTAAGCTCTTCGGTTGGCGCAATCAACAAAATATTGCCCTCTAAGCGTTTATCTAAGCCTTTAACGCGCAAAATCATATCAAGGGCTTGATCCCAAGGTACACCAGATAGGCTGATGGTGACATTTCCGGTCACCGTGTCTGTGGTCACTAAGTTAAAGCCGTTAACTTGCGCGATTATTTGTAATACCTGACGTACAGGAACGTCTTGAAAATCTAGCGAGATAGGGTCGCCTGTATAGGTTTTCTTGTTTTCTAACTCTTCTTGTTGCGACAAGCTCATCGGCTCAATTTTGATACGAATGACGTTATCGTCTATCGCGTGGCGAGCGGTCACGGTATCGCTGTAGAGAATTTCTATGCGCGTACTCTTTTCGTCTTGAAAGGTTTCAATGATTGATACTGGCGTGGAAAACTCTGTCACATTTAATTCAACGAGCTGACTTTCATCCAACACGCTATCAGCGAGGGTAATGGTAACCTTTCCCTGAGATTCAACGAGTTGTGGTGTAGGCGAAGCACCTTCAAAGGTGACTAACGCAACGCCGGTATTATTGGCTTCTCGGGTAAAGTCTATGCCGGTAATTCGCGTTGACGGGGTATCGTCATTTGGGTCGTACAATACGGGTTCTAACGCGTTGGCAGGCGAAACATAAACCATCAATACCGTACAAATAGCAGCAAAGCTCAGCAACCAAGGCCAGCGAGAGCTTCTACGATTTAAAGATTTGTTAAATAAGTAACGCTCAGCCATTATTTTTTCTCTCCTGACGTTGAGGTTTTGCTCAACGTTATCTCTTTTTTCTGCCAGCAACCTGCGCCATCAGGTATAAGCTGTTCTATTGTTAGTGAGTTTGGATTAATTCCAGTGATTTTACCGTAAAATAAACCGATGCGGCTGCCAATTTTGGCTTTATGTAGAATACCGTCATTACTGGTTACTAGCGCCCATTCAACGCCTTGGCTTTTAAAGTTTCCGGTTAACCCTAATGAGTCTAAGCCATACCTTTCCAATTTCTGCTTTGTGCGTTTAAAGTCAGGTTGAAAACAGTTTTGTTGTCGAGTTTGTGTCAGTGGTGGCGTGTTTTCTTTAGGCGAATCAAAAGGGCTAGGCAATTCGCTCGCCGAATATTCAAAGGTTTTAGGTGTAGCAAACTCAGGGTAGGGTTCAATGTTGTGAACCGCATTTTCGCTCACACTTTGCGTGTACGCCTGCAAGTCATCAAGTTTTGGCGAGCAAGCGGTTATCAAGACAACAGCAGCAAGAACTAAAAAATAGCGCATTACTTAGATCCCCCGCTTATGCTGGTACTGTTTTCTGAGCGGTAGGTTTTTGCTTGCAATTGCAAGGTAAGCCCATTGCTTTCCCGTAAAATATCAAAGTCATGCAAGGTAACAATACGAGGAAGCCCAGCCACTTTAGAAACGAACTCTCCAAAATGGTGATAGCCTCCACTGACTTCAATTTCAATAGGCAGTTCGGTGTAGAACTCTTTAGGCACCTCTTGTTGCCAGTTCAATAACTTAAAGGTAAGCCCTGATGAGGTGCCCACATAAGTTATATCGTCTAACAAGCCAGGGGTTTCATTGCTGGTGGGTAGGCTTTTCAGCATGGAAGAAAAGTCATCTTCTAGCTGTGCGAGCTGCTCTCGGTACGCTTCTTTATTTACCGCAATGCGGTACTTGGCTTCATATTGCAGTTTCAGCTCTTGTTCTTTTAATTCTGCAGCTTCTAGAATAGGAAGTTTTGGGTTGATAAGCAGGTAATAGCTAAGTGCACCAATTACGATTGCCACAAAGGCAGCTACCACTATACGTATTTCATTGGGCCAAATAGCAATTTGTTCAAAATCTAGTTCATTGAGTTCTTTAAGTTTTTCTACATCAAATTTCATTAGTTTGTCTCCCCTTCAGCATCTTGCTTCAACGGTGATACCGAGTCGCTAACCATGAAGGTAAGCGTGAAGGTGCTAATTGCACGAGAGGCATTGGTGTCTGCTTTTATAGAAGACAATTCAGCTCCAACAAAAACATCTGAATTATCTAATGAGCGCATGAAATCAGAAAGTCGGTTATTTGAATCGCTGATACCTTCAATTTGTAATTTATTACCTATACGCTTCATGGATTGGAAGGTCACACCCACAGGTACGATTTTAGCAAGCTCATCAAATATTATGGCTGCGACATTTCGGCTAGCCTGTAATTGCTCAATAAGGGCCATGCGCTGTTCAATCGCATTTTTGCTTTCTTTTATATTTTTTATATCTGCAATTTGCGCATCTAATAAGCCAATCTCTCGCTCAAGAAACTGGTTTCTTGAATTCTGGTGATTAATTTGTTGGTCGATGGCTTGACCGATAAACCAAAAAATTAACCCCATAATAGCGGCAACGGCAACTAGGGCCATTAGATACTGCTGCTTTTGATGTTGGCGTTGTTGTTCTCGCCAAGGAAGTAAGTTTACATGTGCCATGATGTGAAACTCCGGCTAGCAAGGCCTGCAGCTATAGTGAGCTGTGGGGCGATACGACGTAACCGCTGAGAATCTAACTTAGGGTTCATGGTCATGCCCAAAAAGGGGTCGAATACATCAACTTGTAGGCCTAAGTCTTGGCGTAATATGTCTACTAAAGGTTGGATAGTGGCCGCGCCGCCGCAAAGTAAAATTTTTGCAGGGCGGTCAACATGAAATGTTGTCATGTACATTTGCAATGCACGATTGATGTTCTGTTGTAAATTAGCGGCAAAGATAGGTAATACTTCATCTACCCAGCTGTTAGATGATGAATCATCCATTAATAAACGTTCAGCTTCTTCACGCTCAATCATTTGAGTAGCGCTAATATCGTTGACTAAGTTATTTAGCCCGAAAGCGTGTTCTTTTGTGTAGACCACGTTGCTGTTACGTACCACACTAACTTGAAGCAATGAGGCACCAACATTAATGGCACAAATGGCTTCATCTTCTACTTTTCCATTGTAGAAAAAGTCGATGGCATTCCCAATCGCGTAATTTTCCACATCAACAATTTTAGGTTCGAAATCCGCTTCTCTAGACAATAGCAGTCTGCTATCGACTAAATCTTTGTGTGCAGCCGTTAACAGAACATTGACCTTACCAGAGTGTGTTTCACTTGGGCCAAGCTCTTCAAAGTCTAAGTAAACCTCTTCAAGGGGAAAAGGAATAAGACTGTCAGCTTCAATTTCTATCTGGCTTTCAAGTTCATAATCATTTTGGTCGGGCTCCATATAAACGATTTTACTGATTACCGATGTACCCGCTACCGCGACATTAGCTTGCTTTATTTTAGTTTTTAAGCTGTTACGCACTTTTTTAAGTGCTAAACTTACCGCCTCGTAATCTTTAATATCGCGCTCTGAAAAAGCCACTTTATTGATAGATTCACAAGCATAGCCTTGAAGCATGTAGCCATTGACTGAATGTTCTAGCCATACCGCTTTTATTTGACGTGTGCCTATGTCTAAACCCACAATGGGAGGCATCTTTTTCTTGAACAGCGATTTCATTTACAAGTGTCCGGTTTCAATGGTAATTGCTCTAAAGTACAATATTACTCAGTTTTTATTGTGCGTATGGTTCTATTGATAACACATACGTATGAAAATATACGTCATTTTCGCAAAAATGCCTTGGTATCCTTAAATTGTGAAGTACATTAAACCGTTATTATTATTCTTTGTCATCTCAGGCCTTATTGGTTTTGTCGCGCTTGTTGGTATTTACTTTTATATCAAACCTAACCTACCAAGCGTTACTGTACTTAAGGATGTTAGACTTCAAACGCCCATGCAGATATATACCCATGATGGAAAATTAATTTCCCAATATGGCGTTAAACGGCGGATCCCCGTAAAACTTGAGGAAGTACCTGAACAATTAATCCACGCGATATTGGCAACCGAAGACAGTCGATTCTTTGAACATCACGGTATTGACCCCATCGGAATCGCTCGTGCTGCTTTAAGCTTAATTATAACGGGTGAAAAAAGGCAAGGCGCCAGTACATTAACTATGCAGCTTGCCCGAGGCTTCTTTTTAAGTCGAGAAAAAACGTATATTCGTAAGGTAAAAGAGATATTTATCGCTTGGCACATGGAACAGGAACTTAGCAAAGAAGAGATCCTGGAACTCTATTTAAATAAAGTGGAGCTAGGCCATCGTTCGTTTGGTTTTGGTGCCGCTGCCCAGGTGTATTACGGCAAATCGCTTAATGAACTCACGCTGGCACAACTTGCCACAATTGCTGGCCTGCCTAAAGCGCCTTCAGCGCTAAATCCTATTACTGACCCTGAAGCATCAGCAGGACGCCGCCGCGTAGTGTTGCTGCGCATGCTTGATGAAGAATACATATCTAAAGCGGACTTTGATAATGCGGCAAACGCGCCTATCACTGCGCGTAAACATGGGGCTGAAATTGAAGTAGATGCCCCTTATTTGGCCGACATCATCTATAACGAAATGGTCGATATTTACGGTAAAGATGAAGCGGAAACTGGTGGATATCAAGTTTATGCAACCGCAGGTTCTGACTTGCAACTTGCTGCTCAGCGCGCGGTGGTAAGAAATCTACACGATTATGATGAGCGCCATGGTTACAAAGGACCACTTGGCTATTTATGGGACGCCCCTTCGCCTGACAGCCAAGATGAGCCAGTGCCTCAGCTATCTTTAAATACCGATATCAGTGACAAGTTGCTTGCCAGTGATTGGAGTGAGCGCGAGATGCTTTCTGCGCTGTCACAAGTGGCGTACATAAAGCCTCTTGTGCCTGCAGTTGTGCTTTCAGTTGCCCAACAATCGATTGATGTGCTTGATGTAAACGGCGACAAGCGCACGATTACGTGGGAAGGCCTAGACTGGGCAAGACGTTATATCACTGACTTTAGACAAGGCAGCGAGCCTGAAACGGCATCGGATGTTACCCAGCCTGGCGCAGTTATTTATATTCGCGAGCAAGATGATGCATGGCGTATAGCGCAATTGCCTGAAGTGAGCGGGGCGTTTATCGCGCTTAACCCAAAAAATGGTGCGGTTGAAGCGGTAGTCGGCGGATACAGTTTTTATCAAAGCCAGTTTAATCGTGCCACGCAAGCAAAACGACAAGTAGGCTCTAATATTAAGCCCTTTATTTATTCTGCGGCGATAGACAGTGGCTATACTCTTGCTTCAATTATTAATGATGCCCCTATCAATCAATGGAATGCGGCGACCGGTGTGGCGTGGCGTCCTCAAAACTCACCGGCAGAGTACGATGGCCCTATTCGTATGCGTAAAGCATTGGGTAAATCGAAGAACGTAGTGTCAGTTCGTCTATTGCGGGGAGTTGGGCTTCGCAAAGCGGCAGACTATCTGACTCGCTTTGGTTTTGATCCAGACGATATTCCATTAGACGAAACCGTATCCTTAGGGTCTAGCTCTCATACACCGCTTGAAGTGGTTCGTGGTATGTCAGTTATTGCTAACGGCGGCTACTTAGTAAACCCTCACTTTATTGCTAAAGTGCTGGATGAACATAATCAAGTGTTGTGGCAAGCCAATCCTGTTTGGGCATGCGACAACTGCACTAAAGCACATGCACCTGAAAGCTATCCAGAAAGTGACTCACAAAGCGATGTAGACAATGACGAGGTTGATGTCGAAGCCTTACTTGAAGCCCAGCTTAATAAAGATGTATTGCTAGCCGAAAGCGAAGTAACTGAAAAACAAAGTGCACCGCAAGTTATTACCGCACAAAATGCTTTCTTGGTAGGTGAGATGATGCGTACAGGTGTGCGAGCAAATGGGAATTGGAGTAAGAAGACTTATTGGCTTGGTACAGGTTGGCGTGCACGAAATATTCTTCAGCGCACCGATATTGCCGGTAAAACCGGTACTACAAACGATTCAAGAGATACGTGGTTCAGTGGTTTCCAAAAAGATATCGTTGCGACTGCGTGGGTGGGTTTTGACAACATGGGCAGACAACTAGGCCGTGCCACTCGTAACCAAAATCTCATTAATCGTAACCCTGAAAAATTTAATTGGATCGGTAATGCGTTAATTGGCACTGAAGACGGTGCAAAAGCAGCAGGTCCGGCATGGATAAGATTTATGGAATATGCATTGGCAGAGAAGCCGCATTCACCGATTCCTGTGCCTGAGAAGATAGTACGTGTTCGCATTGATCGTACCAGTGGTAAGTTGACCCGAAGGACAGACCATACGACACTGTTTGAATATTTCTTGCAAGGCACCGAACCCACCTCATATGTTCTTGATGATGAAGTGGTCGACCCTGCCTCGCAAGATAAAACAACGACGCCTGAGCCTGAAGAAATATTTTAATAAAGAGCGTGCAAAAGCGCGCTCATCAGGTTGCTGCTAAGTAATTGCCTGTAAATAAAACCGGATAACCCATGTCAGAAGATTCAAATCGATATCTTTATATTCCTCATGCTGGACCCTCGCTGCTGGAAACGCCCCTATTAAATAAGGGCAGTGCCTTTACCTCGAGAGAGCGCGCTGCGTTTAACTTAACAGGCTTAGTACCGCCTCGTTACGAAAGTATTGAAGAGCAAGTTGAGCGTGCGTACATGCAATACAGTAGTTTCGACGAAGTACTGAACAAGCATATCTATTTACGCGCTATTCAAGATAACAACGAAACCTTGTTTTATCGTCTTATTCAAAAGCATATTGATGAGATGATGCCAATTATATACACCCCAACAGTGGGTGATGCTTGTGAGCAGTTCTCGGACATTTATCGTAGTTCGCGCGGATTGTTTGTATCGTGGGAAGAGCGCCACCAAATAGATGATATTGTTCGTAACGCCACGAAGCGTAAAGTCAAAGTGATTGTAGTGACTGACGGCGAACGGATTCTTGGTCTTGGTGACCAGGGTATTGGTGGTATGGGTATTCCAATCGGCAAGCTATCTTTATATACCGCTTGTGGTGGTATTAGCCCTGCGTACACCTTGCCGGTTATGCTTGATGTAGGAACGAACAACGAGAAGTTGCTTAACGACCCAATGTACATGGGGGCACGTCATCCTCGTATTGGGCAAGAAGACTACGATGAATTTGTCGATATGTTCATTCAGGCTGTAAAACGCCGCTGGCCTGAAGTAATGATTCAGTTTGAAGACTTCGCACAGCCAAATGCTATGCCATTGCTAAACCGCTATCGCAATCAAGTGTGTTGCTTTAACGACGATATTCAAGGTACTGCTGCGGTTACATTAGGCACTATCTTAGCGGCGTGTCGCATGAAGCAACAAAAGCTATCTGACATGAAAGTGGTGTTTGTTGGGGCAGGTTCAGCCGGCTGTGGTATTGCTGAAATGCTTATTCAGCAAATGGTGCATGAAGGTATTAGCGATGCGCAGGCGCGTAAGCAAGTCTTCATGGTAGACCGCTTCGGATTAGTAACCGAAGGCATGGAAGGCCTACGTGATTTCCAGCAAAAGCTCAATCAGCAGTTAGTTGACCTTGAAACCTGGACCTTTAGCGGCGACTACGCATCGCTACTTGATGTTATGCACTGTGCCAAGCCAGATATTCTTATTGGCGTATCGGGGC
The DNA here is from genome assembly GCF_017653625.1 of Alteromonas sp. K632G. Lineage (NCBI taxonomy): Bacteria > Pseudomonadati > Pseudomonadota > Gammaproteobacteria > Alteromonadales > Alteromonadaceae > Alteromonas > Alteromonas sp. K632G. Next base: position 59,635 of record NZ_JAGGDM010000013.1, read on the forward strand.
AACCTGGTTTGTTCACTGAGCAGGTGGTTCGCGCCATGAAGCAAAACTGTGAGCTACCGATTATCTTTCCATTAAGTAACCCGTCTCGTCAGGTTGAAGCACGACCAGAGCAGGTTATTGAATGGACCGATGGCGAAGTGGTTATTGCAACGGGAAGCCCGTTCAAGCCAGTTGAATACAAAGGTAAAGTATTTACCTTTGCCCAGTGTAACAACTCGTATATTTTCCCTGGCATAGGCTTGGGTGTGGTTGCTGCAAAAGCAAAATTAATCAGTGATGAAATGCTGATGGCTGCAAGTAACGCACTTGCAGATGCGTCGCCTTTGGTAAACACCGGCGAGGGTTCCTTATTGCCACCACTCGGTGCTATTGCTGAGCTTAGCCGTAAAATAGCGTTTGAAGTAGGTAAGGTTGCAATGGCGCAAGGGCTTGCCCTTGACTTGTCAGACGATGCGTTGAATGACCATATTGAGCGTAATTTCTGGAAAGCTGAATACAGACCATACAAGCGCGTTAGCATTTAAACCTGCGCGTTTATGTAAGCGTTAATAAAAGTCTATAAGAGCAGCCCTAGGGCTGCTTTTTTTATCCCTGCTGTTAGGTTTACTCGCTCTGACGCATTCTTTTATTCACTCCATGCTTTAGCCCCACATTCCCTCTATTTGCTTAGTCAGTAAAAAAGTGTTGCGAGAGTGCAACATTTTCTCAGCGTCTCTTATTCCACCTGCTCCATGATTTTGGGTAAGTTATTGATATTTGTGCATTTGTTGTGGTGGCACAAATGCTGCTTAATCAAGGTTAAGCGTGAAGCAATGGCAGCATCGGTATTGCGCCTCAAAGCAATACCCACAGGGAGGAAGCGTATGTTTGCAATAGTAAGGAACTTTACCAAAACCATTTTTGCTAATGAGCTTGTGTCAAACGAGCTCATGACGAACGATTTCAATACGTGCATGTTGCTTGATGCACTGTCCTCCTTGGAACAAGACTAGGTTTTTTCAAACGGCTACTAGTACTTGCTAGGAATAGTACTTATTAGAGATTTCGGTTATTGGTGATGCTAGTTATAGCGAATACGCTATTTAACAGCACGCACCGAATAACCACACAGTTTGCGGGCAATGGATTGCGCGCCTTTTATTAACGCGGGGGCAGTTTAAAATACGCTTTAAAACGATTTTACTCTGCCTTCTTTGCGAATTGTCCCAGCGAGAAGCGCTTGGTCGTATATCATTTAGCCTATCCCTTGTAATTCCCTATTCAGCACACACATCAAATTTATAATCATGCTAATGCAATAGAAAAGGATCTGATATGTCTGACAGTAATACCTATACGCCGCCCAAAGTATGGAGCCAAAATGAAGGTGACGGTAACAAGTGGGCTAGCATCAATCGACCAGTGTCGGGAGCCACTCATGAGCAAGAACGCTCCGTAGGCCAGCATCCACTTCAACTATATTCTTTAGCAACGCCCAATGGACAAAAAGTCACGATCATGTTGGAAGAGCTCTTAGCCGCAGGTATTGCTGACGCTGATTACGATGCGTGGTTGGTGAATATCGGCGAAGGTGATCAATTTTCATCTGGCTTCGTTGATATAAACCCAAATTCAAAAATTCCTGCCATGGTAGATACATCGACGACACCGGAAACAAAGCTATTTGAATCGGGGTCAATACTTCGTTATTTAGCGGATAAGTTTAATGTGTTTATTCCTAACGACCCTGCTGCAAAAGTGGAATGTTTCAATTGGTTATTTTGGCAAGTAGGTTCAGCGCCTTATTTGGGCGGCGGGTTTGGGCACTTTTACAGTTATGCGCCGTACCCAATGGAATATCCTATTAACCGTTTTACCATGGAAGTGAAGCGAGAGCTGGACGTGCTAGACAAACATCTCGCCAAAAATACCTATTTTGCCGGTGAGGAATACAGTATTGCTGATATGGCTATTTGGCCATGGTACGGCAATCTGGTACTCGGTAATCTTTATGACGCAGCCACTTTCTTGCAAGTTAATGACTACAAGCATGTTCTACGCTGGGCTACTGAGGTTGGAGCCCGTCCTGCAGTTCAGCGCGGCGTGATTGTTAATCGTACGTGGGGCGATGCGCAGCTTAAAGATAGGCACAGCGCGAAAGACATCGATGATGCGCTAAACGAAGCGAAATAAGCCTCGATCACTGCATAAGTTAGCAACATATAAACCGCCGCCTATTTCGTACCTACTCGTGATAGGCCGGTTAATGTGTTGCTGCTTTGTGCTCTTTTTATGAGTGACTGTTGTGCGCAGCAACCAACGCGTAAACATGTAAGCGAATAGCATTTAACGCCCGTGCTTTCCAGTCTACCCAATTTATTCTATTGCGAATTTCATGTTGGTTTAAACTGATATAACCATGACACAGCGCCCAAATCTGCATGGCTATATCTTGACGCTCTTCTACAGCAATCTCTTTTTTAATTATCGCTGATACTACTTTAGTTAAGGTGATAAATGCCTTTTCTCCAGCAGCAAGTGCGTCTTCACTCGGGGCGTAGTCTTTTAAGTTAGAGCCAAAAATCAAATTGTAATGTGCTGCATGTGCTTCTGAGAATTGAAGTACGTGTTCACAGGCATTAAGCAACCTATCTGCCGGGGTATTACCCTCAGACTGCTTCATCATCTCATCGACAAGCGTAAAGCCTTCAATATACAAGGCATCAAGAATTCCTTGCTTCCCTTTGAAATGGCTGTAAATGCCAATTGTAGACATGCTTGCACCTTCAGCAATAGCGCGAACGCTAAGAGCGTGAGTTCCGCCCTTTAAAAACAAGGTTGAAGCAGCTTCTAAAATTTTCTGACGAGTATCTTTTTTCATTTACATTGAATTTACATGTTGCGCAATATAACGGCGTTATATTCAATCGTTCCATTAGATTGTCGATTAGCGTGACTACATTTATTAAACCCGCGAGCAGGCAGGTTTATACATAAAGGACATAGTATATGAAAGCAGAACAATTAACTTGCGATTATTTGATTGTGGGAAGTGGGGCGGTAGGTATGGCGTTTGCCGATGTACTACTCAGGGAAACCGATGCCAGCATTATCATAGTCGATAAATATGCCAAGCCTGGCGGCCATTGGAACTTAGCTTACCCTTTTGTCACCTTACATCAGCCTTCTGCTTTCTATGGTGTTTGTTCACGAGAGCTAAATCGCGGAGTGATTGATAAAACAGGAATGAATGAGGGCTTGATGGGCTTAGCTTCTGGTGCTGAGGTGAGTGCTTACTTCGATTCAGTCATGCAAGAAACCTTTTTGCCTTCGGGGCGCGTTCAATACTTTCCCCTCAGCCAATACGAAGGCGACGGCAAATTTACCAATATCACTGGCGGTAAAACTTACGACGTTACTGTCAACAAAAAAATCGTGGATGCGACCTACTTAAAAACCAGTATTCCTATTACCCACAAGCCCAGTTTTACCCTTGACGACGAGGTTGATTTTACACCGGTAAATACCTTAACCCAACGAGTACGAGGTCATAAAAACTATGTGGTCATAGGCGGCGGTAAAACGGGGATTGACACGTGTTTATGGTTGCTTAGCAACTTTGTAAATCCTGAAAACATTCATTGGGTGGTATCTCGTGACGCATGGCTGCTAAATAGAAAAAACACCCAGCCACTCAGTGATTTTTTCTTCGATACCATTGGCGCACAAGCTAACCAAATGGAAGCCATTGCACAGTCGACCTCTATCGATGACATGTTCGATAAATTAGAGGAAAAGGGCGTCATGTTGCGTATTGATAAAGACGTTAGGCCCGCAATGTTCCATGGTGCAACGGTAAGTGAAGCCGAGCTGGCAGCGCTGCAAACCTTACCTAATATAATTCGCCATGGCAGAGTAACGCATGTGGGAAAAGAGGCGCTTACATTTAAGGATGCTCAGTGGGCAATGCCAGAAGATGCATTGGTGGTGGACTGTTCGGCGTCAGCACTCACCAATTTAGAGATAAAGCCTGTTTTTGAAGGCAATACTATTACGCCGCAAACCGTGCGAGCTTACCAGCCGGTGTTCAGTGCAGCGTTAATTGCGCACGTTGAGGCGGCCTACGATGATGAAGCTACAAAGCAGAAACTGACGCAAGTTGTCCCGTTGCCTAATCGTGATATTGATTGGGTACCTATGACAGCAGCAATGCTGCGAAATATGCATATTTGGGGGGAGCAGCCTGAGCTTCGTGCATGGATCCACAATTGCAGGCTCGATGGTTTTTCAAAAATTGTTCATGGTGTGGCCAAAGACGATATGTCGAAACTACAAGTGCTAGGGCGTCTAAAAGCAGCCTCGCAACCTGCTATGGGAAAACTCATGGAATACATGCATGGGTTAAAAGCAAGTGGAAAACTAGCGTCTTAGCTAATAAGGGAGAAGGCTGTGAAACAGTTTCAAGTTAATAAAAAAGAGTTAAGTAAATACCGTGTAGTGCAAAGTGAAGACTTACCCTTAACCCAAGCAGGGGTGACCTTTGAGGTCGAGCGCTTTGCGTTTACTGCTAATAATCTCACCTACTTTATGATGGGCGATAAGCTTGGCTATTGGCAGTTTTTCCCACCTATCAATAGTCATTCAACTAAAAACAATAACGAAGAAAATTGGGGCGTTATTCCGGTATGGGGAATAGGGAAGGTAACAGCATCTAGTGTAGAAGGTGTGGACGTAGGCAGTCGCTATTTTGGGTATTTCCCGCCTGCAACACACCTTCATATGGACTCTGTCACCTTTGCTCAAAACAACTTGATTGATACCAGCGCGCATAGAAGGCCGTTACCACAGGGATATAATCTGTATCGCCCGTTAGATAGTCATGCTGACGAAATGCAAACACACCGCGAAAGTCTGCAAATGTTACTTTGGCCTTTATATATTACGTCTTATTGTCTGTGGGATTTAATTGACCAGTGCAATATGCCTAAACCTAAACAAGTGATTGTATTAAGCGCATCAAGCAAAACCAGTTTAGGGTTGGCTTATGCCCTTAGAAAAGATGACTATCACGTAGTAGGTGTGACTTCAGGTAAAAGCCAAAAGTTTGTTGAAGGACTAGATGTTTACCATCAAGTGGTTTGTTACGACAACCTAGATGACATCGCCAGCAAATCCAGCATTGTAGTAGATATGTCAGGCAACAATAAGATAAAGCTGCGGCTTAAGAATAGGCTTGGTGATGATCTAATGCGCTATGTGCAAGTGGGATTAACCCATTGGCAAGATGCTAAAGCCGATGAGGCCTCATCAAACACTTTGGAGACCTCTGATAAGGAAGATGAGTTTTTCTTTGCCCCTGCACATATTCAAACCAGAATGGCTGAGTTAGGTGCGAGTGTGTTTCACGCTAGGAGCGGGGCTTTTGTTAAAGAAGCTATGATGTGGACGGCGTCGTGGTTAACGGTCAAAAACCAACGTAGTATTGACAGCCTAGCGAGCGATTTTGAGTCGATTTGCAATGGGCTTGTGCCTGCCAGCGAGGGGCTAGTTTATAGCCCCTAATAGTTCTATTTTTGTGAGATCAAGCCTAGTCCCTTGGTAATCACACCAGCCCAGATAGTTGCGACTAGATAAGCTTAATCCCAGTCTCTGTGGAAATTATACTGCAGAGACTGGGTTCATATTACAGGGGATTGAGTCTCGGACGCGGACAATACATTATGTGATGATAGAAAATCACTAACCTCAGGCCACAATGCCTGACATTTTCTTGAGAAAAACTTCATGTGGCCTATCTCTGCAAGGTTATAGTCATCGGGGTTGAGCAGACGAATATCCGCTTCGAGCTCTGGAAAAACACTAATCATGTCTTTCACATTCGACAAGTTTGCTATGTCATCATCGGTGGCCAATATCCATTTAGATGGCAGGCGTATATCATCATACCAGTGCCTGAGTACTTCTTTACCAAAGGCTTCCTTCACATACCCTTGACCATTACACCACTTTTGCCACTGCCTGCTTACGCCTTTAGGCAAGGGCTCACCCATGCCGACTAAGTGAGACTTAGTGTGCCCGAAAAGTAAGTTGTTCAAAGGGATATAGAAATTCATGAAAAAGTGCGCTTTGAGCAAGTAACCTGCTCGCATGTTACGTAAGCTGCCTGAAGAGCTACCGAAGTTACAAAATGCAGTAAGGTCGTTAACGTTTGGCATTAGCCCTAAAAGTTGCCCACCTGCGCTATGGCCAACTAAAAAATATTGGGTCTTAGGGAAGTGTATTTTTAGGGTTTCTAAAACGGCGGGCATATCTTGTTGCCCCCAGGTGACTAGCGACGCTTTACTGTGTTTAATCTTACCTTTTAACGATTCAGCAATACCCCGGTTATCAAATGTAATCACACCAAAACCCTGCTCACAAAGATAGTTAGCAAACGCCGCGTAAAACTGACGCTTAATTCCCGTGGCAGGCGCTATCATTACTGCGCCTTTAATAGCGCGTTTCGGTGTGTAGAGTGTTGCGGTTAAGTGAGTACTGTCTTCACAGGTAACGCTGATATCTTTGATCATCTATCATTCTCGCTCTTCTGGTCTTACCAGTAAAGCGAGGAGTGCTTGAAAATGCAAGAGAATAGGTATTTAAATTTGTTATAGACTGTTATTAAACGGCAGGTTTTCCTACAGTAATAGCCTTGTCCATTCCCTGCCATGCTTCAATTGGGGCTGGTTTTCCGTACAGATACCCTTGGAAAAGTGTGAAGCCCATGTCGACAAGTAAGTTAAGCTGAGCTTGAGTTTCTACTCCTTCAGCAATGGTCTGCATATCTAGGCTTTTTGCCAACTCTATTGTCATTTGAACAATCTTACGGTGACGTTCTGAGCTATCTATCCGGTCTATGAATTCTCTATCTACTTTCAACACCGATGCAGACATATCGATAAGTTGCGACAGTGACGCATGGCCAGTTCCAAAATCATCAATAATAATAGTCGCGCCCACATTGGCCAATGAAGTTAGCCTGCGTTTTGTTTCTTGGTGGCTCGCCAATACCGACGTTTCTGTCAATTCCAGTTTCAGGCGATCTCGTAAAAATGCGCTCTCTGAATAGCGGCGCAGTAATTTTTCGTAGAACAAATCACTGAGGAGTTCAGGGCCCGATAAATTTATAGCCACAGGAACTGGCGGAATACTGCTTGGCCAGTTTTCAATAAGCTCAATAGTGTTATCAAGCACTTTTTGGGTAAAGAGAATGTGCCAGTTGTTCTTTTCAATAACAGGAAGAAATTGATAAGGGTGAAGTATCTTATTTTCTTCATCATCTTTGAGCCTAGCAAGCACTTCAAAACCTACAATTGCATTATCAATTGAAACCTGAGGTTGTAGCCATAACGCTAAACAGCGGTTGTCGAGTAACCGCTTTACCTTGTCTCTGTGTTGCGTGTCTTTTCGAATAAGCTTTACTACATTGCTATCGAACTGACTGAAATCTTTGTCGCTACTGGCTTGGCTTAAGGCAATGGCACAAGACTCAGTAACCTGAGAGGGCGACTTGGGGGTGTTTACTTGTACAAAACCGCCCAACCAGTTTAGTGTTTGAGTTCGCTTTACGAAATTGTCATCAATCTGAATAGTGCGGGGAAGCTTATTCCGAAGCCAAGTATTAAAGTCTTTGGACTTGCGGGAGTCATGTTGACTTGAGACCAGAAATCTAGCGCCAGGTAATCGATATACGTTCACCGATGCGGGCAGCACACTTTGTATCTGCGCCGCACATCTGGCCAATGCTTTATCACCTTGGGTGTAACCATACTGCAAATTAATGTCACGTAAATTCGCAAGTTTTAGCATGACCGCGTGTGTGTTTGCGGGAACGGGCTGATTAATACTGCAATTCCAATAATGGTGGTTTCGCAGGCCGGTGAGCTCATCGTAATAATGCTTTTCAAAATGCTGGCGTTTAAAAGCGTCAAACTTGCGGTCATGTTCCGTTGCCTCAGATACGTCGAAGCAATGGATCAATTGTTTTTTGTGGTGCTGAAGGCTAGCTGATTGAAGCTCGAAGGTGGCCTGTGGATTGCCCGATATATGTGTCTTTTGCCGATGACCTGCACTTAGCGGCTCATTTAGCTCAAAAAGTTGATGAATATAATGGCAGGGTTCCGGTAATTGATTAATCAGTTTTCGGGCGCTTTTGTTAGCTTGCAATATCTTCCCTTGCTGATCACAAAAAAGGGAAGGGGTGCCGCCGTTGTTAAAAATTTCTTGATAGCGACTTACCAGTTTTTCCATCTTTTTCGTTTGCTTCAAGTTTAACGATGACTGACTTTCCAATGATGTCATCACGCGAATCACTGCCATGGGAAGGCAAAAATTAAAAAACATGAATATTAGCGAACTTAAATAGGTGTGAGTGTCGGGTAACGTGATGTCGATGCCGAAAAGTGGAGCAATTGGCTGGTTGTTTATTAGTACCGCAAAAGGAATGAGGTTCAAAAACATGCCGATTATGGCAGCTTTATTGCCATAAAATAGCCGTAAAATAATGGGAAGCGTGAAGAAAAATAGTAAGCCGTAACGAGCCGAGGCAATATCTATCGTGAAGAAAAGTATGCACAGCCCGGCTAATACAATAGTGAGGGTAAGGCTGGCTGACGCGAGTTTTATTTGACCTTTACGAAGCCCCAGTGTGGCGTAAAGTAATGCTGAAAAGCCGATGGTAAGATACAACACGTAATACATGCCCTTTTGATAGGCAGCATAAGAAGAGTGCAGTACGATGGCTGAAGTTAGGGTAACACCGATAAGAAGGATAATTCGCAGCACGCTAAGCTTCCATGTATCAGCGTCTGGGGCGCGAACATGCTCTACATCAAGAAGAAGATAACGTTTGAGTAACGTACTGCAACGATTAAACACTACATATAACCGAGTAATTATTCTATCGTCAACGTTATCTCAGCCTAGCCTGTTTGTCGAGAATATTGTTTTAAATAACTGATAGTTATTAGTAATTTTCTGTGTTAAAAAACGGCGCGCTAACACTTTAGCGCGCTATAACTTTACTAAATGTTTAAGGTGAACACTTTAGAGTTTCGCTGAAAGTTATAAAGTTCTTTTTTCACTTCAGGCAGAGCACTAATATCTGCGTGTTCAAAACCTTGCTCTAAGAACCAGTGTGCAGTCACTGTGGTAAGTACGAATACACGATTGATATCCGCTTCGCGGGCGCGTATTTTAACTTCATCTAAAATTCGCTCACCACGATTTTTACCACGATAATCAGGGTGGGTAGCCACACAGGCTAACTCAGCACAGCCATCTTCGGGGTAAAGGTAAAGTGCCGCGCACGCGATGATCATGCCATCGCGAACAATCACAATAAACTGATTGATTTCACTTTCTAAGCGTTCACGTGAGCGTTTTACCAACACACCACTTTCTTCTAGCGGTTTAATGAGCTTTAAAATGCCGCCCACATCGTCAATAGTCGCGGCACGAAGTTGTTCGTAGTGGTGCTCCATTACCAGCGAGCCTGTACCATCGCGGGTGAATAGCTCTTGCAGCAACGCGCCGTCTTTCTCGTAACTAATGCAGTGCGCACGAGGTATACCAGCTGCTACGCTGGTGGTTAACGCCTTTAACACCGTATCTTCAGTAGTAATATTACCGCTTAAAATAAGCTGTTCTAACTGAGGGCGCTCAATAGTGCGAAGTAACTTTTCTTCACTATTGTAAATACCGTCTAAGTTAGAGAAAACAATAAGCTTGTCAGCTTTAAGGGCAATGGCCGCTTGGGTTGCTACATCTTCATGGGAAAGATTAAATACTTCCCCTGTAGCGGAATACCCCATAGGGGAGAGCAGCACAATAGAGCCATCGTTCAGGTGGTCATTAATACCCGTGGTATCTATTCGACGCACCATGCCGGTATTCTCAAAATCAATACCGTTTCTTACGCCCATAGGCTTAGCAACGACCAAGTTACCTGAGCACACGCGAATTTGTGCGCCGTGCATCGGTGAATTAGGTAGTCCCATGGTAAGTAAGGCTTCTACCTGTGAGCGCACAGAGCCTGCGGCATCTTTAACGCACTCTAGGGTTTGCTTATCGGTAATACGCACGCCATGTTCAAATCGACCTTCAATATTGCGAAGCGCAACACGTTGATCAATCTGCGGCCGTGCACCATGCACCACTACCACGCGAACACCCAAGGTATTCAGCAGGGCAATGTCATGAATAATATTGGGGAAGTTTTGATGTTCAATGGCTTCGCCACCGAACATCAAAACAAAGGTTTTCCCTTGATGAGCATTGATATATGGCAGTGAACTTCTGAAAAGTTTAACGCCGTCATGATGGGCAAGCACCATGTGATTACCCTTGCTTATCTAGGTTTTCTAGCTCTTGATACAGTGCTTTAGTCACTGTTTCTTTGCTAGTGCCACCTAGTATATTGCGCTGATTTACGCCGTACTCTAATTGCAATACGGTATAAACATCGTCTTCAATTTTATCGCATACTGCTTGCAAGCTTTCTAATGGTAAATCTTCAATCGCACAGCCTGCTTCAATGGCCTCTAGCACCACTTTACCGGCAATATCATGACCCGTTCTAAACGGAATACCTTTACCTACTAAGTAGTCGGCAAGCTCAGTCGCGTTAGCAAAGCCTTGTGTGGCAGCTTCACGGCAACGGTCTTCATTAAGTTGCAATGAATCGAGCACCTCGGTAGCAATACACAAACAAATATGCCATTGATTTACCGTGTCGATAGCGCCTTCTTTGTCTTCTTGCATATCTTTGTTGTACGCAAGTGGTAAGCCCTTCATAGTCACAAGCAAGGCTTGTAGTGAACCGAATACACGGCCACATTTGCCGCGCATAAGCTCTAATGCGTCAGGGTTTTTCTTCTGAGGCATGAGTGAAGAACCAGAGGTTACGCTATCGCCAAGTTGCAAGAAGCCCGCTTCACCAGAGTTATAGAAAATCATGTCTTCAGCCACGCGAGACAAGTGCATCATGCTGGTACTCGCGACAAACAATAGCTCTAGTACGAAATCTCTATCTGAAACAGCATCAAGGCTGTTTAAGCACGGAGAGTCAAATCCCAGTTCTTCGGCAATAGCATGACGATCAACCGGGTAAGTTGTACCAGCCAACGCACCAGAGCCTAGAGGGCACTGGTTCATACGTACTTTTAAATCGTCTAAGCGGCTTAAATCGCGCTTGAACATTTCAACATACGCTAAGCACCAGTGAGCGAAGTGTATAGGCTGAGCACGTTGCAAGTGGGTGTAACCAGGAATAATGGCTTCCTGGTGACGACTTGCGGCATTAAGGAGTGAGCGAATAACGGCCACTACATCGCTACGAAGTGACGCAATATGCTCACGTACCCACAAGCGAAAATCTGTAGCTACCTGATCGTTACGGCTTCGGCCCGTATGTAATTTACGACCAATGTCACCAAGTTGCTCAATAAGTGCAGACTCAACAAAGCTATGAATGTCTTCTTCGCTAGAAGCGTTGAAGTCTAGTTCACCCGCGTCAGCTTTCGCTTTTAAATCGCTAAGTGCACCTTCAAGTTGTGCTTGTTCGTCTGTGGTTAGTACACCTGCTTTTTGCAGTGCACGAGACCAGCTAATAGAGCCTTGAATATCTTGGCTTGCCATCACTTGGTCAAACGGCAACGAATCGTTAACCTGCTTGAACATGCTACTAGCGCCTGATTCGAATCGACCACCCCACAATGCCATGTGTTACTCCTTAACCTTGATTTTTTAATGCAGCAATACGACTTGAAAGGCTGAACAGGCGAATAAAGCCTTCAGCGTGTTTTTGGTCGTAAACGTCATCTGCACCAAAGGTAGCAAAATCTTCAGAGTAAAGGCTGTTAGGTGAGCGGCGTTGTGTAACGGTCGCCTGACCTTTATAAAGTTTCACTACGATGTCGCCAGTCACTTTCTTAGCGAAAGATTCTGCGCCCGCTAGTAGGGCATCATTTAAGGCAGTGAACCAACGGCCGTCGTACATTACGTGCGAGAACTCAAGGCCAATTTGCTCACGATATTTAAGCGCGGCTTTATCAAGCACCATCGTTTCAAGGGCTTTGTATGCTTTAAGCATTACCGTGCCCCCTGGTGTTTCATAACAACCACGAGACTTCATGCCAACCAAACGGTTTTCAACAATATCGATACGGCCAACACCGTGTGCAGCTGCCACTGTGTTTAGCTTAACTAATGCTTGGTAAGGCGATAAGGCTTCACCGTCAACGTGAGTAAGTTCACCTTCGTTGAAAGAAAGCGTGACGCGCTCTGGCGCATCTGGTGCATCTTCTGGGTCAACCGTCATCGTCCAGATTTGCTTAGTAGGCTCTTGCCATGGATCTTCTAATTCCCCACCTTCGTGAGAAATATGCCATGCGTTTGCATCGCGGCTGTAGATTTTGGTAGCAGACGCTGTAGTTTCGATATTACGTTCAGCTAAATAAGCTAATAAGTCTTCACGAGATACCATGTCCCACTCACGCCATGGCGCAATTACCGTAAGCTGTGGAGCAAGGGCCGCAAATGTACTTTCAAAACGTACTTGGTCGTTACCTTTACCCGTACAACCGTGACAAAGTGCATCAGCGCCAACTTTTAAGGCGATTTCTACTTGTGCTTTGGCAATAACAGGGCGCGCCATAGACGTACCAAGTAGGTATTCACCTTCATATACCGCACCCGTTTTAATCGTTGGGTAGATATATTCGCGTACGAACTCTTCTTTTAGGTCAACGATGTGACATTCGCTAGCACCAGAAGCAATCGCTTTCTCGTGTAAGCCTTCAAGCTCTTCGTCGCCTTGGCCGACATCGGCCGCAAAGGCAACGACTTCGCAGTTATAGTTTTCTTTAAGCCATGGAATGATGGCTGAAGTGTCAAGACCGCCTGAATAGGCGAGTACGATTTTCTTTACGTTTTGCATCTAAAAGAGTCCTCTTAGGCACTTAATAATTGAGTGAGAATGGCGTTTTGGCCATGCATTCTATTTTCGGCTTGTTGCATCAATAACGACTTGTCGCTATCAATCAACGAGCCTGTAATTTCTAGGTCGCGGTGGGCTGGCTGGCAGTGCATAACATAGCTTGCACCGGTAGATTCCATTAGCGCTTCATTCACCTGGTAAGGCATAAACTTCGCTTTGATATCAGCCAGCGGTGTTTCGTCACCCATGGACAACCAGGTATCAGCGTAGATGACATCTGCACCGTTTGCAGCGCTAACATCATAGCTTTCTACAATAGTCGCGCCAGTTTGCTCAGCAAGCTTTTTAGCATGCGCAACAATCTCGGCATCACATTCGTGACCTTCTGGCGTAACCACTACTTGATTACAGCCTAGTAACGCGCCTGCAATTAACAAAGAGTGGGTTACATTATTGCCATCTCCAATGTATGCCATGGTAAGGCCTTGGGTCTTACCGAAACGTTCAAATACGGTGAGATAATCGGCCAATGCCTGACAAGGGTGATACTTATCACACAGTGCGTTGACTACAGGTACTTTAGAGGCAGCAGAAAACTGCTCTAGTGTGCTGTGAGAAAATACACGAGCAACAATAGCATCAGCCCAGCATGCAAGATTAGCCGCCATATCAACCGCGTCTTCACGGCCAGCAAGCTTTCCGCTTTGGCTGTCTAAATACACCATGTGGCCGCCTAAGCGGTTAATACCAATATCGAAGCTGACACGGGTACGCAAAGATGGCTTTTCGAACAAGGCGACTACCGATTTTCCGGCTAATACATTGCTGTAGCTTGAAGGTGATTGTTTAATTTCAAGAGCCAAATTCAACAACTTATGCATTGCTTCGGGTGTCCAATTGGAAAAAGTCAGTAGGTCTTGTTTCATAATGCGTCTCCTAGTACGCCATGTTCCGGTGCTTGCGATGTAGGTAATACCTGCGTGCCCGTAATCTTAGTTAAAATGTCAGTAATGTCAGCTGTCCAGCTAGCAATATAAACGGGGAGTCCAAGGGTATTGGCAGACTGCAACGCGGCATCTACCTTAACTTTCATACCATCAGTAATTACCCCAGCTTGAGCAAGCTCGGCAATTGAGTCTTGATTAAGCACTTCAATGAGCTGCTTATCAGCATCAAGTACGCCATCAACGTTCGATAACAACAGCAATTCAGCATCAAGCAACTCGGCAACGACAGTGGCGGCTTGATCTGCGTTTATATTTAATAAACGCCCTTCAGGGCTGCTGCCAATTGAGCTTATTATCGGCAAGGTGGCTTGCGCTAGCGCACTCTTAAGGAAAGAAGCATCGGCAGTTGAAGGAATACCTACAGCGCCATACTTCTGTGCCATCGGTTGGCACACTACCATATTGCCATCAAGTAAAGAAAGGCCGACGGGCGTTAATCCTGAGGCAATCGCCGCAGCACATAGTTGTTTGTTTGCCGCTCCCGCCAACGCACCACAGATAAAAGGCATATGTTCATCAGGCGTTACCCGAAGACCATCAATTTTGGTGCTTGCTAAACCTAAACTTGCCATCAGGGTTTCAACCAAAGGGCCGCCACCGTGAACCACGGTAACAGGGCGCGATTCGCTAACTTGTTTAATGCTTAAAAATAGCTTTTGCATTGCGGCTGCGTCGTCTAGCAACGCGCCACCTACTTTAATTACTACAGGTGAACTGTTCATTATTGCACGAGTCCTGTTTCAACCGGTTGGGCAGTCATAATATTAAGGCATTGAATTGCCTGCGATGCTGCCCCCTTCATGACGTTGTCGATAGCAGCCGTAATAACTGCATAACCAGATGCTTCATCAAACTTCCAGTGTAAATCAACAAAAGGCGTATGCGCCACATCGTCAATTTTGGGGAAGCTAGCACGTAACCTTACTATTGGCGCATTAGCATAAGCTTCGGTAAATGCAGCATCTAGTTGAGCGCTAGTCACTCCTTGATTAAGCTTAACGGTAACAGTGGCAAGTATGCCCCGTTTAAAGTTGCCTAAATGAGGTGTAAATATAACCGGTGTCGCTAAATAAGCTTCAATTTCTGGCGTATGGCGATGACCGAGCACACCATAAGCTTGCAAGCTCACTTCATAGAAGCTTGACGTTAGGCTGGCTTTTCGGCCGGCACCGGATACACCCGATACCGCATTGATCACAGGGCGAACCGCATCATCTAATAGGCCACTCGCAGCCAAAGGTTTTAGCGCTGACAAACTCGCAGTTGGGTAGCAGCCAGGTACGGCAATAATATCGGCTTGTGCAATATCGTCTTCGTACCATTCAGCCAGCCCGTATATCGCTTTTTTCAAACTTGTTGTTGCGGTATGAGGGAAACCATAAAACTGCTCAAAGACTTGGGTATCTTTAATTCTAAACGCACCAGATAAGTCGAGTATTTTTGCTTTGCCCGCAGACAAGGTTTCCATCCAATCGTGGCTGGCTTCATGTGGCGTGGCCAGTAATACGAAGTCCATCTCCGTCGCCAACTCTACTAATATGTCATTACTAATAGGCGTCAACGTATAGTTGAGGTGTGCTAGGTTGCCATGAAGAGCCGCAATGTTTTTTCCCGCATCGGCACTGTTTTCTGAAACATAAGTACCCTCAAGCGACAAAGCAGGATGTTGATGAACTAATTGAACTAGCTGTGCGCCGGTGTAACCACTGGCACCAATAATCGATACGTTATACATAATGAGAAATTCAATAAATGGAGAAAAAAATCACTTTTTACCTTTGTAAACTGATTTGGCGAAATGCATTGCCTAACCGCTACCACATTACAAAGGTAAAAAGTGTGCTACCGAAAAAGCATAATCGCAGACATTCGTCGTCGCAAGCAATGCAATGTGCAGCTATCCAGGGGAGTGGTTAACTCATTGACGTTCCCAGTATTACTACCACGAACGAGAGTTGGTTGTGTCATCAGTGCTTCCTGTGTCTGTATCAACCCTAAAAATGGGATGGATGCCTTAACCGTCGACTAGTTTACTTATATGGAATATTTATGCAATAAAAATGTATAAATATTTTTGGTCTTGAGCGCTACAGATATACCAATAAACAGATGGGTAAGAGTTTTACCTATAGTAGCCACTGAGATATGACATAATGTTGACAATTGAGTGTATAAAACTGAATATTTATACTAATTATCGCATAAATCGGCGATGATACAGATTAAGCATGGTTAAACAATCGACAGGTGGAATTTCTAAGTATGAGTAAACTTACCGTTGCGCTGGTGGCTCACGATCATAAAAAGCCCGAATTACTTGCATGGGTACATAATCACATCGAAATAATGAAGCAATGTGACCTAGTGGCAACTGGCACTACGGGCGGGCTCATCAGTGACGAAACTGGATTAGAAGTAAAACGGTTTAAAAGTGGACCACTTGGCGGCGATCAGCAAATTGGTGCATTAATCGCTGAAAACAGGCTTGATGCGCTGTTTTTCTTTTGGGATCCATTAAATGCAGCGCCTCACGATCCTGATGTTCGCGCACTATTGCGATTATGTTCAGTGTGGAATGTGCCAGTGGCATGTACACCAGCCACCGCCGATTTAATGGTAACATCTCCGCTTTTCTTATCGTCTGAATACAAACCAATCAAACCCAATTTTTAAGCGTGGCGGCGCTAGCCGCCGCTAATAGCTCTCGTACGTTACCTCCCCAAAGTTTGCGTAACCCCTTAACCCCCAGCTTGTCGACGTACAAATTCATAAACGTCACTAGCAGGTGTTGATGATGTCTCGCCATCGGCCGCATCTATCATTAGGCTATTTTCACCTGTGCTTTCAGTGGTGGCATTGCCATTAATTATTTGTTTGCCCGCATCCCATAAATTATTTGAGATACTCTTACCGGTAAGCCCCTCTACGGTTAGGTCGACGGCGTTATAAAGCAAACCACCGAGTCCGCCATATAAGAAGCTGCCTGCCATACTGGATGCCGCTGCAATATGGCTTGATGTCGTCGCCTCATAAATATCAGACACTACCGGCAAATGGTTCACAATGTTGAGCGCGTCGAATCCGTCTTGCAGCCCCAGTCCGTCCTCACCGAATGCCGATGTCATCATGTTATCGAACATCGAGGTTGTTTCGGTTGCAGTCGTTGCTGCTTCAACAGAAGTTGAAGTGGTAGTTGAAGTGGCAGCGCTGCTTGATGCTTGTGTTGCAGTGTCGGTAGAAGACGTTGATGCTGCCGCAGTAAGTGCCGCGAAGACATTATTTTGTAGCGCACCAAGCAATTGGTTTTGCATTAGACTAATAGCGTCATCGGTGACAAGGTTCGACAACAAGCTGGTATCAAATTGACTTGTGGTAGTGCTGCTTTGTGAATCTGTCGTTTCTGACGTGTCGTCATTGCTGGCTTCTTCATTTGACAACAAAGCGGCAAACATAGACGGCAAAGACTGGCTAGTAGTTGCCGCTTCCTCTGCCGTATTCGAGGTGGAATTTTCCCCCGCTAATGGCACTGCTGAAAGCAACGAATTTATTGTGCCTTGTGTAGATGTTTCAATGGCCATAACTTCCCCATACCCGCAGGCATATCATTGTTTTGTAAAGGTTTTGCAAAGTTACTAAAGAACGTATTTCGTGTTGAAATTATTCGTTTAAACTTGCTCCTGTTCGGGTCATGGATGGCACTTAATCAACGTTATTTTTTATTTCCTTCAGAGCACATTATGAAAATTCGATGCCAGAAAGTGTTTCTTGCCCTAATCTTTACAATGACCGGCTGTGCCCAAACGGTTTCACATGAAGAAGAAGTGGTGGCAAGCAGTCCAACTAATCCAAAAGTAGAGCAGCGCGCTATATCGCCCACCTCTGATGAACCTGCTCCGGGCGATCCTACTTATGCGCCGCCGCGGGCGTATTCTGTTGAACAAGTTCGTATTCCTAGCGGCTCTTTGTTTAATCCGGAGCTTGCCATGGGGCTGTACCAGCGCCACAGCCAGTACAAAGTGGGCGATATGATTTTAATAAAGCTGGATGAGACCACCCAGTCTGAGAAGTCACTTGATTACAACCAAGATAAAAACAGCACCTTTGATATAGAACCTTTAACTGTGCGGGTAGGGGGAATTCAAATTGAAGGCGATGACCTTGAAGTAGACCATGAACAGGACAGCGAATTTACCAGTTCGGCACAATCAAGCCAGTCAAACTCATTGCAAGGCAGCATTACCGTTTATGTCACCGCTATTACGCCAGCAGGAAACTTGCTGGTCACAGGGGAAAAATGGATAACCATGAATAAAGGAAAAGAATATATTCGTTTTTCAGGTGAAGTACGCAAGCAAGATGTTGATGAAAGCAATACCGTGGTGTCTTCAAAAGTGGGTAATGCACTCATTGAATATAGCGGCACTGGGGATTTGCAAGAGAATCAAGAGCGCTCTGTGATAGATAAATTGTTCGCAATATTCGGTTAGTAGGTGAAAAGCATGAAAGGCTATCTTCGTCTAGGTATAGCAATAATAACTATGTGGCATGGCACGGCCATGGCCATATGGGTACAAGGTGAAGCAAGTCTTAATTTTACCGGTGCCGACTTAGATTCTGTGCGCCCTACGGTGATTAAAAATGCTATCGCGGATGCGTCTTATAAGAGCGGAAGTGTTATTGCCGCCGAAGATGTTCTAATCGATGGGTTAATACTCAGCAGCAAAGCAGAGCTTCGTACCGCAGGCCGAATACAGCGAGTCGAAATCATTAGCGAAAGTGTTCAAGATAATGTGCTATCGGTAGTGGTGAATGTCAATTTAACCCCCTTGTTTGATTGTGAACCCAATCGCTTTCAAAAGCGCTTACTGGTGACTCATTTTGCCCTACTCGACTCACGACAGGCGGCCACAGGCGGTATTTATAATATTGGTAAACACATTACACAACGATTTGCGCAGCAACTGAAAAATACCGCGGATACACCTAATGTCATGCAGATATCACAAGCCATGGCTAGCGCCGATATGTGGTCTGCCGAAGCACTCTCAGGCGTAGAGTTACAACAAAAATCGACTTACTTACGCGATACCTATGGTCAGCAGTTCGCACTATTCGGCTACATTAAAGATGTAAGCTTGTTTGAGCAAATAGCACAAAGTGAGTCCTTTTTCGACAGCGACGAGGTGGCGGTTAGGCGCAACTTTACCCTTCAAGTGTTCGTGCTAGATACCTTCAGGCAACGTATCATTTATAACGACAGTTATCACAGTGAAGCAGATTGGGAGTTTGAAAACAGCTACCAAGTGGATACCAATAACAGCTTATTTTGGCGTAGCGAGTACGGGCGAATGGTATTAAACACCGTAAATGCTGCGCTAACCGATATTTCTGCCGCCATTACCTGCGAGCCTACCTTTGCGCGGGTGGTTAATACCAGTAACCAGCAGTTGATTGTCGATTTAGGTATTGCCCAAGGTATTCGCGAAGGCGATAGCTTTCAGTTATACAAACAGCAGTCGTTGCCGGTACTTCTATCGCCAACTAAGAGCGTGATGTTGCCGGTAGAGAATGGGCAGTTTGCTATTACCCATTTAGGTGATGAAGTGAGTGTATTAAAGGTTGAAGGCGCAGAATCGGCAGTTCACTTATATGACATCGTTTCGCCAGTACAAAAAAAAGACGCAAACTAAAGTTTGCGTCTTTGCTTACGTTCCAAGTTGTTATCTTTTTCTAGCGAGTAGTCTTAATTATCGCTAAACAAACGGCGAAGCGCGTCTACGTTTTCGCGCTTCTCCAATACCTCGGCTTGCTGTGCGTCGGTAAGCACTGCAAACGTGGCTTGTTTATGAGTCATGTTTTCTATTGCTGCATTAACGAGATCATCTTTATATTCAGCATAAAGTGCATCCCATGCAGATTCGGAGAAATTGCCACTTCGCACAAGGGCTTGCTCAGCGTTTCTGAGTGCATCCATTGTGACTTTATGTTGAAAGCGGGTTTCACGAAAAGTGGCGTTTAAGGTTTCAAGTGATACTAACTGCTCGTCAGTCAGTTGCAGTTCTTTAAACGGCAGGCGAGGTCCTCTTGGCGGCTGGCCTCGCATAGCGCTTCTGACAGTATTTCTTTTCCCACCGTGCGCGACTTCTCGTTTGGCTTCTCGTTTAGCTTCAAACTCGGTTAGCATGTTACGTTGCGACGCTGAAAGCAGGTTGTAAATCTCACTGCGAAGTTCTGCAATAGCAAAATGACGCGATTGTTGTTTCAGTATCCTGGTTTCAACAAGGCTACGAATTTCACTTTCTGAAAGGGTAGCGAGGTCGGGCTTATCTGGGTGCTCCGACGAGGCGTCTGGGCGTTCATGATTGGCTTTAAACGCGGTAACAAGCTTTTTCACCTCATCCATTTGCTCTGAAGAAAGAGAAAGGCGGCTTAAGGTTTTGATCATTTCCATCCCAGGAGCATGATCACGCATTTTGGGGCCTTGAGGGGCCGCATTTGCGCTGTGGGCTAGGCTAAAAGTTGTCGCTAATAACCCAGCAATGAGAATTGATTTCACGGGCGTCTCCTTTGTATTCGCACCCCAGAATCTTACTAGCTCTGCGGCCAAAAGCAGTCAACGCATTGTAAAGCTTGTGTAAAGTTTGAACCATGCGCAGATTCTATCGGTCACAAAGCTTATCATTTCCATCGTTTGTGTGTGGGAATGGCTAGGTCGTCGCTTGTGGCGTTTCCTAGTTTTTTTAACGCAACGCGCAGTATTTAACCGTTGTCATTCCTCTATGCATTATACTTGGGTATCCGAAAGATGAATCAAGCCGTCGTAGGTTTCAAAAACATGAGTTCAGAGTTTCATTTACAGTCCATTCTTATTATCGATGATGATAATGAACTAACTGACATGCTAGCCACCTATCTATCAAGCATGGGGTATCAAATTCAGGTCAGTAATGATGGCCAAGCAGGGTTAGCAGAAGCAACGGCAGGTGGTCATTACGACCTCATTCTGCTTGATGTCATGATGCCTAAAATGGACGGTTTCGATGTACTTAAGAAGTTAAGAGTGAGTCATGCGACACCCGTGCTTATGCTAACGGCGCGCGGTGATGACTACGACCGCATTCTAGGGTTAGAGCTTGGAGCAGACGATTACTTGCCAAAGCCGTTCAATCATAGAGAGTTGGTAGCGCGAATAAAAGCCATATTCCGAAGACTGTCATTGACTCACAGCGGTGGTACTATTGAACAAGACTTGATTGTGAATGAATTATTTTTAAGTAGTAGTAGCCAAGTCGCCAAAGTCGGTGAGGTTGAAATGACCTTGACCAGTACAGAATTTTCTATACTTCGGTTGCTTATGCTAAACACAGGAAGCCGAGTGACGAAAGAAGAAATCAGTTTGAAGGTATTAGGTAAATCTCTTCAAGCGTTTGATAGAAGTATCGATATGCACGTAAGTAACTTGCGCAAAAAAATAGCCGCTATTAGTAATATCGAAAAAATTAAAACCATCCGCGGCGTGGGTTATATGTTGCTATCTGGTCAATGACGTTTTTCCGTAAAATAAACCCTGCTCGCGCCATTGTGGGGCGCCTTTTTTTGTGGTTCTGGGCTACCTTCATTGTTACTGCTGTACTGGCTGTTTGGGGAAGTCGATTCTTCTTTGAAGAACTTCAGGTAAACACCGCGTCTCCACAGGAAATTCAACATTTAGAGCGTTTGCTTGGCGGCATAACTAGCGAGCGCGCCATGCAAGCGCCGCTAAGAGTAGCGCTAGATAGAAATGGACGTGCCGTTAGAGGAAGAGCAATCGCAGTTGATGTCGACACAGGCCGGATGATCGCTGCTGGCGGCCCGCCTTTACGTGAAGACGACCGAAGAGATATAGAGCGCATCGTCGATCAAAAAGTACCAATCACACTAAATCGGGGCGCGCTAAAAATAACTGGGCCAATGCTCTTTGAGCGTGATGGTAAAAGGTTTGCTTTGTTCTTTGCCAAAATGGATTTGCCTGGTGAAAATGCTCCTCCCTTTGTATTGTTTCTTTGTATCGCCTTAGTGACAACGACGTTGTTATCTTGGCTGTTTGCGAAATCTCTCACACGACCAATTCTTCGGCTGCAGAAGTCTGCGCGTTCATTATCTACTGGTAACTGGGAAGCGAGAATTGATAATACTGAGAAGCGACAGGATGAGCTTGGTCAACTAGGTCGCGACTTCAATTCAATGGCAGGTCAGTTAGAGAAAATGTGGACCGGACAAAAACGGCTCCTGGCCGATATATCTCACGAGCTTCGTTCTCCCTTGGCTCGACTGCAGATGGCACTTGGTTTAGCACATCAGCAAAATGTAGACCCAGCATCGCTGGCCCGTATTGAGCGAGAGGCTGAGCGTATGGAAGCTTTAGTGAGCCAATTGCTGGAATTAAGCCGCGCTGAAAATGGGGTAACCACCTTCTCATCTTATTCTTTATCTCTGTTGTTTCGCGATATTTTTACTGATGGTCAGTTTGAAGCCGCAAATAGCAATAAAGCCCTCGATATAAATGAAATACCCAAGCTGACCGTGCTGGTAGACCAAGTTTTACTTTGCCGTGCAGTTGAGAATGTTCTACGTAACGCCATCCGCCACAGCACCTATTTAACAACGGTTGAGTTTACCGTCACCGACACCGAATGGTCGGTGACCGTTTGCGACGACGGTGAAGGTTTATCAAGTGAAGAGTGCGAACGGGTATTTGCCCCTTTTTATCGTGCAACCTTAGCCAGAGAAAGAGCTTCTGGTGGGGTAGGTTTGGGCTTATCCATTGCAAAAGCTGCTGTAGAATTGCATCATGGCGCAATAAAAGCAGTGACAAGAGAAGAAGGTGGCCTAAGCGTCACACTGTCCTTCCCTCGCAAGTTAGAAAACACTTAACGCGCATAAATTTTCATTGCCGTGTAGCGTTCAAGTTATCACTGCCTCACGATTCTATTAGGATATGCCTGTATGAGCTGGACGTTTACGTCAGAGCAAGACTTAGCTTCGACCTTTGCCACTGAAATAAACCCTTTTTGGCAAACTTCTGTCACCCTTGGCGAGTTTGTTGGTAAAGATAACATCGATGTGCATTACGCGTGGTGCATACCAGAAACCCCCAAATCCACGGTGGTGATCAGTTCTGGACGTATCGAGTCCTACTTAAAATACAAAGAACTCATTTTCGATTTGTATCAAAATGGCTTTGCAGTTTTTATTCTTGATCACCGAGGGCAAGGGTTATCGGGGCGTATGACTCACGATCCTCAACATGGATACGTGGCGGATTTCGCCGATTACGTGGATGATTTAATCACCTTCGTAAACGATATTGTGAAGCCGCGCCAACAGGGTGAGTTGCAGTTACTTTGCCATTCTATGGGCGGCGCAATTGGCGCACTAACCCTATTAAGAGACCCTAGCTTATTCGACAAAGCAGTACTCGCATCCCCGATGTTCGGTATTAAGCCTGCACTACCAAATTGGTTGGCCAATAGCCTTATAAAAGTAGGGCTTAGTATTAATAAAATGAAAAAGCGTGAGTCAGGTTATTTCTTTGGGCAAACGCCTTACATTGCATTTCCTTATGCCTTAAATAAACTTACGCATAGTAAGAATCGCTATAGCTTATTTCGCCAGCTTTATGATGAAGAGCGCCAAATTCAACTTGGTGGTGTAACCACTGAATGGTTGCGGGCAGCACAAGCCGCGATGAATACCATTGAACTTAATGCGGCTGCTATTACTACGCGCTCGTTAATTTTAAGTGCAGATGGCGACAGTATTATAGAGAATAAACGCCAACGTCGCGTAGCCGCTAAGTTCCCCAATGCTCAGGTAGAAATTATTCCTGTGGCGTATCATGAGGTGCTTACCGAATCGGACGACATTCGTGATGCTGCACTCTCTACTGTATTTGATTTTTTAAGCGCGTAAAATAACGCTAATGGGCGATGAGCGCCCGTTCGTCATATCGCCATTTAAAAGCGTGGCAATTTAGCATTTCGACAGTGAGCCAGCATGTTAGACATCGTACTTTACCAGCCAGAAATTCCCCCCAATACGGGAAATATTATCCGCTTATGCGCCAATAGCGGCTTTATGCTGCATTTGATTGAGCCTCTTGGGTTTGAGTGGGACGATAAGCGTGTACGTAGGGCAGGGCTGGATTACCACGAATTTGCTCACGTTAAGCGTCATGCATCATTAGAAGCTTACATTGAAAGTGAAAAGCCAAGCCGAATCTTTGCTTGTACTACCAAAGGCAAAGCATTTCACAGCGATGCACAATACAAAAAAGGCGATGCTTTATTGTTTGGGCCAGAGACCAGAGGTTTGCCCGACGATGTTATTGACGCGCTACCGCCAGAACAGCGAGTACGTATTCCAATGCTACCCGACAGCAGAAGTATGAATTTATCGAATGCGGTATCGGTTTTTGTTTATGAAAGCTGGCGTCAACTAGGCTACGACGGCGCACGCTAGACATAAAAAAACGCGCAGTGTTGATGCTGCGCGCTTTATCAGTTTTGTATAATTTTTAATCAGGCTTCGTTTTTAAGATCGCGACCCAGTAAGGTTAATGCGGCCTCTTTTGGCGATTTACCGTGATAAAGTACCGCGTAAATCTGCTCGCAGATTGGCATCTCAACACCGACTTTATGCGATAACACATGTACTTCTTCCGTGTTGCGATAGCCTTCTACCACTTGCCCAATTTCTTCAATCGCCGTGTCGACAGATTTACCTTGGCCTAAGGCTAAGCCAAATCGACGGTTACGTGATTGGTTATCGGTGCAGGTGAGCACTAAGTCGCCAAGGCCAGCCATGCCCATAAAGGTTTCTGGCTGAGCACCTAGCTTCACGCCAAGACGAGTAAGCTCTGCAAGACCACGAGTAATCAATGCGGTACGGGCATTCGCACCAAAACCTAACCCATCTGCCAAACCAGCGCCTATGGCAATCACGTTTTTCACTGCACCGCCTAATTGTACGCCGGTGAAGTCTGGGTTTTTGTATACCCTAAACGATTTCGCGCAATGTAGCTTAGCGGCAAATTCGTCAGCAAAGGTTTCGTCAGTGGACGATAACGAAATAGCCGTAGGCAAGCCTGCCACCATTTCTTTGGCAAATGTGGGGCCAGATAATACGGCTAGCGGATAGGCAGTACCCAGAATTTCTTCTGCAACTTCTCGAAGCAATCTGCCGGTTTTAGGTTCAAGCCCTTTGGTTGCCCAAATAATTCTATGGTTGGGCTGCAACAAAGGCTTAATGCTTTGAAGCATTGCCGCAAAGCCGTGGCTTGGCACTACCACAAGAATATCTTGGCTAGTGGCAATGACCGTTTCTAAATTGGCATCTACATTAAGCGCATCAGGAAAGGTAGCACCTGGCAAATAGCGCGCGTTTTCTCTGCTTGAAGCCAGCGCTTCCATATGCTTTTCGTCGCGCCCCCACAACAAGGTAGGGTTACCATTTCTGGCTAAGCAAAAAGCAAGGGCGGTGCCATACGACCCCGCCCCTAATACTGAAACCGAATTCGGGTTCATCATAATGGTGCTTACGCGTCCATCTTAGGCGCTTCGCCTTGGGCTTGCTGTGCACGCTTTTGAACGTAAGCAGCGAAGATAGCGTCGAAGTTAACTGGCGCTAAATTTAGTGGAGGGAAAGTTCCACGGTTCACAAGGTTTGAAATCGTTTCACGTGCATACGGGAAAAGCATGTTCGGGCAGAATGAACCTAGCGTATGCGCTTTGTTCTGATCAGGCATTTCACCAATGGCAAAAATACCGGCTTGCTGCACTTCACATAAGAATGCAGTTTCTTCGCCAAGTGTGGCGGTAACGGTTACTGACAACACTACTTCGTAAACGTTTTCGTCTAGTTTGTTGGTGCTAGTGTCAATATCTAGCTTAATTTCTGGCTTCCACTCTTTAGTGAAAATAGCTGGCGCATTTGGCGACTCAAAAGAGATATCTTTAGTGAAGATACGCTGAATGTTGAATTGAGGGGCTTGCACTTGGTCGCCTGCTGCGGCGCCGTTAGTAGTCTGATTATCGTCAGCCATGATATTTCCTGTTTAATTGTCGTTTTACTTTAATGTATTGCGTTGCTTTACGCGCTGACGCGTTATGCTAACCCAAGCATAGGATTTAGTTTTTGCTGTGCTTCTAGTGCCATCATGTCATCGCAGCCACCTACGTGCTTATCGTCGATGAAAATTTGTGGCACTGTCCAACCGCCATTCGCGCGCTCAATCATTACGTCACGCAATTCTGGTTGAACATCAATAGGGTACTCTTGAAACTCAACACCTTTCTGTGCGAGAAGTGCTTTAGCACGATGGCAGTATGGGCAATGGCCCTTGGTGTAAATTTCTACTTTACTCACTATGATCACCTATTATTTTGAAATCGGTAAACTTGCACTCTGCCACGCGTTCATGCCGCCTTTAAGGACTTTGACATTAGTGAAGCCCGCTTTTGACATCGCACCGGCTGTACCACGAGCTTGATTGCCCATAGCGCATACAACGATAATGGGTTTATCTTTGCTGTTTTCAAGCTTAGCGAAGTTTTTCTCGCGCAATTCTTCTGGTTTTATTTGCTTAGCACCTAAAATGTGCCCCGCTTTAAAGTCTTTAGCCGCGCGAGTATCAAAGATAATCGCGTCGTCTTTATTCATTAACAAAGTGGCTTCGTGTGTATTAACTTCTTTGATTGAAGAGGTAAACGTTGAAATGTAGCTAAACACCAACATGCCCACCAAAGCAACCCATACACCAGCAAGTACAATATTATCGCTGGCAAACGCTATTAGCTGATCCATTACTTCTAACCTTGTCTACAGACCATAAAAAGAGTGCAAAGTATATAGAAAAACGGGCGAGAAACCACCCTGCAATAGTCAAGCGTGTCTTGTAATTGTGTGCGGTACAATAGCGGATTGATATTACAACCAAATTGCACTGGGATTTAATCTAGCCCTCAGATACACTGATACGCTAACTATCATCATGATTGTAGGCGAATTCTGCAATCTGTTTTTGCCACCAATACACCGCCAAAGGCCGCTATTACCTTTTTATGTTTATTCAACGATTTTGCGCAATTGTCTTTTTACTTGCTGTCATATTCGGTATGGGGTTAGTCTCATCTACCGTGAAGGCGCAAGATGTTAGCCAAGAGAAGCTGGCAGAACTACAAGTTGAATTAAGAGCGCGTCAGCAGGTTTTAGAAAATAACAAAGCTAGCGCACAAGAACTAGAGCAAGTGCTCAAGCGTTCAGAGCTTGAAATAGCGAAAGTGGCGAAAGCCTTGGCGCAAAACAAACAGCAATTAAATAGTGTGTTAGCGGAAGAAGAAGTGCTTGTAAAAGAGCAGGAAGGGTTAAAAGAAGCTATTCGCCAGCAACAGTCCTTGCTTTCAAGTCAATTGAAAAGTGCGTTTATGGCGGGGCATTACGACTACGCCAAAATGTTATTTTATCAAGAAGATGCCCGTAATTTCGAACGGGTCATTACGTATTATCAATATTTGGCAAAGGCACGTCAGCAAGAAATTACCCGATTTAGAGACAACGTGGCTCGCCTTGAAGCGGTAACCGAAGAGCTTGCTGAAAAAGCGGAATCCTTGCTTGCCCTTCGCAAGACACAAGAAAGTCAGCGGGGGGTGTTACTCACTCGCCAAGATGATAGAAAGCAAACCTTAGCCAAACTTAATAAAACTATCGCCAGTGAAAGCGGACGAATTGCCACCTTGCAGGCAAATGAAAAGGCGTTACTTGATGCTATTGAAGCTGCCCGTATTGCTGCTGAACGCGCTGCGGCTAGAGCTAAGGTATCGCTGGATGGGTTAGCCAAGTTAAAGGGGAAGTTGTCAGTGCCTGTTGAAGGTCACATTCGTAAACTCTTTGGCAATCGCAGGCAAGGACAAGTGCGCTGGAAAGGCATTATTATCGATGGTTCGGAAGGCGAAGCGGTAAAGAGCGTGGCATCGGGCAAAGTACTTTATGCCGATTGGCTTCGCGGGTTTGGTTTAGTGGCCATTGTCGATCACGGGGAAGGTTACATGAGTGTTTACGGGCACAACCAAGCGTTGTTGAAACAAGCTGGCGACGATATTCTTTCAGGTGAAAGTATTGCCTTAGTAGGAAGAAGCGGCGGACAAGATTACCCTAATTTGTATTTTGAAATACGCCATAAGGGAAAAGCGTTAAATCCCACCGCTTGGTTTAACTGATCGCTAAGCACGCTATATAAGCAGGCTACACTGTGACAAGTTAAACATTTTTTACGGTTATACCGTTATCGAAAATGTGGAATTGTCAGGTAAATTCGACGCTTCTTGTTGTGGTGGAGGAGGCGGTGGTTTGCCCATTCCTGCTAATTCAGCAATGTTTTTACCTTCAAAACCTGCACTGCTTAACGCCGAATTCAAAGACTTACTTGGCTCGATACCTGCCTCTTTGAATTGCTCTACAATAGAAGCCGCATCTTCGCTTGATAAGTTTTCCGGATCGTAAGATGACAAAATAGCGCTCACAGACTCTTTTTGTGTATCGCTAAGGGCTTGGCCTTCAGGGCGTGGCGGCATGCCAGCTTGCATGGTTGAGCTGTTAACAGAAGAAATCATAATTACTCCACAATAAATAGTATACGTTGTAACCTTATCGACAATTAAAGCTGAAATTGAGCTTGGCGGTCACTCTTTACGCAACCTTTACACGCTAAGAACAGCTGAGCAGAGCTTGTTTCCTTTTTGTAAATTGGTATGCTGCATAAATGCTGGTTCAATGGAGCCGAGATACAGCCATACTATTGTTGTCTGGCTCAGTTCTTATAAGACTTATTTCTTATTCGGTTTAGTATCTCGTTGTTAATATCAGCAGTGCGCGTGGAAATAATAAAATCAATAATGGAAGTGAAGAAACGTAGATGAAGGTGCTTTGGCGTCTGTGTGTTTTATCGTTAATGATAATGACGAGTTTTACGAGTCATGCTGCGGCGTCAGCGACTATCCCGGTAAATCCTCGTGTTATTATTATTCTTGATGATCTGGGTTACAGAAAATCAGATATGGCGGCCTTTGCGCTTCCCAGCGAAGTGACCTTTTCAATTTTACCGCGAACCCCTCTTGCACAAACAATTTCTCGTAAAGCCGAGCAGCAAGGCCGCGCTGTCATGTTACACATGCCAATGCAGTCGACCAGCGGCAAAGCCATGGGTCCCTTAGGGTTATCTACCGATATGTATCCTGCGGCCATTACTCACACGCTAAGAGCAGCGCTTAAAAGTGTGCCGAACGCAGTAGGAGTGAATAATCACATGGGCAGTGCATTTACGGTTGAAGAGCCCGCCATGCAAACCATTATGGAAGAGATAAAGCGCCAAGGACTTTTCTTTGTAGATAGCAGAACTAGCGTAAATACTACAGCGCAACAGGTAGCGGATAGAGTGGGGGTGCCGAATGCAAGCCGGCAGGTATTTCTTGATAATGATCGCTCGGTTGCATCGCTTAGTAAGCAATTTGAATACACAAAACGATTGGCCAAACGAAACGGCACCGTTGTGGTAATTGCACATCCTTACCCAGAAACGATTACCTTTTTAGCGCACACGTTGCCTAGCCTGGCAAACGAAGGAATTGCTTTAGCGTCAGTAAACGATTATTTCACACTGGTGGCTAATATCCCCAATAGCATCCCCAATAACACTTTGGTTAAAGAGGTTCATCCAAAGCCGCTGTTAGAAACTGAAGCGGCCGCGCCGAATGAATAGTCTCCGCACCGAATGAATCGCCTCTGCGCCGAATGAATAGCCCTCGTTAATTTTGCTCGTGCAACAAGCATAAGTTTCTTCCTTTCTACTTTTTCCGTGATTCGCACCTCGGCATTTAATTATTAATAATAATCAGCCATTTCCCGACTCTAATCTCCACTTATGGCATTTCGTTCTTTTAAAGATTGAAAATATCATAGGGGAAAGTTTCGCATTTGCTTTAAAATGTTATATTATAACGTCTCTTGCAGAGTTATTCTGTGGCTACAGTGCACGTGCGGCTATTGTGATATCACGAAAGCGCTTATAACAAGAGCTTCTGTGACAAGAGTCATATGATTAAAGCGTGTGTGAAGTGGCGTGTTTTAAAGTTTTTGATGTTGTAAAGGTACAGTAAATGAATCCGGTAGAAGACAATCCAACAAAATTAGACAGACTGGGCATTTGGGTGTCGAGCTTGTGTGCGTTGCATTGCCTAGCGCTACCTGTTGTTGTGCCATTATTGCCACTTATCGGTTCTTCGTTTTTCGCCCAAATTTGGTTTGAACGAACCATATTAACTATATCGTTAATTATTGGTGCGGTTGCACTTATCGGCGGGGCCACTCGCTATCATGGCCGTTATTATCCGTTGGCATTGCTGTTTACGGGTGGTGCAATTTATTGGAACAAAAACATGTTTGGTGAAGCCTATGAGCCGTTCACCATCGCTGTGGGTGCGCTACTTATCGTGGCGGGGCATTGGGTTAACATGCGTTTGTGCCGTCAATGTAAGTGCTGTAAAGAAACGGTATTTTCTAGTCACTTATCTACCGAAGTAGAATAGGCGCTTTTGTAAGCCAACCGGCGTAAATTTTTAACTCAAGCTTTACGCCCAAAGCTTTATAAATAACGCTAAGTTTTAGCTTCTTAATCCTTAGCCCTTAACCCACAACTCGCTTTGCAATTTCGGGCACGTTGGTAAAAATACCGGTTACGCCCCATAGCTTCAATTGAAGCATATCTTCTGGCTCGTCTACCGTATAAACATACACATCCAATCCTTCTTGTTTCGCCGCATTTACAAAATCAGCATTCACCACATCTAACGCAATATTAATAGATTTCGCTTTAAGCTGACGGGCACAGTACGTTGCATCAAGTGCGTAGGTGGCGGTTAATGCGCCAATGGCCACCTGTGGCCATAATGCGCTTATTTCGGCTAGCCAATGGTGATTAAACGAAGAAATAAGTAGGGAATTTGGGTTTATCTGTGCATCTTCTACTGCACGCTTTACGTCTTGCACCCAAGCTTCAGCATTGCGCAAGTGCTTCACTTCAATATTACACAGCGCACCATCTGGTACGGTAGCCAGCACTTCTTCCAAGGTAGGAATAACTTCACCTTCCCCAGCATCTAGCTGCTTTAAATCCGCCAGTGAAGTTTGTAATAAAAATCCTGAACCATTTGTGGTGCGCCCAAGGGTTTTATCGTGAAATACTATAATGGCGTCATCATGCTGGTAGGTGTCGAATTCTATACCATCAGATTGCTGCTCGAAGGCTAGCGTAAATGCTTTAAGCGTGTTTTCAGGCGCAAGCGTACTCGCGCCCCTGTGGGCAATAATAAGCATTTAGTCGCTGTCCTTTTCTGACTTACCGTGCAGCTTATGGGTATTGAGTGTTTCATAGATAGATGCAGAAGTAATAAGAATACCGCCCAATAGCGTGTTTCCACTGGGGTTTTCATCTAGCAGCAATACGGCAAGAATAACCCCGTAGAAAGGCTGCATACAGGCAATCAGCGAAAAGGTTTTAGCGCGTAAATGCCGTAAACTTGCCGCAATTAGTGCATGTGGCAACGCGGTAAAAACCGTACCTAATAGCAAAAGCATTAACCATGCACTCAACGAGGCATTTGCAATTTCATTACTGCCGGTAGGTAGCAGGAAAATAGCAATCACCAAGGTTTGCCATGCCATGGCTTTAGCGCCACTGTATTGTTTGAAGTGTTTTCGATGTATTAGGTTTCTGAACGCGTAAAGCACCGCAGAACCCACGCCAATGAGCACCCCTAAAGTGATGTCATTATCCAGTGACGTTTCAGGCACAATAAAATACACGCCTGCAATAACGGTCAGCGCAGATACAATATCTTGCCATACCAAGCTTACTTTTTCGAAGAACGGCTCTATCAGTACCGTAATCACCGGAAACGTGAATAGTGCAATCATACCCACCGACACACTAGAGTATTGCATCGCCGCAAAGTAGGTTACCCAGTGCAAGGCCATTAAGATACCTAGCCCTATGGCTATAAGATAATCCTTGCGGCTTGCCAGCGCCAAATTTTCGCTAGAAAATTTCAGGAAGAGAAATAATGCGATACAGGCAAATACCGATCGCATTAGCGTAATATCACTGGCACTCAGGGGCACTAAATGTGAAAAAAGTGCGGTACCGCCCAATAATACAACGGTAAAGTGCAGTGATATCAAACTTCGTTTTACTGCATTCATAAACTAGCTTGTTGTCGCTTGCGTGCCTAAATCAGCGCTTGCGTCATCGCCAGTGTTATCGCCTAAATCAGCGCTCGCATCAGTATTTACTGGCGCGTTCGTAACAAAAGCCATGGGTTCACCTAGGCGAGTTATTTGCCCAGGCGCTAATGCATCAAAATCTATCATGTCTTTTTCGAAACATACCACAATGGTAGAGCCTAGTTTAAAGCGACCTAGTTCGTCACCTTTTGCAAGGTGTACGCTCGCTTCGGTATCTTTCTCGTAAGTCCAATGTTGTACATTTTTACCTGTAGGCGGCGACACAGTACCTGCCCAAACGGTTTCTATACTGGCAACAATCGTAGCGCCCACTAGTACCATAGCCATTTTGCCTACGGGCGTATCGAATAACGCCACAACGCGCTCGTTACGGGCAAATAAACTTGGAATGTTTTGTGCGGTAAGCGGGTTTACAGAAAACAACTCACCAGGCACATAAACCATGTCGGTAAGCGTGCCCTCTACCGGCATATGAATGCGGTGGTAATCTCGAGGGGCTAAATAAATGGTGGCAAATTTTCCGTCTTTAAACGGCGCCGCTAAATCTGGCTTACCGCCTAATAAGCTGGTTAGGCTGTAATCGTGTCCTTTAGCTTGAAATATACTGTCAGCTTCAATGTCGCCAAATTGACTTACCGCCCCATCTACCGCTTGAATTAACACGTCTTCTCGTGGGTCAACGGTGCGCGCTTCAGGTTTTAGTGGGCGAGTAAAGAAGGCATTAAAACTGCGATAATGCGCAGGATCTGAATGCAATGCCTCGCTCATATCAACATTATATTGCTTGATGAAAAGCTTGATAAGAAACGTAGTGAAACCACCAAGCTCTGCTGCCGCTAATTTGCCTACTAGGCGAGACAACAAATGTTTAGGGGTAATGTATTGTAAGTTTATTTTAAGCCAGTCCAGCACGAAAGCTCTCCATTAAAAAGACAGGTTAATTGTACCCTAACTTATAAGCGCGTAAGCAACTTTAAGATTATGTATGCTACAAACTTGGAATAAGCCAGAAAGGTTGGGCTTGTTGAAGTCGTGTCTATATTCTGTTTCAACAAGCCAAACAAAGCGTAAATATAAGCCTTATGCGCCAGGTGGTTGGCTGTGGCTCGGACGTTGCTCGTCCATGGTGGTTAATATTTTGTGGTAGCTAGCAAAACGCTCGGCATTAATCTTACCTTCTTCTACGGCTTCCCGAAGAATGCAGCCAGGGTCGTTAAGGTGTTTACAGTCACGGAATTTACACCCACCTAAGTAATCCCTAAATTCAATAAAGCCCCAAGTAATGCGTTCGGTAGGAATGTGCCATAAGCCAAATTCTCGGACGCCTGGAGAATCTATTAAATCACCGCCAGCCGGTAAATGCAGTAGCTTGGCTGCGGTGGTGGTGTGTTGGCCTAAGCCTGAGTTATCTGATACTTCCCCGGTGAGTATGTCGGCACCAGGTAATACTTTATTAATTAAGCTAGATTTCCCTACACCCGACTGACCTACGAAAACACTTACATTGTTATCAAGATAGGCATTAAGTTCATCAATACCTTCACCGGTCTTACAGCTGGTGAAAAGCACTTCATAACCTAAATCGTTATAAACCTTTAATTGTTCATTAATGGTTTCTCTTTCGCTTTGTGAAAGAAGCTCCACTTTGTTTAAAACAATAAAAGGGGTAATGCCAATGTCTTCACAAGCCACTAAATAGCGGTCGATAATGTGCGTAGAGAGTGATGGAAGGGTAGCGCTTACCACAATAATTTTATCGATATTAGCCGCAATGGGCTTTATGCCGT
Organism: Alteromonas sp. K632G; assembly: GCF_017653625.1. Classification (NCBI taxonomy): domain Bacteria; kingdom Pseudomonadati; phylum Pseudomonadota; class Gammaproteobacteria; order Alteromonadales; family Alteromonadaceae; genus Alteromonas; species Alteromonas sp. K632G. The sequence goes on from NZ_JAGGDM010000013.1 coordinate 93,717, forward strand.
CGTAAAAGTCGGGGCGGGTGAGGACTGAATGGCGATCGTTAACTATTTCAATAACACCACGTACACTACCAGAGTCGGCATCGTCGCCTTTACTGAATAGTACTTTATCACCACATACCACAGAGTCTACTGTACGGCGGATATGACACCGTGACACATTGCCCTCGGCGTCTTCAACATCGGCATGTTTGCCAAAGCGACCCGTCACAACGCCGCTCATCAGTTGGCTTTCATCTACTGACGTTTGCTTGTTGTCACCATGCTTATCTTGCAGCCGTTTGCTTCTGTTAGCTGCGACTTGGCGTTTCTGTCTATGTGTAAGTTTTGGTTTTTTCGCCACGATTCTTTTCTAGTTCACGTATACTGCGCTTATAATAACGTTTGTAGGGCATGGTTGCCATGCCTCAGTACTAAGAGGAAGCCGATGACAAAGCACGACAGTAATTTAGTGTGGATTGATATGGAGATGACAGGGCTCGATCCAGAGACTTGTGTGGTGATGGAAATTGCAACCATAGTGACAGATGCACAGCTAAATGTGCTTGCTGAAGGCCCCGTTATTGCAGTGCATCAGCCTGATGATGTACTTGATAATATGGATGAGTGGTGCACCCGTGTACACGGTGAAACTGGGCTTACTGCACGTTGTCGAGCCAGTTCGGTGAATGAAGCTGAAGCCGCCCGTCAAACGATGGCGTTTTTATCTGACTATGTTGATGCCGGTAAATCTCCTTTGTGCGGAAACACTATAGGGCAAGACAGACGCTTTATGGTGAAGTACATGCCAGAGCTAGAAGATTACTTTCATTACCGCAGTATTGATGTGAGCAGCGTAAAAGAGCTGATTAAGCGATGGAAGCCAGAAGTATTAGATGGATTTGATAAAAAGGGGGTTCACCTAGCCCTTGATGATATTCGAGAGTCTATTGAAGAAATGCGCTACTATCGTGAGAAAGTGTTCACGATTTAAGCGGGAAAGGTGCGTTTGTACAAAAAAATCCAATTAATGGTTGCCAAATAAAAATATTTTTGTACAATGCGCACCACTTCAAAACGAAGTGCCTTTTTTTGCATGCGGGAATAGCTCAGTTGGTAGAGCACGACCTTGCCAAGGTCGGGGTCGCGAGTTCGAATCTCGTTTCCCGCTCCAAAAAAACTTAGTGTGAATCGAAAGGTTTATACTCAGAGTGTGAAAGCGCGACCCCACGGGTCACGACCGGTTCCCGGCGACCGAGTGTCGGCCAGTTACAAGTCTCGTTTCCCGCTCCAAAAAAAACTCCTATCACAATCCAAATGGTAGTGAGTATCATCAGATGCAACAGCATCGACTCTATGCGGGAATAGCTCAGTTGGTAGAGCACGACCTTGCCAAGGTCGGGGTCGCGAGTTCGAATCTCGTTTCCCGCTCCAAATTTTCATGATTTAAGTAATCAATTAAAATTACTTAGTTTGAATAATACGACCCCTGTGGGCCCGCGACCGGTTCCCGGCGAGCAACAAATCTCGTTTCCCGCTCCAAATTTTCAAATGTAAAATTAAATCAACCTACTTCAGTTTGATTAATACGACCCCTGTGGGCTCGCGACCGAATGTCGGCCAGTCACAAATCTCGTTTCCCGCTCCAAATTTTCAAATGTAAAATTAAATCAACCTACTTCAGTTTGAATAATGCGACCCCCGTGGGCCCGCGACCGGTTCCCGGCGTGCGAGTGTCGGCCCAGCGAATGTCGGCCAGTCACAAATCACTTTTCCCGCTCCAATTATTCAATAGTGAATACTTATTCGAAGTTAGGTACAAGTAATTGTTTAAATTTAGTGCAATTGTGCATTTCTGTAGTGCAAATTAAGCTTAATTGTGTTTTTAAAAAAACATTTGCACTTATTTAGAGCTTTCCATGTTGTTCAAATTAATTTCTCTGCATTTTAAATAGATTTTATTAAATACTTATGCATAATTCTCGGCGCAATAAGGCCGTCAATGCACTTTACGCCTAATTTACATAGGCATGGACCTTGCAATTGAGCTGCATAAATTGTCGAAATAAAAACTATAAATCAACAGTTTTCGTAAACGCACCATTTTCGCGCCCATGCATTGTTAAGAAACATTATAAAACACAATCGTTACCGAATAATAAAAACTAGCTGGAGAAACACACAAATGGCTTTTCAATCATCGAAGCATTACTGCACCACATTATTAGCAAGTGCAATAGCATCTGCGCTTGCACTGAATGCAGGCTTAGCACAGGCACAGGAAGATGCCGAAGTAAAAGAACAGGATGTTGAGAAGGTACTTGTTACGGGCTCACGTATTGCTAGAGATCCAAATTTAGCATCTCCTTCACCTGTTCAATCTATTTCAGAAGAAGATATTCAGCTTTCAGGCGAATTCTCAATTACTGACGTCATCAATGATATTCCTGCGTTATTTTCATCTACGAGTTCAGAAAGCTCTATCGACTCAGGAACTTTCGCTGATGGGGCAAACGTTTTAAATTTGAGAGGTTTGGGGACCAACCGTACGTTAACCTTGGTAAATGGTAGAAGACATGTTGGTGGCGTAGCGGGTTCGGCCGCCGTTGATGTTGGTTCTATTCCGGTTAAGCTTATCAAATCTGTTGAGGTGCTTACCGGTGGCGCGTCTGCTGTATACGGTGCCGATGCTGTTACAGGTGTAGTTAACTTTATTCTTCGTGATGATTATGAAGGGTTCGAATTTGATGTAAATTCTGGGATTTCATCAGAAGGCGACGGTGAGCAAATTAGCATGTCGGCCTTGTATGGTAGGAACTTTGATAACGATAAAGGTAATTTTGCCGTTAGTGTTGAGTATCAGAATGACGAAGGTGTAAGGGTAAGTGAGCGTGATAATGGGTTGATCATTGGCTCAGCACGAGATTGGACAAACCCTGCGTTACGCTTTCAGCAAGGGGATATTGGAAGCAGTACTCCGAATTTGTCACAGTATTACAACTACGATAATACAGGCCTATTCAACTTTGGTTTAAGCATACCAAGTCAAGATGATTTTATACAAAATTTCACTGATCAATTTGGTAGTGCGCCCAATCTTACCGCTGAAGAATTAGCCTTATTCCAACGTGCTACTAGCGTTAATCCTCGTGCAGTTCTTCCTTACAGGACATTTCCATTTACATCTGGGTATGGCTATATCGTGCCGGGTAACCCCTACACGTTTGAAGGGTTCGATCCTTCAACCAACATAGACTTAGATGGCAACGGAACTCCCGATTGTTTAGACTCATTTTCAGGCTACAACAGTTCATTTGGTGCCGCGTCATTCGGTGCATTAGGTGGGTGTTGGAATGTTACAGAAAACGGTTCATACCGACCTATTCAAGATGGTTTAGTTTCTGGGAATTTTGAAGGTTTCGGTGGAGACTCTTTTAATACAATTCAACAGCAACGCGGTTACCTTATTACGCCTAACGATAAAATATCGCTTAATTTCTTAGGTCACTACGATTTATCCGAGAGCATGACAGTTTTTGGTGAATTAAAGTACGTGGTGCAAACAACAGAAAATGAAAGCCAACCGTCCTCTTATTGGGATCTACTTTTTGGTGCAGCTGATAACCCTTATTTGCCAGAGTTTATCCAACCTATTGCTAATGAGCTTGGTGGTGTTGCAATTACCGCAGACCCTATTGGCATTGGCCAAGGTAAAATTGAAAACGAACGTCGCACACTTCGTGCGGTTTTAGGTATTGAAGGTTATTTTGAAAATGATTGGGAATACAACTTAGCTGTAAATTATGGCAGGTTCGAATTCGAACAAAAAGGAACTGAAAATAACGTTATTGTTGATCGCTTTTTCTCAGCAATTGACGCTGTTACCGACCCCTCTACCGGTGAAGCTACTTGTCGCGTCAATCTAGACGCGAATACTCCTCAGGTAACAACCGCCTTTAACATTCCGGTTTATGACCCTGGATATTTTTCATTTACACCCGGAGACGGTAGCTGTGTCCCACTGAATATATGGGCAGGTGCGACGGGTATTTCACAAGAAGCAGTAGATTGGATCACCAATGATAGCCGTGATCAAACCACGCTAGAACAGCTAGTTATAAGCGGCTCTATTGCTGGCGACTCTTCTGATTACTTTGAGTTGCCTTACGGCCCAGTCTTTTTCGCTCTAGGTGGTGAATATCGCAAAGAGAAATCTGAAGCAACGTTTGATAATTGGCAGTTAGGTGTCCTTCCTGAAGGCTCACAATACCAATCTGGTACGTTAATATCTGAGTATTCGACCAATAACTCCTTAGTGTTTCAACCTTCAATCAAAGTTGCGAACGAAACAGGTGATTTTGATGTTAGCGAGATATTTGTTGAAGTGTCTTTACCTCTGATAGAAGGAGAGATGCTGGTAGAAGAGCTTACTTTAGATTTGGCAGCTCGGTATTCTGATTACTCTACCATCGGTGATACAACAACGTGGAGAGCAAATTTAATGTACTCGCCGTTTGATGACTTGATGATTCGTCTGTCTCAGTCGCAAGCCATCCGTGCTCCGAATATCAATGAGTTATTCGGGCCTGAGGTCGGAGCCACGTTCCGTCCTACCGATCCATGTAATGCGAGTGTTATCGAAGGGATAAGAGGCAACGACGCAAATGCTGCCGATATTATTCAAGCAAACTGTGTTGCTGACCTTCAGTCCATCGGCTTCGATCCTATTGATGAAAATGGCAATTATATCTACACCGATCCATTGTCGGCAGCTTTCCCTGGTGTGACCGGAGGTAACGCTGAACTTCAAGAAGAAACGGCAGATACCACAACCCTAGGTTTTGTATATCAGGCGAGTTGGCTAGAAGGCTTCTCGTTAACCGCAGACTACTGGAGTATCGAAATTGAATCAGCAATCAGTTCAGTAACATCAGACGATATAGTTAATGGCTGTTATTCTGGCGAAACGCTGAACGAAAACTTTTGTTCGTTATTTACAAGAAATACTGATTCAAGCTCTCCACAATTTGGTGGGTTCAACTTTCTTCGTACAACGGCGGTTAACTTTGCACGTCTTGAAACATCAGGAGTTGATTTTAGCGTAGGTTACGATTTCGCCGTCGGTGCACATAATTTTATGACGAAAGTATCTGGTACTAAAGTTAATGAGATTGATCAGTACACTAACCCTAATGATCTAAACGATGTAAATCCAGAGTTGGGCGAGGTTAATAAACCAGAGCTTGCTGGCAACATTAATCTGACTTGGCAGTGGGAAGACATTCAAATTGGTTGGCAAACACAATATATGGATGAGCAGCTAGTCGGTTACGTGGAAATTGAAGACTACGAACGAGGCGATTATGATGACTCGGTCGTTATGGATGAATTTTGGCAGCACGATATCAATTTCTCTTACAATATTAACGAAGAGCTTATGGTGTATGGTGGAATCAAAAATGTGACTAACGAAGAGCCGTTTTTGACCAATTTCGCCTACCCAGCTAGTGCTCGAGGTCGATTCTACTTCGTAGGGATAGATATGCGACTTGAGTAACATTAATTAGTTAAGTGACTTAAGAAGCAGCGCTCAGCGCTGCTTTTTTGTTCTATACAACAAATATACTTGCAACAGCACAGCGTTAATATTAAGTTAACTGGTCTAACCAGAAGAAGTGTATTTCAGAGAGAAAATTATGTCCGTACCAAACCCGTTGCGCAACTTTGCGAAAAAAGCCAATACCTATCCAACATGGCTTCGCCAACGCATGTTGACTTGGATGTTCCGCTACAAAGTGAAACTAACGGGCACGGTCAGTATCGATATTCTGGAAACCGATTTGAAATCGGTAACGTTTCGTCAAAAAAACTACAAGAAAGCACAAAATCATATTGGCAGTGTGCATGCGGCTGCAATGGCATTGCTAGCGGAGTCTTCTACGGGCTTTGTAGTTGGAGTTAACCTTCCTGGTGACAAGTTACCGCTGATTAAAGAAATGAATTTTAAATATGTGAAGCGCGCACAGGGCGATATGCATGCAGTAGCGCACCTTACCGATGAACAAATAGCGTTAATGCAAACTCAAGAGAAAGGTGAAGTTACGGTAGCGGTTAAAGTAACCGATGCTCAAGGTATCGAGCCTGTTCTGTGTGAAATGATTTGGGCTTGGGTGCCTAAAAGCAGGAAGTAGTACCTGTATTTAAAAAATAGGCCGAGTACGCCTGATTACCATGTGTGCGTTGCGTATGTAACGCGCATGTTCAATCTAAGCATTTTACAGTTTTATTAAGTTTTCTCTTATCTCGTTTTTCAGTTTGACAGCATTCTTAATCCCAACTATCTAATTATCAGTGTAATGAGCCAAGCGACACAGATGCGCGGCTAATGGGTCCTCATCGGCGCACGATGGGGAGTATGATAATAGCTATAAAGGCTGAGATAAGGGGTCATATGACAACATTATCCAGAGAGAAACTGATCAACCGTCCGTTTGCTGATAAAAAGCATTACCCATATGGCTTCGCTCGCTCCGGTGATTTTTCAATTTCTGAAAGTAAGTTATTGCAAGCCCATGGTAGTTTGTTTGCAGCCTTAGTAGATGGCAAGATTGAACCTAGTTCTGATGTCGAAATTAACTATCTTAATGCTGCGTTAGGGCAATGTGAGCCACAAACGCCTCAGGCAAAAGCATGGATAAAATATCAAAACCGAATTAACCGGCCCAAAGCAGCCAGTATTTATGGTTCAAAGCGAGTAGTTACCGAAGATACAGACGATACTGTCGAAATAGATGACGATAATGACCTAGAAATAAATATAGATGACGATTAATTGTTAAATTATTGTGAAGCTTATCCTAATATTAGCTATTAATTTCATCGCATCAAAAGATTCATCCTAATTATCTTGAATATTGGGATATATATCTCACTTTTGTGCGGTTTGGTGTTTTATCTTCCTACTTCCTTCGTTATAGTCCGCTCATCGTCAACATTCGCTGACAATACACCAAACCGATACAGGAGAGAGAACTGTGAAAATGATGTCGGGCGCTGCCATGGTGGTAGAAGCGCTAAAAGATGTAGGAGTAACACATGTGTTCGGCTACCCAGGTGGTGCCGTACTAGACATTTATGACGCTTTATATGCGCAAGAAGATGTCGAACATGTCCTCGTGCGTCATGAACAGGCAGCCGCTCATATGGCGGATGGTTATGCACGTTCAACTGGCAAAACCGGCACAGTCCTCGTCACTTCAGGCCCTGGCGCAACCAATACCATCACCGGTATTGCTACCGCTTATATGGATTCAATTCCAATGGTTGTATTGTCTGGGCAAGTACCTTCAATGCATATTGGTGAAGATGCCTTCCAAGAAACTGATATGGTAGGGTGTTCTCGTCCAATCGTAAAACACAGCTTTCTAGTAAAGCGCGCGGTAGATATTCCAGAAGCCATTGCGAAAGCGTATTACATTGCAAATACGGGTCGCCCTGGCCCAGTGGTAGTCGATTTACCAAAAGACATTGTTAATGTTGCTGAAGATCACCCTTACGTGTTCCCAACCGATGTGACAATGCGTTCGTATAACCCAACCGAGCGTGGGCATACAAAGCAAATTAAGAAAGCCGTCGCTTCTTTGGTAAAAGCCGAACGTCCAGTACTTTATGTTGGTGGTGGCGCGGTTACATCTGAAGCGTCGTCACGAGTTATCGAATTAGCTGAAAAGTTAAATGCACCAGTTACCTGTACGTTAATGGGGCTAGGTGCCATGCCAGGCACACACGAGCAGTTCGTGGGTATGCTAGGTATGCACGGCACACTTGAAGCAAACAAAACCATGCATAATGCTGATTGCATTATTGCCTTGGGTGCACGTTTCGATGATCGCGTTACTAACAACGTAGCGAAATTCTGTCCGCATGCCGATATTATTCATGTGGATATCGACCCGGCGTCTATCTCTAAAACCATTAACGCGCATATTCCGGTAGTTGGCTCAGTCGATAAAGTACTCGACCAAATTTTAGAACAGCTTGTTAATAAAGACTTGTCTGGTCAAAAAGAGAAGTTAGCGGATTGGTGGCAACAAATTACCCAGTGGCGCTCTCGTGAATGTTTGAACTACGAGCAAGGCGATACGGTAATTAAGCCACAGCAAGTTATCCAGTCCATTTACAAGCACACCAATGGTGAAGCTTATGTAAGTTCTGATGTTGGTCAACATCAAATGTTCGCTGCCTTATATTATCCATTTGATAAACCTCGCCAGTGGATTAACTCAGGTGGCTTAGGCACCATGGGCTTTGGTTTACCTGCAGCGATGGGCGTACAGTTTGCACACCCTGAGTCTACCTCGGTAGTGGTAACGGGTGACGGTAGTATTCAAATGAATATTCAGGAACTATCTACCTGTTTGCAGTACAACTTGCCGATTAAAATCATTACCTTGAACAACCGCGCATTAGGCATGGTTCGTCAGTGGCAAGATATGATTTACAAAGGTCGTCACTCGCATTCCTATATGGACTCAATGCCAGATTTTGTGAAGCTTGCAGAGTCTTATGGCCATGTAGGTATCAAAGTAGATAAATTAGATGAATTAGATGCAGCGATGGAGAAATGTTTCAGTCTTAAAGACCGCCTTGTGTTTATGGACATAGCGGTAGATCAGAACGAGCACGTATATCCAATGCAAATTAAGTTTGGCGCTATGGATGATATGCGCTTAAGTAAGACGGAGCGTACCTAATGAAACGTATAATTTCTGTATTAATGGAAAACGCACCTGGCGCGTTATCTCGTATCGTAGGTGTTTTTTCACAGCGTGGTTACAACGTAGACTCTCTTTGTGTAGCCCCTACTGACGATGGCAGCTTATCTCGCCTTACCATCATTACCCATGGTGATGATAAAGTCATTGAGCAGATTACTAAGCAAGTGAATAAGCTTATTGATGTGCTTAAAGTGGTGGATTTAACTGAAGGCACTCATATTGAGCGTGAGTTGATGCTAATTAAAGTGGCGACTCGCACTGAATCAGTACGTGCTGAAGTAAAGCGCAATAGTGATATTTTCCGTGGGCGCATCTTAGATGTTCATGCGAATAACTACACCATTGAAATTACGGGCACTACCGACAAACTAGACGCTTTTGCGGCTACCATGGCCCAATGTGCGGAAGTGATTGAATCATCACGCACAGGCGTGTGTGGTTTAGCAAGAGGCGAGCGCGCGTTACGCCCTTAACGGGTGAAAATTAACGTGCAAAGCGAAGCACATAAAGCGCCAAAGAAATGAAAAAGGGCGAGTAACGAGAGTTACTCGCCTTTTCCGTAATAAGCTTCTAAGCGAAGTGCCATACCATAAGACGGCGAGAAGTCCTCACTTCGAAGCCATAATACAAATGGTTCTACCTCGAAATAAAGCCATTCTCTTATTGGATTGCTGCGCCAACGTAAACCTGTGTACACCTCTTCTACTTGATAGGTAGGTTTATTCAAGCCTTCCACCATAAAGCTATAAACCAAAGCATTGTGGTTGTTGATAGGGTACAAGTGTTGTATCTCGTGTCGCCACAACCAGTCGTTGCTATTGTCTCGAAAATAAAAGCGGTTGTTTAACCGAGTGACGTTGTTGTTACTACTAACATGCTGGATAGAGGTGCCTAACTCTGCGCCAAATTGATCCCGCGTGTATTGATATATTTCAGTGTCGTAAAGCATGGCCCAATGGGAGTTAAATGCATAGGCATCACGGTAACGAGCTTTTACATAGAGCTGATCCCGTCTTCCTGCACCAACACGAAATGAATAGTGAGAGTTTATATTGGGGCGAAACCGCAGCGAAATGGTCGTATTGTCTTGTCTTCCCAGTGAGGGAGAACGCGCCGCTTTTATCGTATCGCTTTGGGTTTCATCTTCGTTGTCACTTAATAGCAAGTCTACGCGATTTTCGAGGTGGGGGAGTGAAACACGAATACGAAAACGAAGATCGGTTTCTGCGATATCTCTGGTTCTAGGCTCCCAGCTAAGTTGAATTCTCCCTTCTGCTTTCGCCTTTCCTTTGGCTTGTGAACCATCGGAGAACAAGCCATCGAACTTACTTACGGTAAAGTCCATAGAGTCGGTGAAGCTGCGTTGCCACACATCAAACCATTGCATAGGCTGGTGAGGTTCAACATTGTTTTGTGCATTATTCACTACCTCATGGGTAGGAATAGGCTGGTTATCACTCTGGTCAGTAAGCAATAAACACAATGAGACTGCTAAACACAACATAACAACCCAAACTCCCTCTAACGATTACTCGGTGAAATGATATCCGTATCAGTTAATTACCATCAGGATGCTTGTTGTGATAATAAACGTCAACGATTATTCATCCACGTAAATATTCACGTGAAAGCTAGCGCTTTGGGTGGCATACTGTCCTTACTGTTGTATCGGAGATTATTTTTATGGGCGGTATTGGAATCTGGCAGTTACTCATTATCTTAGTAATTGTAGTTTTACTTTTTGGCACAAAACGTTTGAAAGGGATTGGCACCGACTTAGGTGGCGCAATCAAAGGCTTCAAAAAAGCAGTAACTGAAAACGAACAAGATGCCGATTTCGAGCAGAAGAAGCAGGTAGAAGACAATGATACTGCTGACACTGTTTCAACGAAAACGCAGAGCGACGTTAAAGAAAAATCCTGATGTTTGACATTGGCTTTTGGGAGCTATTGGTAATTGGTGTGATGGCCTTGTTGATACTAGGTCCAGAACGTTTGCCAGGTGCCATGCGGTCCACCATTAACACTATTCGAAGTGTACGAAATACAGCAACGGGCTTTAAGCAAGAAGTTGAGCATCAGTTGCGCGTGCACGAATTACACGAAAACCTGAAGAAAGCTGAGCAGCAAGGCTTGAAAGATCTCTCGCCAGAGCTTGAACAAAGTGTTGATGAGCTTAAAAAAGCGGCTGAGTCGGTTCAGGAACCATATAAAAAACAGTAAATGTCTGACGCAAACAATTTAATATCTCATTTAATTGAGCTTCGTAGCCGCATCCTAAAAGCACTGTTAAGTGTGCTGGTGGTATTTTTGTGTTTGGCGTACTTTTCGCAAGACCTCTATCAATGGCTCGCGTTGCCGTTGCTGGATTCTATGCCAGAAAACGCTAGCATGATTGCTACCGATGTTGCCTCACCTTTTTTCGCACCGTTTAAACTTACGCTGGTGTTGTCATTCTTTATCGCTATTCCCTATGTACTTTACCAAGTATGGGGCTTTGTTGCGCCGGGGCTTTATCGTAACGAGAAAAAGCTTGTTGCGCCGCTTCTACTCTCAAGTACTTTATTGTTCTATGCGGGCATGGCATTTGCGTATTTTGTGGTATTTCCTATCGCATTTGCGTTCTTTAATAGTGTGGCACCAGAAGGTGTTACGGTCAGTACCGACATCTCTAGTTATCTTAATTTTGTATTGAAACTCTTCTTTGCTTTTGGGGTCTCATTTGAAATTCCCATTGCCATTATCTTACTGTGCTGGACAGGGGTAACCGATGCAAAGTCACTTCGAGCAAAACGCCCCTATGTGGTAGTTGGTGCGTTCGTGGTGGGCATGTTACTTACGCCACCAGATATTATTTCTCAAACGCTCTTAGCTATTCCTATGTGGATACTGTTTGAAATAGGTGTCGTGGTAGGCAGTTTGTATGCGGGTAAAGGCCGCCGGAATAGCGACGAAGAAACTGGCACTGAAATCGAATAACAATTAAGTAGAACAAAGGATTTACTATGAACAAACGTGCATTATTACTACTAGTAAGTGTGCTCCCTTTTAGTGCCTTTTTAGCACAAGCGGAAACCGTAGGCGAGGCACTAGCTAAGTGCAGCGAGACTAAGAATAGCCTTCAACGTTTAGTGTGTTATGACCGCGTAGAAAAGCAAGTAAACCGCCTCTCAGGTACTCAGGCGGGTATACCCGCAGCAATACCTAGCAATACACCGACTGTTGCCTCTGAACGTCGCCGCGAAGCACCGGTAAGCAAAACCCCAGCGCCTAAAGACGAACAGTTTGGTTTAGAGCACAAAGTAAAAACCGAAACCTTAGCCGACACATTCGCAGGTAAGGTAACTAAGATTAAGAAAACCGCTCGGGGTAAGCTCATTTTAACCTTTGATAACGGTTCGGTTTGGCAGCAAACTACAGATACCACATTGAAAGTAAAAGAGGGTGAAACCGTGCTCATTGAGCGTGGATTATTAGGTGCTTTCTATTTGAAAAAAGAAGGGCTTAACAAACGCATGAAAGTAAAACGTGTAAAATAATATGCCCTGGTTTGACGCTGGCGTTAATCTATTAGATCGCAGATTTAATCCTCAAGAGATTATTTCAAATGCTCTGGATGCCGGTGTTTCCAAGCTGTGTATCATTACCACTCACCCTAATGAGTGGGATGCGGCAGCAGCACTTCATCAGCAGTTCCCGCAGGTATGCAGCTATACCTTAGGCATACACCCCCATAATGCTAAAGATGTGGTTGAAAGTGATTACGCGCGATTAAGAAGCATGGCAAAAGAGCCTGGCGTAGTGGCAGTGGGCGAGTGTGGTTTAGATTTTAATCGCAACTTTTCTCCCCAAGATGTTCAAATAAGTGTGTTCGAGGCCCAATTAGCGTTGGCGGTAGAATTGAACTTGCCAGTGTATCTTCACGAGCGAGATGCGTTTGAACAACAAGTGTCCTGTCTGCAAAAGGTGCTGCCGTCTCTTAGCGGCGGTATTGCCCATTGTTTTACAGGAGATACCACGCAGCTTACTACGTATTTAGACATGGGGCTGTATATTGGTATTACCGGCTGGGCATGCGATGAAAAGCGCGGAGAATCCCTTCGTAGTGCCATTCCAACCATTCCCTTAGAACGTATCATTTTAGAAACTGATGCCCCTTACTTATTCCCCAAAACCCTACGTCCAAGAAAACGTAACAACGAGCCTGCGCTATTACCCCATATTGGTGAACAAATTAGCGAACTAATGCAGGTTGCCCCTGATAAATTGCGAGATAGCAGTTATGCTAATACTTGTCGTTTATTTTGTATCAGTGATTAATGGTAATGCACATAAATCGTCAAGAGGTTCGCAACTACGATCTTTATCTCTTCGTTATTACCGTTGTGGCGGTATCGATTTTTGCGTTTGTTGCACTAAGTGTAGTGCCCGAGCGAACCACAAATAGCCGAATTTCTCAGCTAGCCTTTATTAGCGATCCCGAGGAACGGTTAACTTTTGAAACAGTACTTGATAACACCGCGGATAACTCCCCAGCACTGTGGACGCCAACGGTGTCGCCAGTTAATTTAGGAATGAGCAGCGACGTACATTGGTTCTCTTTTGTTGTCACGCCTGATAGTTCCCGCGCAGTCAGTTACCTTTTCGAGATTGACTATGCTTTGCTAGATAGTGTGGAAGTTGCGGTTTACCCGCCGTCATCAAGTTCAGCCATTGTGCGTTACCAAGCGGGAGATAACCTCGCCTTTGATGTACGTCCCATCGCAAATAATACGCCGCTTTTTTCCTTGCCCTTAAGTGCTAAACCGCAAACCGTAGTGGTTCGCGTTGAATCTAGCGGCACTATTCGCATGCCCATCGCGGTGTGGGAAGAAAGAGAATTTATAGAATACGCAGCAAGCCAAAATCTAGCGCTAGGGCTATTTTTCGGCTTCCTATGTGCCATGGCCATAAGCAATATCTTCTTATTTTTTACTACCAAAAATCGCTCGTTTTTATTCTATACCGGCTACGCACTGAGCTTAGGCTTAACCTTGGCTTCATTGCAGGGGTTGGGCTATGCCTATTTATGGCCTGAGCAGGTATGGTTGCAGGGTAAGGCGGTACTCATTTTTGGTAATGCGACGATTTTGTTTGCCGTACTGTTTTCCCGGCATTTACTGCCTATTGCTGAATTTAGCCCTTTGGTCGATAAAATATCCCAGGTAGCAGCGTGGGCATTTGGAGTCTGTATATTAACGAGTACATTGCTGCCTTACCCATTCGCGATAAAGCTGTATTTAGTCATGTTGGCGATAATTGTGTTTGTCGCAATGTTCATAGGTGGTTGGCTATCTTTTAAAGGCGTGGCGATTGCTCGATACTTCTCTGTGGCGTGGCTATTTTTATTGGTTAGCGGCTTTGTTGTTAGCCTAGATAGCGTGAATATAATAAATTTAGGTATTTCTACGAGTTATTTACTTATTATCGCTGGCACCGTCGAAACAGTGATTTTAGCCCTTATTTTGGCAATCAATTATAGCCACAGTTACGATGAACTCATTACCACGCAAGCGTTTGCCCTTGAACAAGAGCAGCAGGCGAGTAAGGCAAAAGAAGATTTACTAGAAGTGCAAAAGCGTTACCAAGATGACTTAGAATACAAAGTCGAAGAGCGAACGTTAGAGCTTGAAATTACCTTGCGTGAGCTGTCTGAAGTTAACCAAGAGCTAGAGCGCCTAACGGCAATCGATCCGCTTACTGGAATTAATAATCGTCGTCACTTTGATAAAAAGTTAAAATCAGAAGGCAGACGGAGTCGCCGCGAGCAAACCCCTTTATCTATTGCAGTCATCGATATTGACCATTTTAAACGTATTAATGATAAATACGGACATGCTGGCGGAGATGCTTGTCTTATTCATATAACAGGCATTATTCAAGGTATGTTGCTTCGTTTATCCGATGATTTATGTCGAATAGGCGGGGAAGAATTTGCACTTATTCTTCCGAATACCGACAGCGATGGCGCCTATCATGTGGTAGAAGCGATTCGCGATCGTATCGAAAAATCTCCCATCATGTTTGATGGAGAAGCAATACAACTAACCATAAGTGCAGGGCTGGCCACCAGTATTATCACGGATGAAGATCATGCTGCGGCGTTGCTTCGGTTGGCTGATGAGCAGCTTTATGCTGCGAAAGAATCAGGAAGAAACAAAGTACTCTTTAAACCGATTTCAGGATAATTTATGAATGCTTCATTTCCGGCTCGTCGTATGCGACGCCTTCGTGCCAAAGATGCACTGCGAGATTTAGTTGCCGAGCAACATCTTACTACCAACGATCTTATTTACCCTGTATTCGTTCTTCCTGGCACTGGCCAGCGTGAAGAAGTGCCTTCAATGCCAGGGGTAGAGCGTCTATCTATCGATTTATTATTAGAAGAAACGGCAAAATGGGTAGCGCTTGGTATTCGTACGCTAGCCCTTTTTCCCGTTACCCCCATGTCACTTAAAACCGAGTGTGCCAAAGAAGCGTTTAATCCAGAAGGCCTAGCACAAACGGCTATGCGTGCATTAAAAGCACAGTTTCCAGATGTGATGTTGATGTCTGACATCGCATTAGACCCCTTTACGTCTCACGGGCAAGATGGCTTGGTGGATGAGGCCGGTTACGTGATGAATGATGTGACTATCGATGTGTTAGTCAAACAAGCATTGTCACATGCAGAAGCAGGCGCAGACATTGTGGCACCTTCTGACATGATGGATGGCCGTATTGGGGTTATTCGTGATGCACTTGAGCGCGAGGGGTTTATTAACACCTGCATTATGGCGTATTCAGCAAAATACGCATCTGCTTATTATGGACCATTTCGCGACGCTGTCGGCTCTTCAGCGAACATAAAAGGCGGTAATAAGAAAACCTATCAAATGGATCCTGCCAACAGCGACGAAGCCATACACGAAATAGCCTTAGACGTGCAAGAAGGTGCTGATATGGTGATGGTGAAGCCAGGTATGCCCTATTTAGACATTGTGCGCCGTTGCAAAGACGAGTTAAAGGTACCTACCTTTGCGTATCAAGTCAGCGGCGAATATGCCATGCATCAAGCGGCATTTGCGAATGGTTGGCTAAACGAAGAGGCGGTAATTCTAGAATCTTTATTGGCTTTCAAGCGCGCTGGCGCAGACGGCATTCTTACTTACTTCGCACCTAAAGCGGCGGCACTTCTCGCCGGTAACTAGCGCTGCGACAGAAAAGCATAGAGAAAAGCGAATAGAGAAACAAAGAGGAAAGCATATAGGCCAACAGGCCAGTTGCTAAAAACAAAAAAGGGATGCGACTTAAGGTCGCATCCCTTTTTTTATTCTTGCTGCTTTGCTGCACTGGTTATTTACAAACGAGTTCCCAGCCTGCTTTGTGCTGTAACCAGCTTTCATTGGCCAATTCAGCGTTAATCAACGGGTGAGCTTTCAACCAGCCATCAGGGAAGGAGATTTCCCATTTATCACCCTCGCAGACTAAGTCTACATGGGGGATATGCTTATTTTGTCTTCGTAAACACAGCACCACAGAAATACGCAATAGCCTGAGTAAACCCAACAACATAGGTTGTGAGTCATCATGGTAATTGCTAAAAGCATCAGTGGGGATGGTTAAACGATGATGGGCAACAAGGTCGCGAATAGCCGCGCGCTGCAAGCGTGTGAAGCCAGGCAAGTCAATAAAAGACAGAATGTAAGCGCCATGCTCATGATGCTTTTTATACTCTATATGCAAGCCGGTTTCATGGAGAAGTGCCGCTGCACCTATAATAGCTTCGGTATCAAGATGACAAATATTTTGCTGTGAACATAACTGCGAGCACAGCTGGGTTGCTACACTTTTAACTGAATTCGCTTGGGCTTTATCGATATGGTAACGCGCCATCGTCTGGTTTAGCGTTTGGTGGCGACGATCATTTTCCTGCATGTTATCTAACATGCCGTAAATAAGCCCTTCACGAAGTGCGCCACCAGAAATATTCATATTTTGAATAGCTAAGGCTTCAAATAAACTAATTAAAATGGCTAAGCCAGAAGGAAAAATAGCCTTGCGATTCTCTTCTAAACCTTCAATGTTAAGCTGGTTAATTTCACCACATTCAACACATTGTTTTTCTAAGTGATAAAGGTAATCAAGTCGTATTGAATCGCTAATGCCTTGTGCCACCAATATTTCAGTGATGGCCTGTGGTGTACCAGAGGCACCTAAGCAATTTTCCCAATCAAAACAAAGAAAGGCGTCCGCTTCGGGTAAAAGTAATGCTTTCGCCGCTTGCTTGGCTTTTTCGAAGTTTTCAGCAGTGATCTTTCCGCCATCAAAATAGCGTTCCATAAAGGTCACGCAGCCCATATCTAAACTTTTTAAGTGGATGGGTTGCATGTCGTTGCCAATAACAATTTCAGTACTGGCACCGCCTATATCTATCACTAAGCTATTACCCTGATTCGCAGAGGTATAGGCTACGCCAAGATAAATCTGGCGTGCTTCTTCCTCACCGCTTATCACGTTGAGCTTATGCTTGAGAATTTGCTCGGCTTTCCCAATAAACACTTGGGCATTAGTAGCAAGACGTAAGGTAGCGGTAGCCACTACCTTAATATTCGAGGGAGGAATATCTTGTAACCGTTCGGAAAAGGTTTGCAGGCACTGCCAACCACGCTCCATGCTCATTTCATCTAGTGCAAAGTCATCATCTAACCCTGCCGCTAAACGTACTTTCTGTTTCACCTTGCCAATGATTTGAACACTACCATTAACTACGTGAACAATGACCATGTGAAAGCTATTAGAGCCTAAGTCTACAGCGGCGTAATACTCGCCATAGCTTTCAGAGTCGTGTTGAAGTTCTGCCTGCATATTGTCTCGAATGTTAGTTACTGTTTCCGCGGTTAGACGGTTTACCTCTATTTCCACCGCTGTTGCCACGACCTTTACCGTTGCCGCGTCGAGACGAGTTTCTCGTGTTTGGTGTGCGTCTGCGTCTTGGTTTAGGCGCATTTATATCATCAAGCAAAGCACTCGCATCGTAATCAGTAACAGGAATAGCATGTTGAATATATTTTTCAATATCTGGCAAGTTCATCGCGTATTTTTCGCACGCAAAACTTATCGCTATTCCACTTTGACCAGCGCGACCGGTTCGACCAATTCGGTGAACATAGTCTTCTGCATCATCAGGTAAGTCGTAGTTAAACACATGGGTGACAGAATCAATATGTAAGCCACGTGCGGCAACATCCGTAGCCACTAAAATGTCTAGCTTACCTTTGGTAAAGTCTTCCAAAATACCCAAGCGTTTTTTCTGTGGTACATCGCCGCTTAACAAGCCCACACGGTGGCCATCGGCGGTAAGCCAGTCGGTCACGCGCTCACAACTGTATTTGGTGTTAGCAAACACAATAGCTTTATCTGGCCATTCTTCTTCAAATAGCGAAAGAAGCAGCAGCATCTTGTCATCATCTGAAGGGTAGAACAGCTCTTGCGAGACCCGTGTCGCCGTCGTTTGCTCTGGCGCAACTTGAACGTGAGTTGGGTTGTTCATGTGTTCGTAAGCGAGTTCTTGAACGCGATAACTAAGTGTAGCTGAAAACAGCATGCTTAGGCGTTCAGTAGCAGGCGGTAGGCGACGGAACAAAAAGCGGATATCTTTAATAAAGCCTAAATCGAACATGCGATCGGCTTCATCAAGTACGGCAACTTGAATATTATTCAAGGTAAACACGTTCTGTTTATAATAATCCAGAATGCGTCCTGTCGTACCAATAATGATATCTACCCCTTCTTCTAGGGTTTCCCGTTGACTTTGGTAACCTTCGCCCCCATAAATCAATCCAAGCGATAAACCGGTATGCTCACTGAGCAGTTTGGCATCGTTGAAAATCTGAACGGCTAACTCTCTCGTCGGTGCCATTATGATGGCTCGAGGTCCTTTTGATTTGCTGTTCTCGTCATTATCTGCTTTGCTTAGCAAATAGTGAAAAGTAGCAACCAAGAAGGCAATAGTTTTACCTGTACCCGTTTGAGCTTGTCCGGCAATATCTAAGCCTTCAAGCAACGGAGGCAGAGATAACGCCTGTATTGGTGTACAATTATTAAAATTTGCCGCCGTTAAGGCGTCAACAACCTTGCTATTAATCGGCAGGTCGGAAAAATGAGTATCAGTTAAGTGAGTAGGCATAGCTTATAGCTTATCAGTGCTTGCATTAAAAACGGTTTCTATATAACACTTATGGTAGAGCTGAAACAAATCAGCGACCGACCAAAAATGGAGAAAAGAATGAGCGACAAAATTATCCAGTTATCTGACGATAAATTCGAAGCAGATGTTATCAATGCTGAAGGTCCTGTACTGGTTGACTTTTGGGCCGAATGGTGTGGCCCCTGTAAAATGATCGCGCCAATCTTAGAAGAAGTTGCGAACGAGTTTGAAGGCAAGTTAACAGTTGGCAAGTTGAATGTCGATGAAAATAACGAAACTCCACCTAAATATGGTATTCGTGGTATTCCTACATTACTACTTTTCAAAAACGGTAACGTGGCGGCAACGAAAGTAGGTGCGTTATCTAAAACTCAGTTAGCTGAGTTCTTAAACGAAAACCTTTAGTAAAATAGAGTAGTACAGAAAAAACCGGTGGCCGAGCTACCGGTTTTTTATTTTCACGTGAAAATAAGTAGTTACAACGCCTACAACAGTGTGAATACAAGTTATTTAACAATTGACGAGTAAAACGCTGGACGTTGATTAATTTTAGTGCTAACTTTTCCTTAGCGCTCACCCGAGCAGCATTCTGCTTAGCCTCTATTCAGGCATAATCAAATCAAAAATTAGAACAGAGTGACTACCAGTCCTGTAAGCAAACCCCAAGCACAAAGACCCACCAGTATGAATTTAACAGAATTAAAGAACAAACCGATTAGCGAATTAGTCGCCATGTCCGAAGAAATGGGCCTGGAAAATATGGCTCGCGCTAGAAAACAAGACATCATATTCTCGATACTGAAATCGCATGCGAAAGGCGGCGAAGATATTTTCGGTGACGGGGTTCTGGAAATTTTACAGGACGGTTTTGGTTTCTTGCGGTCAGCAGACTCTTCGTATTTAGCAGGGCCTGATGATATTTACGTATCACCAAGCCAAATTCGTCGATTTAACTTACGAACCGGCGACACTATCGCAGGAAAAATTCGTCCTCCGAAAGACAGTGAGCGTTATTTCGCATTACTTAAAATTCGTGAAGTAAACTTTGATAAACCAGAGAACTCACGAAACAAAATTTTATTTGAAAACCTCACACCTTTACACGCAAACGATCGCTTGCGTATGGAGCGTGGTAATGGCTCAACCGAAGATATCACGGCTCGTGTACTTGATTTAGCGTCGCCAATCGGAAGAGGTCAGCGTGGTCTTATTGTTGCGCCGCCAAAGGCAGGTAAAACATTACTACTGCAAAATATTGCCCAGTCTATCGCAGCCAATCACCCAGAATGTGAATTGATGGTATTGCTTATCGACGAACGTCCAGAAGAAGTAACAGAAATGCATCGCCTGGTACAAGGTGAAGTGGTTGCTTCAACGTTCGATGAACCTGCAAGCCGTCACGTTCAGGTAGCTGAAATGGTTATCGAAAAAGCGAAGCGCCTGGTTGAGCACAAAAAAGATGTGGTTATCTTACTTGACTCAATTACTCGTTTGGCACGTGCTTACAACACGGTTATCCCATCATCAGGTAAAGTACTTACCGGTGGTGTTGATGCCAATGCACTGCATAAGCCTAAGCGTTTCTTTGGTGCTGCACGTAACGTTGAAGAAGGTGGTAGCTTAACTATTATCGCTACAGCGCTTATCGATACTGGCTCTAAAATGGATGAAGTTATCTATGAAGAGTTTAAAGGTACCGGTAACATGGAATTACACTTAAATCGTAAGATTGCTGAAAAGCGTGTATTCCCAGCTATCGACTTCAACCGTTCAGGTACCCGTCGTGAAGAGCTATTAACGTCACAAGAAGAACTACAGAAAATGTGGATCTTACGCAAAATTGTGCACGAGATGTCAGAGATTGATGCCATAGAGTTCCTTATTAATAAGCTCGCTATGACTAAGACTAACGATGAGTTCTTCAACGCAATGAAGCGTCAAAAGAGCTAACCCGTTTTTATAGAAAAAGCGCCTAAGGGCGCTTTTTTTGTGTCCGAATTTCACTACCCACTTAATCGAAATAATTCTTATTATACTTCTGTCTAATGTTCACTGCCCATTAAATAGGTTAGTTTTAAAAGTCACACCGCAATTGGTACTCGTATTTTTTAGCTACCAGATAGTTTATTCTGGCGTTTTACTCTACAACGGAATAGATGTTATGTATCGAAAGTTAATCTCGCTCGCAATGGCAAGTTGTGCCACTTTTGCCTTTGCACAAGTCGATGTTGATGCATTGGCTACGGAAGTAGAAACAGACGTTATTGAATGGCGCCACCACTTTCACGAATTCCCTGAGCTTTCTAATCGCGAATTTAACACCGCAAAATACGTAGCTAACTACCTAACATCGCTAGGCCTAGAAGTTGAAACGGGTGTGGCCAGCACTGGCGTAGTTGCAATACTCGATAGCGGCAAACCAGGCCCTGTAGTTGCACTTCGTGCAGATATGGACGGCTTACCGGTTAAAGAACAGGGTGATTTGTCCTACCGTTCTACGCAAATGGGTGAATATAACGGCCAAGAAGTGCCTGTTATGCATGCATGTGGGCACGATACGCACATGGCCATGCTAATGGGGGCGGCAAAAATACTGACCAGTATTAAAGGCGAACTTAAAGGTAAAGTGAAGTTTATCTTTCAACCTGCTGAAGAAGGCGCCCCTGCTGGTGAAACCGGCGGTGCTGAAGTCATGGTTAAACAAGGGGTACTTAAAAACCCTGATGTAGACGTTATCTTCGGGTTACATATTAGTTCGAACACTGATGTAGGCACAGTGCGCTACAATTCTGGTGGCACCATGGCTGCGGTAGACCCGTTCAAAATTGTTATTCATGGTAAGCAAGCCCATGGCGCATACCCGTGGAAAAGTGTCGACCCAGTGGTCACTGCGGCGCAAATGATCATGTCTATTCAAACCATTGTTAGTCGTGAACTTAAGCTTATTGACGATGCAGCAGTGGTTTCTATTGGCTCAATTCATGGTGGAAACCGCTCTAACATCATTCCCAATGAAGTAGAGATGGTAGGCACCATTCGCACACTAAATAAAGCGGCCCGTGAACATATTTACGAATCGCTTCCGCGAAAAGTGAACGCTATCGCCGAGAGCATGGGCGCAAAAGCGGAACTTACGCTTCCTTTAGATTACTACTACCCCATTACCTATAACGATCCCGCACTTACGCAAGCCATGGTACCAACCATGCAACGCACCGCAGGGGCTGAAAATGCTATCGTTTCAAAGCCGGTTACCGGTGCTGAAGACTTTTCCTTTTTCCAAGAAAAAGTACCAGGTTTGTACGTTTGGGTAGGTGGTAAGCCTCTAGATGTTTCCGAGCAAGATAGCCCTGCTCACCACACACCTGAATTTTACGTAGACGATTCGGGTATGAAGTTAGGCGTGAAACTACTGACTAACTTTACGTTAGATTACATGGCGCAACATTAATCATGGTGATGCCAGTGGGGGGCGTTGTTGTACGATAAACATCGGTGGTCGTTATCTCTGGTATTACACCTGTTACTTGTAGTGGTTGTGGGTATTGCATTAAATGCAGTGCCTGCGCCATTTGATAGCAGCGGTATCGCTGTATTCGGGGTAGGGGTTGGCGTATACGCCGCACTACGGTTCCCTCCTATAGTCGCAATTCCTATTGCGTTAATTATCTGCGTCCCCTTATGGCTAACTCACGGCAGTATTGTGGGTAAAGAAAGCCTGTCTTTACTGCCTATCGTAGTAAGTTTATTTGGATATAAAAAATCCCTGAGCCGAGTCATTAAAGTTGGTGCTGGTTTTTGGTCACTTATTTTCCTCCCCATTTTATTATTAGAGCACGCGCTTTACGAAGCCGACCAGCCAACGATGATGTTTTCTGGCGTGCTTGTTACTTGGGTAAGTGGCGTGTTTGGGCTTATCTCTGGGCATTTTGTCTTTCTAGCGAATAAAGGGCTTAAACACACTAATACAGGTTCAAAAGAAAAAGTTTCACTGCATTTCCTGTTCAGTTATTTCTTCTCAGGTTGTTTTTTTGCCGCCTCCATGGCGGTGGTGTATTTATCTGTGGCACTTTATCAAGACGATCAAGAAGCACAAATTATTCGCTACATGCAACAACGTGTCGCGGTATTAGAGCAACAACTATCCGATTTTATTGGGCAACACCAAAAAGCGATAGCGGTTGCCTCGCAGTCACTTTCTACGCCCTATGCAATTGAAAAATTAGAAGAGGCTAGCAACAATCAACTTTCAGTTTTAGCCGCGCACTATCCTGAATTCATCACTTTCTTAGTGGCTGATGAAAGTGGGAATATAACCCATTCCTACCCACCTGGGCTGCTAAATAAAGCACAGGTAGCTGGGGCTGCAAATGTGGCTTATCGGCCTTATTTTTCTCAGGCAATGGAAATGGGCGGGCCGTATCTTTCTAACGTTTTCCAAGGCCAAGGGTTTGGAAACGACGCCATTGTCGCCATGTCTTCACCTATTATTAATGAGTATGGCGTACCTGTTGGTATCGTGGAGGGCTCATTATCTTTACGCAGCTTCTCTTCAGTAGATGCCCTTAATCTCGATGGGTTTTCGCTTTTGCTCGAAGATGCAAAGGGCGAGGTTATTTACGCATCATCAGAGCTAGGCTTAAAACCACTGAACAAAGCACCTTCGTATTTGTGCGAAGGTGAGTGTGATATAAAAATTGAAGACGGACCGCTCAATAAGGAGTGGTTGAGGCTGCAAGGTCAGCTGCCTACTGCAAATTGGCAGGTTAGCTATTACTACGATTATCGACGTTTGTTGTCGGTAATGAGTGAGTATTTGTTGACTGATTTATTGTTGCTACTTGTCTTGTCTGTATTTGGTACATTTATGGGCTCTGTGGTGGCACGAATGATTGAGTCTCCTATTCGCGGGCTTATACGTTATATTGCCAATTTTACGCCCTCAGAAGTGCGTAGAGAGCCTAACTTGGTGGGGAGTACGTTGCATATACAGGAACTCGCTTCACTTAATGACGAGTTCAGCAGCTTAGAAGGGCGCCTAGTTGATGCATTTAAAGCCCTTGAATTTGCCCGCGTTAAAGAACAAACGTTGAACGTAGAGCTTGCTGAGTTTAACCATAGCTTAGAAAATAAGATAGAAGAGAAAACGCGACATTTAGCTAAGGCGCTCGAAGAAGCAAAAGCGGCGAGCGTGGCTAAAACCCAATTCTTAGCCAATATGAGCCATGAAATACGTACCCCAATGAACGGCATTATTGGATCGTGTGAATTAATGATGGAATTACCCTTACCTAGCGGGGCACGGCATAGAACGGAAACGATTTCGACTTCTGCCAGCCGCCTATTAATGATCCTTGATAGCATCTTAGATTGGTCAAAAATTGAATCTGGTAAAATGTTGCTAGATAAGCGTAGTATTTCCGTCGCGCAAACTATCGATGCATGTAGTGTGCTATATGAGCGAAGTGCTAGTAAGAAGGGCATTTCGATTAACGTTAATATTGATGAAAGTGTGCCAAAAGCGGTCATTACTGATGGTGGTAAGCTTAGTCAAATCATTAATAACCTGGTCAGTAATGCAATTAAGTTTACTCACCAAGGCATCATTTTGGTTGAGGCCAAGTACAGACAGGGCGAGCTCTCTTGTTCGGTTACTGATTCGGGCATTGGCATATCTGCACAAAAAGTAGAGAGTATATTCGACCAATTTGAACAGGCTGATGCCACTATAACCCGAGATTATGGTGGAACTGGATTGGGCTTAGCCATCACAAAAGGCTTAGTGGAGCTACTTGGTGGCAGTATTTCAGTTGATAGCAATGAAGGCACGGGAACCACGTTTTGTTTTAGTTTTCCGTGTGAGAAAGGCGAAGCGCAAGAAGCTTCCTCCAATTTAAAAGTACAGTCTTTACCAAGTACATTACGGGTATTGCTTGCTGAAGACAACGATGTAAATGCCGATATTGTAATGGATATGCTTGGCTCTGTTGGCGTTAAGCGCTTCAGGGCTAAAAACGGTATGGAAGCGATTGAAGCCGCAAAGCGTCATGCGTTTGATGTCATTTTGATGGATTACCAAATGCCCGTTATGGACGGGCTGACTGCCTCGAAACACATTCGCCAACAAGCTAAAAATAAAGACAAAGTAATCATTATCGCACTAACGGCAAATGCTTATGCAGATGATAAAGCGGCATGTTTAGCCGCGGGTATGAATGCACATTTAAGCAAGCCAATTAGGAAGCAGGTATTAATCGACAGTATTGCCCGTGAGCTTGCTCGCGTTTGAGGCTATCTTACCTTCATTGTTAACCGGTTTATTGCCTACGAAATACAATACAATGTAACCCAAGATTGCTGATACAACTGACCCGGCCAAAATACCTACTCGCTCATCAAAAATCTGATTAATACCGGTTTCTTCAAAAGCCAAACCACCAATAAATAAGCTCATGGTAAAGCCCACACCACACAGCAGTGCACACCCGTAAATATGTTTTAAGTTAAGGTCATCAGGCAAGGTCGCTAGCTTGAGTTTAATCATCAGATAACAAAAACCAAATACACCAACCTGCTTACCGAGTACTAGGCCTAAAAATATGCCAAAAGTAACGGGGTGGAAAATACCCTCGGGGCTAATATTACCGAAGCTTATTCCTGCATTAGCGAAAGCAAAAAGGGGTAAAATGGCGAAACTTACCGTGCTATTCAAGCTATGTTCTAAGCGCGTAACCGGTGAATAGGTTTCATCCCTACTATCTCGCATAGGGATAAAAGCCGCTAATATCACACCTGCTAGCGTAGCATGCACCCCAGATTTGAGCATGGCTACCCACAATATAATACCTACCATCATATAGGCGGGAATATCCACTACATTTCGTCTGTTCATTTGCCACAACAGCAGTAAGCACGCCGCTGCCACTAACAGCGCCCCCATAGTGATGTGGTTAGTATAGAAAAGCGCAATTATCACAATAGCGCCAATATCATCAATAATGGCTAAGGTGACTAAGAAAATCTTAAGGCTAGTGGGTACTCGACTTCCTAATAACGCCAAAATACCCAATGCAAAGGCAATATCGGTTGCCGCTGGAATTGCCCAACCGGCAATGGCCACAGGGTTATCCCAGTTAATGCCTACGTAAATCAGAGCAGGTAAAAGCATGCCACCAATCGCACCGGTGGCAGGTAAAACAATGTCTTTAGGATTTGATAACTCGCCTTCACATATTTCACGTTTTAACTCTAATCCAACATGAAAGAAGAAAACGGCCATAAAGCCGTCGTTAATCCATAACAATAAGGGTTTATCAATTGCCCACGTGCCCGCTGAAATTTGCACTGGAAGGCTAATTAATTGGTCGTATAGGTGATTAAGAGGGGAGTTAGCAATGATAAGTGCCAGTACAGTAGCAATCATCAGTAAAATGCCAGGCGCGGCTTCTCGATTGAGAAAATCTGATACTACAACCTGTACTTCTTTAATCGCGTCATCAATTACGTCTGTTTGATGTGCTTTCGACATTATCGATACCTCCGTTTACCTTAGCCTTATGAAGGCCCACAACCAGCCAAGTGAAAAAGGTAGTCATAAAGAATACCAAGTGGCACTGGAAGGATTAACTATTTGTAATTATATAGGGGTTTTACGAAAATGAAGGCCTTGCCAGATCACTTACGGCTAATATGTGGGATTTGTTGGCGAATTAGGCTACAATCGCGGGCTTTTCCGGTTATCCAATTTACCTATCTCAGAGGATTTCTAGATGGCAAAAGTCGCAATAGTTATGGGCTCGACCTCAGACTGGCCCACCATGCAACAAGCAGCAAAAATGCTGAAGTCGTTTGGTGTTGAATTCGACGCAAAAGTGGTGTCAGCACACAGAACGCCAAACTTGTTGGTTGAATTTGCCGAAGGGGCAGCAGATGAAGGCTTTAGTGCCATTATTGCTGGCGCAGGTGGTGCAGCACACTTACCGGGAATGATTGCTGCGCACACGCACTTGCCAGTATTCGGTTGTCCAGTAAAGTCTAAAGCATTAAGTGGTCTTGATTCCCTGTTATCAATTGTACAAATGCCCAAAGGCGTTGCGGTTGGCACATTAGCCATCGGCGAAGCGGGTGCAGCCAATGCAGGTTTGCTAGCGGCGCAAGTGGTGGCATTGCAAGATACGAATGTGCGCGATGCGGTTATTACCTTTCGAAAGCAGCAGACTGAAACAGTATTGGCTTCTAGCAATACTTTGGAGCTTGACGAATGAGAGTAGTCGTTTACGGTGCAGGCCAATTGGCGCAAATGATGTATTTGGCGGGCAGTCCGCTTGGCATTGAAGTGCAGGCTGTCGACGTAAACAACGATACTGTCGTGCACCCTGTAAGTAAAAGCCCTTTAGATACTTCCTTAGATCAAGCCTTAGAAGGTGCTGATGCACTCACGGTAGAATTTGAGCACGTGCCAGAGCACCTGCTTGAAGAAGCTACCAAAACGGGTAAGTTAATGCCCAGCATTGAAAGCATTTTAGTCGGTGCTGATAGAGTGCGAGAGAAAGCATTGCTTGAGGGCATGAAGGTCGCTAACAGTGCGCACCGCATTGTGACTCACCTAGAACAGCTTGATGAATGCATTGAAACGCTTGGTGAAAAGCTCATTCTAAAATCCAGTCGTGATGGCTACGATGGTTACGGCCAATGGCGATTAGCCAATAAAGAAGAGTTGCCTGAGCTTAAACGGGCTTTAGCTACCTTAAATTTAGAGAAAGTGCCTCTTGTGGTAGAGAAGATGGTGCCTTTTGAACGTGAGCTTTCATTAATTGGAGTACGAAATAAGCAGGGTGATGTGCGCACTTACCCGCTTGCTGAAAACTTACATTATCAAGGCCAACTTCATGTGTCGGTTGCCCCTGCTACCCACGTGGACGAAGCACTTCAAGCCAAAGCGCACGATATTTTCGTGAAACTGGCTGAAGGCATGGACTATGTCGGCGTGTTAGCGGTGGAATTATTTCAGTGTGGTGATGAACTCCTGGTTAATGAACTTGCGCCAAGAGTGCATAATTCTGGTCATTGGAGTCAATCGGGAGCAGTAACCAGTCAATTTGAAAATCATCTTCGTGCCATTTGTGGTTTACCTTTGGGTGACACATCGGCTATTGGCCCAAGCGCAATGATTAATATTATTGGCTGCAGCAGTTTCTCAAGAGAACTTTTGAGTATTGATGGCAGTCATTTGCACTGGTATGGAAAGTCGGTGCGCGAAAAACGCAAGATGGGTCATATTAATGTGACTACTGACAACTACGCAAAATTGGGCGAAAAATTACACGATTTGAGCCAATATTTGCCGTTAGAGTACTTTCCGAAACTGATTGGCGAGGCAAAACGTTTAAAAGGTTGACAACCTTTTAATTGTGGCTATTATACGCATCCGCTGTTAACCCAGCGGGTGTGAAAAGTGTGCCGACTTAGCTCAGTTGGTAGAGCAACTGACTTGTAATCAGTAGGTCGCCAGTTCGATTCCGGCAGTCGGCACCATTCTCTCACATAAAGGTCTTCATACAATGTTTTGACCTAGTGCTTTCTAGGTTAGCTTCGTTGTTATAGTTTTTCCCTTTCGGGATATATCTCCAGATTTTCTATATTCTCTTCTTTATTAAATAAACCTACCGTACACTAGCAGCCAACTTTTTTTTGGAAGCAGCGGTATGACACCTATTACTCATTCTTTACCCTTTAAATTACTCGCCCTGTTTATGTTTGCGCTGTCGGCGTGCAGGGTTCAAGCTACGCACCCTATTTCTATTAGTGACGGTTACGCCCGCGCTACGTTTCCAATGGCACAATCTGCAGCACTTTATTTCACTTTGCATAATCAAAGCGAAACACCGACTAAAATAACGGGCGTTTCGGTCAGCAGTGATATTGCCAGCGACGCGCAAATTCATACCACCGAAATGAATGATGACATGATGCGTATGCGAGAAGTAAAAGAAGGGATAGTCATTGCGCCAAATGATTCGCTTTCCTTTGCGCCTGGCGGGTATCACGTGATGTTGTTGGGATTAGAAAAAGGTCTTGTTGAAGGCAATAGTGTGTCATTGACCTTGTCTTTTGATTCCGCCGCTGACTACATCGTAGAATTACCGGTAAAAGGAATGGATAAAGAAGCAGGTCATCAGCATCATCATTGAAGTAAATCGTCAAAGTAGATGTGTACAATCGTTAAAATTATAATCCAAATCAATATTCTTAGAGTATCATTAAGGTAACATTTGAATGGTATTTCCAATTCTAAATTAGTGAATTAGTTGCTAACCCAAGGAGAGATATATGAGCAAGATTGATATCGGCATTTCAGAAGAAGATCGTAATGCAGTGGCTGAAGGCCTTAAAAAACTATTAGCAGATTCTTACACGCTTTACCTACAAACCCATAACTTCCATTGGAATGTAGAAGGTCCACAATTTAGACAACTACATTTGATGTTTGAAGAGCAATACACAGAGCTTGCAGAAGCCGTAGATGAAATTGCTGAACGTATTCGTACACTGGGTGTTTCGGCGCCAGGTACTTACAAATCATTCGCTGAATTAAGCGCAATTGATGAAGTGGAAGGTGTACCTGAAGCATCAGAAATGGTGGCGTTACTTACCCATGGTCATGAGCAAGTAGTTAAAACATCACGTGATTCACTTAAGTTAGCGCAAGACGCAGATGACGAGTCTTCTGCTGCACTTATTGGCGATCGTATGCGCGTTCACGAAAAGTCTGCTTGGATGCTTCGCGCAATGTTGGCAAAATAAGTCGGAATATACTTCACGGCGGAAAAATTATGACACGCACTATGATTAACGTGCTGTCTGTTTGTACATTAACGCTGGCTGGGGCAACTCAGCCAGCGTTTTCGCAACAAGCAGACGCTAAAACACCGACAGATGAAAATCTTGTTGTTACTGAATTAGCACAAGGGTTAGTTCACCCTTGGGGGATGACCTTCCTCCCTAACGGTGACATGCTGATTACCGAGCGCGAGGGCGGTATTAGGCGCCTAAGTCAATCCGGTGAACTATCGCCACGCTTATCAAATGTGCCTAAGGTAGAAGCGAACAACCAAGGCGGTATGTTAGATATTGCTATCGACCCTGAGTTTGAAGCTAACAACACGGTTTACTTTTGTTTCAGCCAACCTGGCGAGGGTGGAAGTGGCAGCAGTGTTGCCAAAGCAACACTAAGCGGTAATGCGCTGGTAAATGTAGAAACTATCTTTAGTGCCGCGCCACTTATTGATAATGGCTTTCATTTTGGTTGTCGCTTAGCGTTTGATGCGAACAAGCAATTGTTTATCACCCTGGGCGACCGTTATAAATATATGAAGGAAGCGCAAAATACCGATAACCATTTCGGTACTATTGTGCGAATTAACCGCGATGGCAGTGTGCCTAGCGATAACCCTTTTACTGACGGTAAAGCGCCTGAAATTTATAGTTACGGCCACCGAAATGTTCAAGGCATTACCATTCACCCAGAAACGGGTGAAGTATGGGCAATGGAACACGGGCCAAAGGGCGGTGATGAAGTTAACCTGCTGTCGAAAGGTGCAAACTACGGTTGGCCGGTCATTACCTATGGTATTGATTACAGCGGCGACATTATCAGTGATAAAACGCATATGGATGGCATGGAACAACCAGTACTTTACTGGGACCCTTCTATTGCACCAAGCGGTATGACGTTCTACCAAGGTGACTTGTTTCCACAGTGGAACGGAGATTTGTTGGTAGGCTCGTTAAAGTTCACTCACTTACGACGTATCGAGATGGATGGCGGTAAGCCTGGTGAGCAGCATGAATATGTGCGTGACAATCAAGCCCGTATTCGTGATGTAGAAGTTGGGCCTAACGGCGCTATCTATCTGCTAACCGATGCCACCAACGGCAAAGTGTTAAAGCTTACCCCTGCCAAGTAAATGAGTGGCGTAGCCTTATTTTTGCCGTGTTGAAAACGGCTAAATACTGAGACTATGATTTCAAAAGCCAGCGTACTGGGTGTCACTTCACTGCGTGCGTCTGGCTCTTTTGTTTTTTTGTACTGAAAAGGTGGTAGGGTTTTACCGTCGTTAAGCGCTAAGACTTACTTTACCTATTAGAATGTCTTTAAACATCACCCAGTCTCCCAGCAGGCTATAAAGCGGGTGGCGAAAAGTCGCAGGCCTATTTTTCTCATAAAAGAAATGCCCCACCCACGCAAAGCCGTAGCCTACTACTGGGATCAGCCATAACAATGCGAAGTTACTCGTAATTAAGCTGCTGGCGATGACACCTAACACTAACCAAGAACCAACAAAGTGTAATTTTCTGCAGGTTACATTGGCATGTTCTGCAAGGTAATAAGGATAGAACTCGCTAAAAGATTGAAATTGAGTTTGAACGTTTGACTCGGTAGCCATGACGTAGCCCTCCAGTGAGTATCGTTATGCGTGAGTTAACAACAAATTAACACGCCAGCCAAGGTAAGTATGTCGTGAATACGACATTGTTGCCGATTTTTTGTAGCGGTTGTTTTTTGCTATCAGTTACCCCATATTCATTGTCAGAAAATAAATGTTTTAAAAGGCCCACGTTATGGACAATCTTGTTGCGAACAATGCGGCAACTATCGTTGATATCACTGTTGAAAATTTTCAGCAAGTTATCTTAGAAGCATCACAAGAAAAGCTAGTGCTTATTGATTTTTGGGCAGACTGGTGTGAGCCATGTAAAGATTTACTGCCTATCTTAGAAAAGATAGCAGGAGAGTATGCCGAACACCTTATTCTTGCCAAAGTAGACTGTGAAACGCAGCAGGAAGTTGCAGGCCAATTTGGTATCCGTAGTTTGCCGACCGTAATGGTAGTGCAAAACGGTCAACCTGTAGATGGCTTTGCGGGTGTGCAACCCGAAGCGCAAATTCGTGAGATGCTAGCTAAGTATCTGCCTAATCCAGAAGATGATTTTCTTGCGGCGGCAGGACAAGCTATTCAACGGGGCGACTATGTAGAAGGCTTATCGAATGCGAAACAAGTTTTAGAGATGAGCCCTGACAACATCAATGCCAAGTATATGGTTATTGATTGCTACATTGAGACAGGGTCGATAACACAGGCTAAAGCCATGTTGGACGAGATTAAGTTAGTCGATCAAGATGCGCGTTATAATACCCTTAACGGTAAAATAGAACTTGCTGAACAGGCAGCTGATACACCTGAAATTCGCCAATTGCAGGCGTCGGTAGCGGCTAATCCAGATGACTTACAACTTAAAGTGGATTTGGCTGTGCAGTTACACCAAGCTAATAAATCGGAAGAGGCGTTATCCTTGTTGCTCAGCGTACTTAAAAAAGAGCTAGGCTTTGGGGATGCACGTAAAATAATGCTGGATATGATTAATGCATTAACCGACGGTGATGCGCTCAAATCTGAATATAGACGCAAGGTCTACAGCTTGCTTTATTAACATTGAATGTAAGGGCGCTTATGTGCCCTTACGTTTTGGCTATAGGTGAAAAGCCTTCTTTGTCTAGCCAATTAAGCGCCGAGAAGTAATGCTGAAAGTAGTTTCTTTCATAGCCTTGAAGATTAAAGTCTCTTTCTTTGGCAGGGTGGGTATATTCTAGCTGCGCGCGCTTTACCATGCCGGTGTCTAACACATAGGCAGAGCGTCGTAGCCCTTTAGTAATGCTATATTTAATAGCGTCAATGACGACTTGTTGTGTATCTGGCGTAGACAATACCCATCTGCGGCCATCTAGAATGGCGCCCCATGGTTTATCTTCGAACCTGTCCACTAGGTCATGCATTTCTTCAGAAAAGGCTTCAGCGGTTTTTAAATTCCACGCACCCGTAGCAAACACTTCCAATACATTCCCAGAGATATCTAACGCATAGTTTCCATATTTAGGAAAACGCATGAATTTGTTTCCGTGTGATTAAGTGCAATACTTTACGTATAGCAGATGATAGATTTTTTGCACTATTTTGCGTTAAAAAAAGTGAAAAATTTCAGTAGGTTGAATATTAAATACTCAAATAACCATTAGGTTAGCAAAATAAGGTATTTATGTGTGCGTTATTCTCTGATGAGTGATTACTATGCTTACGTGATTACCTTAAGCGCCGCTAGCTGCTAGTACGCTTTATGGTATGTTACACGGTTTAGGTAACAATAATTTAAATAAAACAATGAGGTATAGAATGGACTGGCTTTGGCCCGCGCTAGCAATAGTGCTTATTGTAGAGGGAATTGGCCCTTTGTTATTTCCTACGCGCTGGCGCTTATATTTATTGCAAATAAGTCAGATGCCGACCAATCAATTACGCCAAACCGGCGGTGTTTTAGTTGTCATCGGTGTGGTTTGCCTTTTTTACTTGTCTTAATAAGCTC
Organism: Alteromonas sp. K632G; assembly: GCF_017653625.1. Classification (NCBI taxonomy): domain Bacteria; kingdom Pseudomonadati; phylum Pseudomonadota; class Gammaproteobacteria; order Alteromonadales; family Alteromonadaceae; genus Alteromonas; species Alteromonas sp. K632G. The sequence goes on from NZ_JAGGDM010000013.1 coordinate 127,115, forward strand.
GAATGCGTAACTAAAAATAGCTCTAATATACAGATGGTTAGCGAGGTTCAGACTAATAAAGTCCATAAATCTGCAATAACTGGCGTATTTTTGCGCATAAAACAGATGATAAAGGGTATGAAATTTTGGTAGAATCCCCGCCTAATTTTCTTACACAATATGATTCATGGCAAAGAACGTTGTGGTACTCGGCACTCAATGGGGTGACGAGGGTAAAGGCAAAGTAGTAGACCTACTTACTGATCGAGCAAAATTTGTGGTTCGCTATCAAGGCGGTCACAATGCAGGTCATACTCTAGTAATCGACGGTGAAAAAACCGTTCTTCACTTAATCCCATCAGGCATTCTGCGTGACAACGTTACCTGCATTATTGGTAACGGCGTAGTACTCAGCCCTGACGCTCTGATGACTGAAATGACTATGCTTGAAGAGCGTGGTGTTCCAGTTCGTGAGCGTTTGAAAATCAGTGAAGCATGCCCGCTTATTCTTCCTTATCACATTGCTTTAGATGTGGCGCGTGAAAAAGCCCGTGGTGCTAAAGCAATTGGTACTACTGGCCGTGGTATTGGTCCAGCGTACGAAGATAAAGTGGCTCGCCGTGGTTTGCGCGTTGGCGATTTATTCAATGCAGAAGACTTTGCAGCTAAGCTCAAAGAAGTACTTGATGTACACAACTTCACATTGACTAAATACTACGGTGAAGAAGCGGTCGATTTTGATGAAACCTTAAAAGGTGCCATGGCCGTTGCTGACATCCTTAAAGCGATGGTGGTTGATGTTACCGACGAACTAGATAAAGCCCACAAAGCGGGTTTGCCAATCATGTTCGAAGGTGCGCAAGGTACATTACTTGATATCGACCACGGTACGTATCCTTATGTAACGTCTTCTAATACTACTGTTGGCGGCGTAGCCACCGGCGCTGGTTTTGGTCCGTTAAAGTTAGATTATGTATTGGGTATTGTTAAGGCATACACCACACGTGTAGGTTCTGGCCCATTCCCTACCGAGCTTGATTGCGAAGTGGGTAATCATTTAGGTGTTAAAGGTCATGAGTTCGGCGCGACTACCGGTCGTAAACGCCGTACTGGTTGGTTCGATGCCGTGGCAATGAAACGTGCGGTACAAATCAACTCGATTACCGGTTTCTGCTTAACGAAGCTAGACGTGCTTGACGGCCTTGAAACTTTACAAATCTGTATCGGTTATAAAGATGCAGACGGTAACGTAAAAGACGTGCCTCCAATGGCGGCTGACGGTTACGATAAAGTCACCCCAGTGTATGAAGAAATGCCAGGTTGGAGCGACAACACGTATGGTGTCACTACGTTTGCGGGCTTACCACAAGCTGCGAAAAATTATATTCAGCGCCTAGAGCACCTTACCGGTGTTCCAGTAGATATCGTTTCTACCGGGCCTGATCGAAACGAGACGATTGTTTTACGTAACCCATACGACGCGTAAACTAACCCGTCTAGTTAGACACTTTAAAAGCCCGGTACTTATTTTTAAGTACCGGGCTTTTTCGTGTAGGCAGTCAACTGATATTCAGGTAATAATTAAACATCAATTAACAAAATAATTGGGTTGTGTTTTATCGCCCTCATTACTATAAGATGAATAACAGCTTATCCGATTGCCCCTGAACCTGAATTTAAATCCCAGCAGGTCAACAGTCTTCATATGTAGGTGGAATGTATTATGTCTAATCAACCAACGCTTCACGCCGTAGAACCCAGCATTTGCTTTCTTGATACGGTGGCCTCGCTTCAAACTAGTTTTAAATCTGGCAAAACCCACTCACTAGAATGGCGTAAGAGTCAATTAGACGCGCTAAAGCGCCTGCTGATTGAAAATGAGAAAGATATTCTACATGCACTTCATCAAGATTTAGGCAAAAGTGAAAGTGAAGCCTACGTGGCTGAACATGGCTTTTTGCTAACGGATATTAAGCATACCCTAAAGCATTTAAATAAATGGATGCAGCCTCGAAAGGTATCCACCCCACTTATTGCGTGGCCGGGTAAAAGCTTTCAGCAACCAGAACCTTTGGGTACAGTGCTTATCATAGGCGCGTGGAACTACCCCCTTCAGTTGTTGCTAGCGCCTTACATTGCAGCACTAGCAGCGGGTAATTGCGCGGTGTTAAAGCCGTCTGAGCTGGCCGTTGAAACCTCAACGATTGTGGCAAAACTCATCCCCCAGTACATGGATACTTCATGTGTAGAAGTCATTGAAGGCGGGAAGGAAGAATCGTCGGCATTACTTGCGTGTAAATGGGATCATATTTTTTATACTGGCGGAGAAGCAGTTGGCAAAATTGTCATGTCTGCAGCCGCTAGGCATTTAACCCCTGTTACGTTAGAACTTGGCGGTAAAAGCCCTTGTATTGTTGATAGCAGCACCAACTTGAAAATTACCGCGCGTCGAATCGTTTGGGGTAAGTGGATGAATGCCGGGCAAACCTGTATTGCGCCCGACTACGTGCTAGTAGTGAAAGGTTTTGAACAAAAGCTAATAGACGCCATTAAAAAAGAGCTCAAATCTCAGTTTGGTAAAAACCCATTTTCTTCAGATGATTATGGCAACATTATTAATACTCGCCACTTGCATCGCCTTCAAGGATATCTAGATGGTGTAAATGTGGTTTACGGTGGCGATATTAACGAAGCGCGACCTGCCATGACACCCACCTTGGTGCTCGACCCCGCGAAAGACAGCGCTATTATGCAAGAAGAGATATTCGGACCTATTTTACCCATAGTGCCTGTTGCCTCTATCGACGAAGCTATCGGTTTTATCAACGATAGGCCAAAACCACTAGCGCTTTATGCGTTCAGCGACGACGATAAAGTACTTAATAGTATTATTGATAAAACCAGCTCTGGCAGTGTGTGTACTAACGATACGATGATATTTATGACTAACCCAGAACTTCCCTTTGGTGGGGTGGGTAATAGCGGCATGGGCAGTTATCACGGCCAAGCAGGGTTTGATACTTTTAGTCATGTCAAAACCGTAATGAAGCGGGCTTTCGCTTTAGATGCCCCCGTACGTTATGCGCCATTTTCTAAATTCAAACTATCGTTACTAAAGAAATTTTTATAGGACGTGACCATGGCGCAGCCGTTTCATTTAGCAATACCCGTCAGTAACCTTGCCAATGCAGAGGCCTTTTACGGCGAACTATTAGGTTGTGAAAAAGGGCGCAGTGATACCCAATGGATTGATTGGAATTTCTTCGGTCATCAGTTGGTTACCCATTGCGTTGAGAAAATGCCTTCACCCCCTTCCCATAATGGGGTAGATAGCCATGCTGTGCCCGTTCCGCATTTTGGCGTGGTGCTTGAAATGTCTCAATGGCAGGCGCTGGCTGACAAAGTAAGCGCCGCCGATATTGAATTTGTTATAGAGCCTTACATTCGATTTAAAGATCAGCCAGGCGAGCAAGCCACTATGTTCTTCATGGACTATTGCGGTAATGCGCTGGAGTTCAAAGCATTTGCCTCTATCGAACAGTTATTTGCGACTGATTAGCCTGTATTGAACCGTGAGCGCTTTCTAGGGCGAAAGCGCTACAGCAATAGCACGATTTAGCGCGCAGACACTATGCTTTTACCGCGACCACTTGCTTCAGAAGCCGCCTCTACACCTTGTGAGGTGCGCTTAATTAAATGCACATCTCCAAAGCGGCGGGCATCTATGGTGTAGCCCATGTCAGTTAATTCAGCCAATGTTGACTCGTCAAACCCCGGGTGAACACGAATAGTATCTTTAGGCAGTAATTGGTGGTGAAAGCGAGGAGCGTTAGCAGATTTTGTGGCATCAAAATCAAACAATAATGCGTTTAATAACGACTGTGCTACCGACGAAATAATGGTTGTGCCACCAGGCGAGCCGGTTGCTAAAACCACATCACCGCCTTGTGTTACTAGGGTAGGTGTCATTGAAGATAGCATGCGCTTATAAGGCGAAATGGCATTCGCTTCACCGCCAACAGCACCAAAGAAATTAGGCACGCCAGGCTTAGCACTAAAATCATCCATCTCATCATTAAGCAAGAACCCTGCACCCGTTACTACCACGCCGCTACCAAAGGTAAGGTTAATAGTGGTGGTGTTGGCAATAGCATTGCCCCATTTATCCATAATAGAAAAGTGGGTGGTATCTTCACTTTCTTTCAAGCCAGGTTTAACACTTGGCGTGTCTGAAATACTATTGGGTTGAATAAGCGCAGCGCGGGCTTTGATATAATCAGGAGCAACAAGCTTAGCTACAGGGACTTCAACAAAGTCAGGATCGCCTAAGTATTCTGCTCTATCTGCAAATACGCGTTTACCAATTTCAGACATAACATGCAGGTATTCCGCGCTGTTATGATCTGGCAGTGTATGATTGCTTCCATAGCTTTCAAGCATACCAATCCACTGGGCTACCGCCACGCCGCCTGAACTTGGTGGTGGTGCTGTAACTAGTGTGAACCCTTGCCAATTCAGTTCAAGAGGTTTACGCCATACGGCTTTATAAGCCGCAAGGTCGGTGTGGTTAATTAGCCCACCGTTTTCTTGCATAAAGGAAACAATTTTCTCAGCAACCTCGCCTTGGTAAAACCCATATTGGCCATGCTGTTGAATCGCCTTTAACGTAGTGGCTAATTCAGGTTGCTTGAATATTGTATTGGCTTTAGCTTGTTCAAAGTAACTAGCAAAGTTGCTGTTTAATCCTTGTTCGCGGGTACGAGCTAAATATCGAGTGATGTTGCTAGCAAGTTTTTCAGGCACTAAAAAGCCATTTTCAGCAAGTTCAACCGCAGGTGCTACTAAGCGACTCCACGGCAAACTGCCGTATTTCTGATGGGCAGCCCACATACCGGCAACCGTGCCTGGAATACCTGCTGCTTTCGCGCCAAAAAGTGATTCGTAAGGTTTCACATCCCCCTCGTCATCCAAGTACATATCTCGGTGTGCATCAGACGGTGCCATTTCACGGTAATCAAGAAAGTCAGTGATGCCTTCAAACGCAATGGTCATAAAGCCTCCGCCGCCCACATTACCTGCTTCAGGTAAAGTCACTGCCAGCACAAACTGCGCCGTAATGGCAGCATCTACCGCATTACCGCCGTCTTCTAAAACAGCATATGCGGCGTCGGCACTAAAAGTATCGGGCATCGCGACGGCTTGCTGTTGAGTTTGCGTTACTTCAACGCCTGTTTGACTACACGCTGTCAGAATTACAAATGAGAACAGAAAAAACGTTTTCTTCAACACCGTCTAACTCCTTAAAATTGAGAAACTTAGATAAAACTTATTATCAGAATTGTGAAAAATAGACCTAGCGCAAGCTTGTCGTAATTCCCGCTAGCCAATCATAATAATGCTAGCAATAAGATAACCCACCAAAGTTAACCCGCCTGCCACAAGCGCGTAAGGAAACTGGGTTTTTACATGGGTTAATACGTCACAACCAGCGGCTAACGACGATACGGCAGTGGTGTCGGAAATAGGCGAACAGTGATCGCCAAAAATACCACCACCTAAAATAGCTGCAACTACTAACGAAGGCGGTAATCCAAGGGTTTGAATTAGTGGCACGCCAATAGGGATAAGAATGGCAAATGTGCCCCACGAGGTGCCTGTGGTAAACGACATTACCGCCCCTGCAATAAACAACATAGGTACGATGAAAACAAGGGGTAGGTATTCACCCACCACACCGGCAACAAATACGCCAGTGCCTAAGTCTTTTAAACTATTCCCTAAGGTAAGAGATAGCAGCACAATGGTGACGAGGGGAAGCAATTCCCCCATGCCTTTAAAGCCGATTTCCACGGCTTCTTTATGGGTAAAGCGTTTGTGCCAAAGTAAAAGACCATAAGCGATAGCGGTGGCAAGTGCCGTGGCATAAAGCACAGATTTACTGCCACTGCCTTCAGATAAAGTGCCATTACCGGTCCAAAACATAAAGCCCACCATGCTTAATACCATGGTAAGCAATGGCACTAACATGTAACGCGCTTTGGTGGCCGTTTCTGTTTGTTGGGGAATGTCTGTCTTCGATAGGGTTTTCTCTTCCACTGCCAATGGGCCGTGCACTTTGTCTGCAGCTATGGTGTAAGCCACAATTAGCAAGGTAAAAATAGCGTAGAAGTTAAAAAACACGCTGCCCCATAATATTGAGGCTGATGACGCTGGCAGTTCGTAGGTGTCGAGCAAGCTTAATATGAATGCACCCCAACCATTGAGTAAAATGAGTATGCATACTGGTGCGCTGGTGGAGTCGATAATATACGCTAAGCGGGCGCGGCTCATGCCGAAGCGGTCGAATAACCCTCGGGCAAAAATACCTGCCGTTAGCACACTTAAATTCGATTCTATAAATACCGCAATACCGGTAAACATAGTCAGGCTGCCAACTTGTTTCTTATTCTTAGCTACCCCTTTACCAACTAAGTAGTTAACCGTAGCCGTTACTCCGCCAGAGTCGCGAATAAATGCTAATAGCGCGCCTACTAATACAGAAAATAGAATGACTCGGGTATTACCTGGGCTGGAAGCGGTATCGACTACGCGTTCTATAGCATTTATTGGAGCAAGAAAGCTGGTGGCGGGGCTTGCAGTTAACAAAATAAGTGCTTCAGAGCACAGCACCGCTAATAGCAATGCCAAGATAACTTCTTTTTTCCAGAATACGACAATGATCGCAACCAATGGGGGGATAATTGATACCCAATCCATACTACTTTCCATACTTTATTATTGTGAAATACTGCCATTCGCTTAAAGAGCGAATATCTGAGCTTGTACGTTGATACTAAATCGAAACGTCGATGTTCGAGAATGTGAAACCATCGACTTGCTAGTAAACTGCACATCTATTAGCCATTCATATGCATTAATGTGAGCAATAGCGACTAGCGTACCGCAGAGCACACGGTTAATTCCACAGAATGACACGTATTTATTCTGTATGCATTGGTTTTTGATACTATGGCAATTATTATGCGTATCAAAGCTTAACTTATCGTTATAAGTACACCGTTAACTGTTAAAAAATCTATAATTACCTAGGATCTTATTTGCGCCTTATTCCCTCGTTAGCAACCGTTTTATCTCGCGTTTTTTTATTTAGTCTATGCATTTTACTGTTGCCTAGTACTTATGCGAACCAATCAAACCAGCATGAACAGATAAAAAAATCTCTTGGCCAAAAAATCATTCTAGATTTTCGATTCTACTGCGATGATGGCACTAGCTCGAAAGCATGTAAAAAGCCGGTAACCACGCTACCAAATGCGCTTAAAGACTTACTCATCACCCACAACATTGGTGGCGTTATCTTATTTTCTGAAAATATTAAAACCAACAAGCAGCTAATAGAGTTGAATTACGCCATGCAACAGGCCATGGCAAAAGCGAAGCTGCCACCGCTATTTATTGCTGTAGACCAGGAAGGGGGAAGAGTGGCCCGCTTGCCTTCTTCTATGCTCGCGCCTTTCCCCGGAAATTTGGCAATAGGGGCAAGCTATTATCAGCACGGCACTGCTTTTTCCGAAAACGTAGCGAAGGGCATTGGAAGTAGTTTGAGCTCCTTAGGGATAAATACAAATTTCGCCCCGTCTGTAGACATTAACAGTGAACCTAAAAACCCAGTCATTAATGTACGTAGTTTTGGCGAAACACCTAGCGATGTTGCGGTGCTAGGGCAATCGTTTGTAGATGGGTTGCAATCAAGCGGTGTAATAAGTGCTATTAAACATTTTCCTGGTCATGGCGATACACAAACAGATAGCCACACCGGCCTGCCCAACGTTAAGCATTCAAAAGCGCAAGCGCTAAAAGGTGACCTATTACCTTTTAGCCGAATTATCAGCGGTGGAAACCCGCCAGGTATGTTGATGAGTGCGCATATCCAATACCCATCATTAGATAGCACTACCGTCAAAGACAAACAGGGGAGGGAGATGACCATTCCTGCAACCTTGTCACGTAAGATTCTCCATGATGTATTGCGAAACGAGCTGGGTTACCAAGGCGTGGTTGTTACCGATGCATTAGATATGGCGGGCATTGCTAAATACTTCTCACCAGAAGATGCCATGATAAAAGCCTATCAAGCGGGTGCCGACATTGCCTTAATGCCGTTCACCATTAGAACACCACAAGATATCAACATGTTTGCTGCATTAATGGGCAAGGTAAGTAAGCGAATAAGCAGTGGTGAAGTTCCCTCAACACAGCTTGCAACTTCCGTACAACGCATTGCGTTGCTTAAAGCTAAATTTAGCCTGAATAGGTACGCTGAGAAAGCGCTTTCCTGGCGGGTTTCAGACGTACAGAATAATGTTAAAAAAACACGTAATATTCAAATTGAGAAAGCGCTTTCTAGGGCGGCGATCACATCACTTTATGGCGCCGAAAAACTCCCTGTTACTCAGAAAACCTGGCTGGCGTTAATGCCTGATGCGCTTAGGTGTTTAGCGCTTGAAAAAAGTTTGACTAGTATTGCGCCCACGCTGGGAATGGCTTGCCTGCCGCTTACTAAGCTGCCAAACAAAGCCACCTTCGAATATGCATTTAAGCAAGCTGACCTGTTAATCGTGGGGGATATCTCACCGCAACATGCCGTTTATGAGATGAAAGGCTTCGATAATGAAGAAGCGATGGCTTCAAGGGCACCGCTAGATGATGTGCATAGATTTACTAAATCAGCCTTGCAACAAGCTAAAAAACAAGGGCTTACCACGGTTTTAGTGCCGCTTCGTATGCCCTATATAGCTAAAGAAATGCAGCCGCACACCGATATCGCTATTGCTACATTCAGTTACAACGTAGATAGTGAGATATATAGCCCTATTTTTGATGCTTTAATAGAAACCATATTAGGTCTGAACAGACCCAACGACTATGTGCCTGTTCAGTGGAGCGGCGCATCTGATTAGTGTTAGCGTTATGGCGCCGATCAGTCGACCAGTCAGTGGAAATTTAAATAATTGATAGCGCGTATAACGCATTGATAATAAGCAATTAAGTTTAGTGGTTTACAGTAAGCCGTGCTAATAAACTAAAAACAAAGTAACGCAAAAATACGACGCCATACGGCGAAACACTAAGTTAAGTGTGACTTGGTAATAAGAATAAAATGGAGTTTCAGTGTGGATACAGTGGTGGCTTTTCTCATGCCTTTTATTCCGCTAGTACTAGCAATTGTACTGGTGGTATTGGGGCTAGGTGCACTTCATTACGTGCTACTTGCGCGACAATCTCACTTAACCAGTGAAGAAAAATTGCCACGCCAAGTTACTTTGTTAGTACTTACTATTATAGGCTTGGTCGTCATCTCCATGGCGCTGCCGGTGAACGAAAGTACGCGCAATCAGGTGATCGCGTTAATTGGCGTTTTGTTATCCGGTGTCATCGCGTTTTCATCTACCACCATGGTGGGAAATCTGATGGCAGGTTTGGTATTACGTGTAAATAAACCGTTCAAAGTGGGAGACTTTATTCGCGTAGAAGATTACAGCGGAAGGGTAGCTGAGATGGGCTTACTAGACACGGAAATTCAAACTGAAACTCGTGAGTTAATCGCTTTTTCAAACACCCTAATGGTGAACACACCAGTGAGAGTAACCCGTGCCTCAGGTGCGATTGTCTCGGTTGATTTAAGCTTAGGATACGATATTCACCATTCAGAGGTTGAGAAGCACTTACTAACTGCAGCGGCCAATGCTGAATTGGAAGAACCTTTCGTTCAAGTGATCTCCTTAGGAGATTTCTCGGTTAGCTACCGAGTTGCAGGTTTGCTTAAAGAAGTGAAAAGCATGCTAAGTGCGCGCTCGCGATTACACAAATCGGTGCTTGATGCATTGCATAACACGGGCATTGAAATTGTCTCACCGACCTTCATGAATCAGCGGCCTCAAGTAGACGGTGTGCAAATGATTCCTCGGCAACCTGGCTCATCAAAAGAGGCAGCTGCTTCTAAGGAAGAGGAGGAAACTAATCCCGAGGCCATCGTTTTTGATAAAGCGGAAGAGGCTGAGCAGCACGAGAAAAATCGAGAAGGTCTAGCCGAGCAAATAGCGGCTATCAGCAAGCAACTTGAGATCGCAGAGGGGGACGAAAAAGAACAGTTGAAAACACACAAAGCGACGTTAGAAAAGCGGCTGGCTGACCTCGTCGAGCAGCACCGCGATGTGTGAATAAACCACCCCACTGTGCAGGCTTAAACCAATCGCGCAGGTTGCGCTATTCGATACCCCTCTATAACAATCTTCAGGCACCTGACTGGCAAGCGGTGCCAGTGCACTTTGGTTCAAATCCGGATTAGTGAAGCCCTTAGTACCCGCAAAGCCGCAACAGGTGATGTCAGTAGGAACAATAACGTTTGAAGTGCAAAGGTTCGTCAACGCGTTAATAGCAACCCCTGAATCTAGCTTAGTACTTGAACACCCAATATGAAGCATTGTAGGGGCATCTGTTTTAACCACCTTTACCCGAGGTGAAATGTACTGAAGTAAATACTTGCTAACTTCCAATATCTCTATTTTGTTGAAGTCTGAGTTGTTGGTGTTTTTTGAAGTTACGTTATAAGCACAAGCGCTGTTGTCAATGATGACAGGCCAGCGCCCTTGTTCTGAAAGTGTGTAAACCTCTTGTGTCCACGCCGCGAGTTTATCTCTCGCGGTGCTTGCTTCACCTTCACTATCCCAAGGCTGGCCACAACAATGGTCTTTTGCGCTAGAGAACACCACTTCCACGTTGGCCTTTTCACACAAAGAAACCACAGCCTGAATAACACTTTTTTCATTAGCGTTGCCACCGAAAACTTTGCTTGGGCAACTTACCATGTAAACTACTTTTGAAGCCGTCTGAGGAGCCGTCTGAGGAGCCGTCTGAGAAACCGCCTCAGAAAGCGCTTTCTCAGTCATTCTCTCAGCTACTTTCTCAGCGGTATTTTCAGAGCAGTTTTGTTGACCTAAATGAGTAGGTAATTCTGCGATGTATTCAGCATCTTTTTTAGTCGCAGTATGTGCTTCATATGCTATTTCATTAGCGTGGGTAATAGCTTTAAAACTTGCCTCGTTTTTATACTGCGAAGCATTTTGGTTATACTGCGAAGCTTGGGGTACCGCATTATGAAGCTGCGGTAAATGTAGTGCACCTGTAATAGAATTGAATGCCTTTTCACCAATTACCCCTTTTATTTTATGGCCGGCATTTAGTGAAAAACGTGCAATTGATAACGCCTTATCGGTATGTTTAGCGGCAAGGTCACTGACTAGTTTGGTCGCGGGACCTCTAGCACGCTGGCCACGTATTTGTTTTATCCACTGCCCTGTATCAATGCCTACCGGACAAGCGCTTGCGCATAGCCCCGTTGCGGCACAACTATCTACGGCTAGATGTGAAAATGCTTCGTTAATTTCATTAATAGCCGCAGGTTCTGTCAAAGACGTTTGTCGGCGCTTTAATGCAATACGTTGACGGGGCGACAACGTATAATTGAGCGAGGGGCACTGAGGTTCACAAAAGCCGCACTCAATACAGGCATCTACCGTGTCTTGTACTGCAGGCATCGGCTTAAGGTGAGTAATATGCGCTTGAGGATCGTCATTTAAAATAACCCCTGGGTTTAAAATACCCTTAGGATCAATAATATCTTTAAGAGCACGCATTAACGCCACACCTTCATCACCCCATTGTGCGGTAAGAAACGGTGCCATATTACGCCCCGTTCCATGCTCGGCCTTTAGGCTTCCCGCAAAGCGCTGCGTAACAAGCACGCTTATATCGGCCATAAAGGCGTGATAGCGGATGATTTCATTTGGGGTATTGAAACCTTGGCTAAACACAAAGTGCACATTGCCATCGAGCGCATGCCCAAAAATAATGCCGTCGTGGTAATCGTGTTTTTCAAATAAGGCGACTAACGCATTTAGCCCATCGGCCAAACTTTCCAATGGAAAGGCTACATCTTCAATAATGACCGTGGTGCCAGTGGGCCTTACTGCGCCTACTGCGGGAAATAGCCCTTTTCGAATGCTCCACAAGTTTTCGATGATGTTGGGCTCTGCGGTAAAATCTTGCAGAGGCTGGCCTTGCTTCTGCTCTTGCTTATGCTCTTGTTTAGGTGGGTGCTCATGTTCTTTGCTTATACCCACTGCTGGCTGGGTTAAAATTTTGCGCACCGTCTTAAGCTTACTATCTAGTTCAGCCTGTGAAGGGGCACCCACGTCAATAAGTAGGGCAACAGCATCTGGGTTGCTAATATCGTGATTGGGTTTGCTAACCACCACCTTGTCTATCAAAGGCGCAACTGCGCGCAATGCTCTGGCGTCCATCAACTCTACAGCATCTACATCACAGGTTTTTAGCGCAGGAATAACTGCACAAGCGTCTTTGAAGTTTTCAAATAAATACAACCCGGTTTCTCGCGCCCGAGGCAAAGGTACGGTGTTGTAGGTAATGTTGGCAATGAAGCCCAATGTACCTTCTGAACCAATCATTAGGTGTGTAAAAATATCTAGCGGGTTTTCATAATCAAGTAAGGCGTTGAGGCCATAGCCCATGGTATTTTTAAGACGATATTGATAGCGCACTTTTTCAGTCAGTGCTTTATTCGCTAATAACGTGCTGCGAAGCGCAGCAAGAGAGGCTAATAATACACTATGGCTTTGCTCAAACGCTGCAACGCTTTGCGCATCAGCGGTATTGACTTCACTGCCGTCGGGCAACAATACGTGAATGTGACGCAGGGTGTGATACGAGTTATTTTTTACCCCACAGCACATGCCCGACGCATTATTCGCTGCAATGCCGCCCACTTTACAGGCGTTAATCGAAGCCGGATCTGGCCCAATTTTTCGGCCATAGCCTGCCAATATTCGATTCGCTTTGGCGCCAATAATCCCCGGCGCTAATGATATTGCCTCGCCGTTATCTATTACCTCAAACTGTTGCCAATCTGGGGTTAGCATGACCAATACCGAGTCTGTAATTGCTTGACCAGATAAACTGGTGCCCGCCGCACGAAATGTCAGGGCAATATTTAAGCGATTAGCCATCGCTAATACGCGGCCCATAACGTGAATACTCGGCACTTTTATGACTAACTTAGGAATTTTGGTGTAAAAACTGGCGTCAGTAGCAAGGGCAATTAGCCTAGGTTTATCGCTAATAATATTATCAGGCGCTAACCATTCACTAATGCCCGTTAAAAAGGCATGAAAGTTATTAGTTGCGTTATCCACTACCTGTTCGGTCTTGGCTTTTCCCTTCCCATTATGGTTATTCATGATGCGTTTCTGCTTTCATATTGATAGTGTTAACGCCGCCTTTTCCTTCGCTAGGTAATTCAGAAGCCGTTGCCGGATATAGCAAATAGGGGGCGCGAAGTTGTTTAAATGTGGCTAAGCCTTCAGCCCAGCTTGCTTGTATTTGCTTGCTGGTTTTCCCTGCGATAATGGCCTGGCGGAGTGAATCCGTACCGGCTAATTTATCGAAAAAATCTGGGCGAGTGAAAAAGGTAATGCCTTGTTCTTTAAACTGAGCATAAGCGCTAAGTAGTACCTCAATATCTAACCCTGAAACAAGGGCTTGAGTCATTAATGAAGCCTTCAGGGTAGTGTTATTGTGTTTAGGCGATGGTGCTGCTTGGTTAGCAGCTACGCCTATACTTTCATCGCCAAGCGCTACAACAGGGTGGCCGATAAGTTGAAAAGGAAGCGGTGTACCTCTTCCCACACTTACGTCCGTGCCTTCAAAAAAACAAAGGGTGGGGTATAAGGTAATGGCAGCATCAGTAGGCAGATTCGGGCTGGGGGCAACAGGCAAAGAGTAAGGCATTTGTTTATGGTAATTGGCCACGGGAATAACCGTTAACAGCGCCTGCGCCTGCGGCTTGGGCTGATGCGGCTGCGACTGAAGTGTCTGGGGCTTAGATTGATACTGCTGCGCTGGCTGTTTGGCATCACTAGCATCGGTCGCAATCCACTGTTCACCCACTATCATTAATGCGAGTTCGCCTAACGTCATACCGTGCAATACAGGAATGGCATGCATGCCTACAAACGATACATAATCAGGCTGTAAAATAGGGCCATCAGTAAAGGCGCCATTAGGGTTGGGTCTGTCTAATACTATGACAGGAATGTGCGCCTGAGCAGCGGCCTCTAGCACGTAATGTAAGGTGCTTAAATACGTATAAAAACGCACCCCTACATCTTGAATGTCGAACACCAAAATATCGGTATTGGCTAACATGTCGTCCGTTGGCTTTTTCGTTTTACCGTAAAGGGAGTGAATAGGAAGGCCCGTTTTAGCGTCAACATCGTTATCTATTTTTTCACCCGCTCCCGCCTTGCCGCGAAAGCCATGTTCAGGTGACATAATGCTCACCACATTGATATCACGACTTAGCAGCGCGTCGACTAAGTGAATAGGCTCCAACGAACTGTTTTTTACAGCCGAGCTTTTTATAGTTGAGCCTTCTACCCCCGAGCCTTCTATAATTGAACTTTGGTTAACCACCAGAGTGACTCGTTTGCCTTCAAGTAAAGGCAAATATTCATCAAATTGCGCCGCACCCACTTGTAACCTACGCTCAGCAACGTCAGCCCCCTCATAAGCTTTGGTATTTGTAGCAGTTTGGGCATAGCTTGGCCTACTAAAAGTAATAGCAGCGCTTAATAGCAAAACGAATGTTAGTAGCGACTTGATAGGCATTTATGAAGGTGGCCTTTTAAAGCGGTTGTTTTACAGCGTGACGCAAATAGCCATTGCTTGCCACCAATTGTTTAGCCGCGTCGTCGGCATTGGCCCCCGTTAGCACCATTAAGATAGCCAGCTTTGCATTGTTGTTCGAGGCTTTTAGCGCGGTAGTGGCATCGTGTTCATTACATTCCGTGGCTTGCATCACAATGCGTAGGGCCCGGGCTTTTAGCTTTTCGTTAGTTGCGTTGACATCTACCATTAAGTTTTCAAAGGTTTTGCCCAGTTTGATCATGGTGGCGGTGCTTATCATGTTAAGTACCAGCTTTTGCGCAGTGCCAGACTTCATTCTTGTTGAACCGGTAAGTGCCTCGGGGCCAACCACTGGACAAATGGTAACATCGGCATGTTCAAATATGGCCGAGTTTGGGCTACAAGCGATAGCTGCTGTCGTCGCGCCAATAGATTGCGCATACGCAAGAGCGCCTGATACATAAGGCGTGCGCCCACTCGCCGACAACCCAACTAATGTGTCGTGTTGACTAAGCGTAATATTAATAACGTCTTGCTTGCCGGCTTCTTGATTATCTTCTGCCCCTTCAACTGCGTGTAAAACCGCTCGTTCGCCGCCAGCAATAATGCCTACTACAACCCCATCTGGCACACTGAAGGTGGGCCTACATTCGGCCGCATCTAAAATACCTAGCCTGCCACTGGTGCCCGCGCCTATATAAATGAGTCGCCCCCCTTTTGCGATGCTTTGAGCTGCGGCGTCTACCACTTTGGCGATGGCTGGAATTTCTGTAGCCACACTTGGTGCAACTTTGGCGTCTTCATGATTAATTCGCGCCAGCATCCCTTCTGTAGAAAGGGTATCAATATCTACAGTATTGGGGTTTCGCCCTTCAGACACTACCCGTTCTAAATCTTTAGCGAGGTGGTGAATACTGCGTGATGAGTCGGTGGGCTGCATGGTGATACCTTACGAAAGACAAAGGGAGTTAATTTGCTATACCCGCATTCAGTACACGTATTCAGTACATGCATAAAATACATTCATGCTGGATGTCTTGGCTAGCATACTGAAGTTGTACATATGTGTAAGAGCAAATTAACCATATTTACAACGCATTATAATGTGGCGGACCTGTAGCGTAAACCAGAGAGGCGCAAACCAAGGCGCATACGAGAGAAACGCAAATCAACAAGGCGTGCTCCATAGGGCTTAACATAACAGAAGCATAGTTCGTACATGCACGCATAAATTTGTATACCGAGAATTCGATTTCATTCAACTCGTGATACACTCAGCCCCTATGCAAATACAAAGGATTATCTGTTTACTGTGAGCCGTCAAACCCAAGCCATTATTCACGCTGATGCTATTTTAAGTAACTTTAAACTATTAGCAGAATTAGCCCCTACAAGTCGTTCAATGGCGGTGGTAAAAGCAGATGCTTATGGGCATGGTGCAGTTAACGTTTCACGTATTCTACAACATGTATCCCCCCGGTTTGCAGTGGCAATTATTGAAGAAGCTATTGCACTTAGAGAGGCAGGGATAACGGCGCCTATCGTAGTATTAGAAGGTGCACACCAAGCTAAAGAGTGCGCTATGGCTGCAGCACATGGCTGTATTCTAGTGATGCACAATCAAGCGCAATTAGAATGGATGTTAGCCTGCCCTGAAGACCGTCGCCCTACTATTTGGCTAAAAGCCGACAGTGGTATGCATCGGTTGGGTTTCGCGCTGAACACGCTACCGAGTATTGTTAAGCAATATGCGTCGCTTATTACGCGAGATACCGTGCTAGTTACTCATTTAGCCTGTGCAGACGACACCAGCAACGACTTCACGCAGAAGCAACTTAGTGCGTTTTTACAGATAGCTACACAGTTAGCGCTTCCTGTCAGTATTGCTAATTCTCCGGCCACCATTGAATGGCCACAAAGTCGAGGCGATTGGAACCGCCTAGGTATTGCTGTTTACGGCGGCCAGCCTAATACGGCCAATGTGGCATTAGCCCCTACCATGACGTTACGTTCTAGTATTATTGCCCTTCGCGATGTGCCAAAAGGCGAGTCGGTTGGTTACGGCCAAAACTGGGTGGCACAAAAAGATAGCCGCATTGCTACGGTAGGTATTGGCTATGCTGATGGTTACCCAAGACATTGCCCTAACGGTACGCCTGTTGCCGTAAACGGCGAGCGCGCTGGCCTAGCAGGGCGGGTGTCTATGGACATGATCACCATCGACGTTACCCATATTTCGAACGTTAACATTGGCGATAGAGTAGAACTTTGGGGTGAGAATGTACCTATTAACGAAGTGGCAGAAGCTGCCGGTAGCATAGATTACGAATTGTTAACCCGAGTATCAGCCCGTGTACCTCGCATAGTGAAATATCGCTAGTATTTACAGTATTTTACATTCTTGAAAATGCGCTGATGGATGACCATTCACCGAAACAATGGGGTATTTTTCACTCGCTTGTGCCTATACTAACGTCTCACTTTCAGTATTGAGATGAATATTTCATCTTCGACTGTTGTGGGTATATCACGTAAGTGAGGTTTGTATGCGTACTTCGTTTTCTCGCCCTAGGGTGAATCGAGGACTAGTAAGTCGACCGTTTAAGCCTGTGCAGAAAAAAGCAGTAGGGTAGCGACAAGGATACAAAGCGTTACGTTAGGAATAATATAAAAACCCGGCATTGATATGGCCGGGTTTTTTACGTTTAGCGCAGGCGAAAATTAACAGATTAGTTATTTTGAGCGTGTAGATTAGTGTTTACTGTTGCACACGACTGCACGCTAGGCCCCTTTTTTTCAGGCGACTTTTCACTCTTTTTGTTCGCAGGTATATAACGTTCAGGGCGATGGTTTAACGAAATGACCATATTTAGGCAGAACGCGGCTAGAATCGAAATAAGCACTAGATGCCATGGAATAAAGAAAAGCCCACAAAGCAGAATAACGCTATCTACCGTAAGTTGAAACGTACCTGCGCGCACATTAAATCGAGACTGCAGGTAAAACGCTAAAATACCCAAACCACCTAAACTAGAGCTATGTCTGAACATAATCAGCATGCCTACACCAATAAGCAAGCCACCAAAAATGGCAGCAAAAATAGGATCGATGCTAGAAATGTCGACGAAGGCTGGGATCTGCTCAGTCAAGACAGATACCGTGGTCACAGAAATAAACGTATTTAATGTGAAGCGCTTGCTGATGCGAGTCCAAGCAAGGGTATAAAAGGGTAAGTTAATCAGGAAGAATAGAACACCAAAGTCCATATCAATTGCGTAAGTCCCCAGCAATGCGATACCCGCAGCGCCACCCACCATCAAATCTTGTGATTGGAACAGAAAGACACCAAATGCTACGAATAATCCGGCACTAACTAATGCAAAGATATCTTCGATAACACTGTGATTGGAGTTTTGCATAAGTGGCGATTCTTAGTTGATAAGACACGCTGTAATTATACGTTTACGTTGGTGGGGTATACAGGGTTGTGGTTAGATAACATGCTAAGCTTAAAATCTATTGGTACGCACAGCTTTACGACTTTTAACCGCAGGGTAAACGGTAAGTTGCCGACTTGTAAATATTGCACCATTTATGAGCGAAAAATGGGTTATTCCACCACTGAAAACACTACAATGTCTTGTCTATTGAATTCAACACGGCAGTGCATGTAGCCGAAGTTTAGCGGGCTATAGGCCACTATTCGGCTACCAACCGCTAAAAATTCGGTATCCCATACCAGTAAATTGGTGGTATTTAATTGTCGTTCCACACTATTTTTCGATACCCCTGGCGTAAAGTTATCACATAAATAAATAACTTCTTTTCTGGCTTCAAGCCCATAAAACGCCGTTGCAATGAGAATCGCAATGGCCAATATAGCCACAATGTCGGTAATGATCGAACGCTTCATGGGGGACAAAACAAATCTCCAGAGGGTGTAGTTACACCTAATTAAGGTTGGCAGGCGAAGGCTGAAGTAAATCCCACTTATTGCCAAAACAGTCTTTAAAAATAGCTACTGTACCGTAAGCTTCTTCTCGCGGCGTTTCTAAAAACTCAACGCCTTTATCACACATTGATTGATGATCGCGCCAAAAGTCGTCGGTATGCAAAATCATAAACACTTTACCCCCAGCTTGCTTTCCAATCATCGCTTTATCTTCTTCCGATTTAGCTTTAGCTAACAAAAGTGACGTTGCACTGCCTTTCGGTGTGACTAATACAAAGCGTGCTCCTTCCCCTTTATCTCTGTCTTCGGTAAGTGAAAAATTAAGGGTTTGGGTGAAATAGGCAATAGCACTGTCGTAATTGTCTACAAGGAAGGTAATAGCTGAAATATGATGTTGCATAGAATCTTGTTTTACGTGAATTTTGTGAAATCTTACCCATAATTTAACGCAAATGAAATGCGCTTCATCGACAAATGCGCTTTACATATTTCGTGTACGACAATGATCTTTTTGTAAGGTTCACTCTATAAAATTTGTATTGAAGGAATATATATCACACCGAGGTTCTCCAAATTGGAGTGATCTAAATTGTGAATAAATTGACATTAGGACAAGGAATGAACAGACAACTTCCACTACTTTCCTTAGCCGCGCTACTAGGCACTAACTCCTTAGCAGTGCAGGCAGATGAGCTTCCTTTTACGCTGAGTGGCCACGTACGGGTTAACTATGGGCACCAAGATTGGCAGCTCCCTGAGATAAGAGATGGATTCGAATTTGAATCTATCAAGTTAGGTGTCGCTGGCGAGTCAGATCAGTTTAGCTATAAAGCAGAATACCGATGGTACGAGAATACCGATTTCGACACAATTCGCTTTGCCGAACTTACCTACCATTGGGACGAATCGACCGACATTACGGCAGGTATCACCCAAACCCCTTTCGGCTTACAGCCCTTTGGTTCAAACAACTTCTGGTTTTCGGTAAATTATTACTTAGGCTTTGAAGATGACTATGAAGCCGGTATTAAGATAAATCATGATTACGGTAATTGGGACTTTCAAGCCGCTTACTTCATGAATGATGAATATAACGATGCCGCTGAATTTGGCCGTTACTCATTCGATGTGGCCGATGATGGTGAGTTTCGTAACCAAGAAGATGGCCAATACAACTTACGTGCGAACTATACCGCGAAGCTGTTGCCTAGAAGTACTACCGACATTGGTGTGTCTTACCAATATGGCGATATCTTAAACTTAGATACACTAGAAGATGGTGACATGACGGCTTACGCTGTTCACGTTCGTCATCAGCAAGGTGATTTTAAAGTAGAACTACAATACATTGATTACGAATACGATTTAGCTGCGCCTGAGGGCCAAGCGACCGATAGAATTTCGCTTTCTGCATTCACCTTTCCTTTCTTAGCTGCGGCCGATGGGTCGACGTATTCGGCGAATTTGGTGTATTCCGTACCTTATAAATTCACCCGTATTGACTCACTTACGTGCTACACCGAGTACAGTGTGGCGCAGGGTGACGAAGCGTCAGGCCGAGATTCATCGCAGTGGATAAATGGCTGTAGTTTTGGCTGGGACAAATTGTTTGTTTATGTAGATAGTATTCAAGGGAAAAATATGTGGTTTTCTGGTGGTCCAGGCGTGGGCTTAGACCTAGGTGGTCGACAAGAAACAACACACAGATTGAATATTAATTTAGGTATCTATTTCTAAGGGAAGATTATGCGTTTATTAGCTATTTTCACACTACTTTTGGCGTTAGTCCCACTGCAAAGCTGGGGGCATGCCTGGTTAAAAATTAAAATTGCTACCACTGAATATGCGCCTTACACCTCTTCAGAGATGGAGCATAATGGCTATATTAATCATATTATATCTCAAGCTTTTCTGGAAACCGGAGTGGTGGTTGAATTTGTCTCAATGCCGTGGGATGAAGCTGTGGAAGCCACATTGAAAGGCGAATTTGATGCACTGTCTTACGGTAATTTTGTGCGCGCGCGTGGTGAGAAATTCTGGCACAGCGACCCTATCACTGCCGAAAGCTTAGTCTTTTATGTAAATGTAAAATCTGACATAGCCTCATGGTCTAGTTTTGATGAACTTAAAGATAAAAAAATGGGGGTGACAGAAGGCTATTTGTACAATAACGAATTGGCCGCTTATATTAAAAATACCCCTTCGGTAACCACCTACGCTACAGATAAAGAGAACCTTGAAGCCTTGGTGAGTGGGGAAATTGATTTGTTTCCCATCGATGACCTCACTGGTTGGTATTTACTTCAACGCGACTTCACTAACGAGCAGCGCCAAGCGGTAATGACCATCGACCCGTTTATCTCTACCGTCACCACGCATTTACTGGTAGCAAAGGGGAGAAATGACGACAGACTTCTTATTGAGCTTTTCAACAAAGGCCTGGAAGAATTAACATTAGAAGGGAAGCTAACTCGCTTCAAACGGTTGTTAAAAGACGGCTTTTACCAAGATCCTAAAAAGCCGGTTAACTTCGACAGGCGCTAACGGTTTTGTACTCGCGCGAATACGATAACCGGTAAAGGCTATACTAAAATTTGCTACAAAAAAAAGAGAGCTTGCTCTCTTTTTTTGTGGGCTAAAAATGACGGAAAAATAAATAGTTACTTCCTGTGTATACCAAAGATATAAGGAAAGTTTTCAATGCGCATATATAATTCAGGCGTTGAGAATATGCTCAATGATTAGTCTGCCAATTGGTAGTTCAACAATGCTGTAAGCATTGTTAAAGCGGCGGAAAACCAGCGAGAGAGCACTAAATGTATACATGCAGTAGTATAAATGGGTGGCCAAACCCAGTTAAGAATGTTGCGTTTTATCTTTTTTTACCCTGCACTATTATGGCCGCTGCATTCGCGTTTTCCGCCAATGCCAATGCCAGCGCAGAGCCCATTCCAGAAGTAAGTGTTACATCTAGCCCAAATAGCAGTTCTGCTGACAGTTTGAAAACTCAGACCTTGAAAACTCAGACATTGAAACCTCAGATCTTGAAAGCCCAAGCCCCCATATTTGATATTAGTGGCTCTTATAGGCTTAAATACGAACATCTCAATAACCCCATTTTTCCTTCTTCCAGTGAAGATAGAGCCCAAGTAAATCGACGAGTTTCATCTCGCCTGTTAGTGAAAGCACAGGCTAATTGGGATGTGTTTAATGTAACCCTTGAGTTAGCCGACTCCCGCGTATGGCTAGATGATAATGACCCCACGTTAAAATCAGCGCAGGTGAATACGCTAGAACCCTTACAGTTTTTCGCTCATTATACGCCCAAAGACAGTCAGTATTTAAAAGGGATTACCGCGGGACGAGTGACCTTCGATCACGGCAGTCGCAGGCTGATAGGACAAGGCGTGTACCGCAATACCAAAAATGCATTCGATGGGGTACTGGTAGATTATCAAGTTAGCGATTGGAGCCTTCGTGGTTTTTACTTGCTGCCGGTCAGTCGATTACCCAGCGACAGCGGGGCATTGGCCGACGCAGAACGGGCTTTTGATAAAAGCTACAGTGAGCGAGAGTTCTTTGGTTTATATGTTACTTCGCCAGATAAAAATCTGAAGGTTCACAGTTACTGGTTAAAAGAGGAAGACTCTGAAAAACTTGCCACGAAAAATCGTGACCTATATACACTTGCCGTTGAGTACACTAAACCGTTTGCAGAGTCATGGAAAGCGAATATTGAAGTGATTGGGCAAACCGGCACGTCACATCAAACCGCAAGTGCAACTGACACCACTGAGCTAGATGTAGAAAGCTGGATGGTGCACGCTAATTTTGGGAAAAAAATCACTGACTTTACTTTTCTAAGGGCAGAAGTAGACGCGATTAGCGGCGACAATAATAGCGCAGATAATACCATTACCGACTTTGATAGCCTTTATGGCGTAAGGCGTTTCGATTTTGGCCCAACAGATGTTTATCAGGCTATGCCTCGAAGAAACTTATACACAGTGGGCGCGAGAAGTGTGACCAAACCTTCGAAAAAACACAATATCATGGTGAGCTATAAGGCCATGTGGTATCAAAAAGCCCCAGAGTCTGTAGATAACTTCATTGGGCAACAGTTAGAAGCAAGATGGCGTTGGGAGGTAAAACCTTCACTTAGGCTAGCTATTGGTGCGGCTTATCTGCTGAAAGGCGACGGCTTCGAGCGAGGGGATTACCCTGATGATAGCCAATTTGTATTTACCGGCGCGCTATATACGTTTTAAATAAGTACTAATTCTTACTCATTTTAATCTAATACTGTTGGAAGCTCGCAATTTTGTGACGGGAATAGGTATACTCCGTAACCGCTTCTAGCAGTTTGCGATTAAGGGAAAAGATTGAGCGACAGTACTTCACTCACACATTATCAACGCTTCATGCGCATGGTGCAGTTACTTGGCCCAGGCGTTCTAATGGCCACTGCCGCCGTTGGCGGAAGCCATCTTGTTGCCTCCACCCAAGCGGGTGCGAAATTCGGTTGGCAGTTGGTGGTACTTATTCTGGCGGTTAACGTTTTAAAGTACCCTTTTTTCCGTGCAGGCGTTAGCTATACCATCAGTACTAGGCAAACCTTGCAGTTCGGTTACCATAAGATGGGTAAGGGTTATTTAATTGTGGCATTGTGCCTAAATGCCTTGGCTTCAGTGGTGAATGCCGCCGCACTTTTGTTATTTGCTGCAAGTTTGTTGTCTTATTTTTTGCCTTTCAATATCTCTATTGCTATCACTTCTGCGGCGATTCTCGGTGCCATATTATTTATCTTACTGGCAGGGCATTTTGAAGCCCTTGAAGGCGTGGCAAAAGCCATTATGGGGGTGCTGGTTTTAGCCACTATTGCGGCTTTTTGTGCGGCAATAATAAATATTGAGCCTAGGCCAGCCAACTTTGAGTCACCCTCACCGTGGACACTTGCTACTGTAGGTTTTCTAGTGGTAACGATGGGGTGGATGCCCGCACCAATAGAAATATCTAGCATTACATCGTTATGGTTAAAGCGCCAATGTAAAACCCAAGCCGTTACACCCAAAAATGCGCTGTTCGACTTTAACTTAGGTTATGCGGTGACCACTATTTTAGCCTTACTTTTTTTAGGCTTAGGCGCTTTAGTATTACATGGAAGTGGTGAAACACTCGCAACAGGTGGCATAGGCTTTTCACAGCAACTGGTCAGCTTATATGCCAATACAATTGGCGATTGGGCACACTGGCTTATTGCCGTGGTAGCCTTTCTTTGTATATTTGGGTCGGCATTAACGGTTTACGATGGTTATGCCCGCGTGATTGCCGAAGCCATATCATTGGTATCGCCACATAAAATGGCGCGTGATGCGGTATTCGTTCCCGTACTGCTGGCTATGGCAGCCATTAGTTTTAGTATCGTACTGTTTTTTAAATCTGCGCTACTGGCCATGTTAGGCTTTGCTATGACACTGGCCTTTGTTACCACGCCCATGTTTGCATGGCTAAATCATCGTTTGGTAAAAAGTGCTTCGCTGCATGAAGATGCAAAAGCCAGCTGGTGGGTAACATTGCTTAGCTATGTAGGCTTGGTGTATTTGTTTGGCTTTTTACTGCTATTTGTTTGGTGGAAGTGGGGCTAGGATCACATTAGCAGAATGCTAAGCATTCTAACTAAACCCGCTACGTTACGATGGCGTGCGTTTTGTGAAGGCAAGTGCAACTATCTTGTACAGAACGTAAAAGCCTACCAGCAATGAAACTGCTGCAATAAATGGGCTTAACAATAGCCAGCACAACACGTAAAGAACAAGCCCTTTCACCCCTATTTCAGACGCCCTAGCAAGTAAGTCTATAGCGCCTAATATAAGTGCCGTGGCGCAAATTAGGCCAACTACCACGGTGGTTATAATTAAAAGTGCGTTTTCCACGATTAGGCTATCCTAGCTTCTTTTGCCAAAATAGCGCGTGGCCTTCACCTTCCGCCAGTTCATAGCTGGTGAAACCAAACTTTTCATAGGCCGATTTTGCCACTGTGTTATTACTTAATACTTCTAAGGTAATCTTGCAGCAGCCTTTCTCTAGCGCTATTTCCTCTACTTTATCTAACATTTTTTGGCTAAGTCCTAAACCACGGAACTCTGGCAACACAGCGATATCGTGAGTATTAATAAGTGGTTTGCAGGCAAAAGTAGAAAATGCTTCAAAGCAATTTATTAGCCCAGCGGGTTTGCCGTCAACATAAGCAAGAATACTAAAGGCATGGGGTAGTGTAGAGAGTTTATCGACTAAGTTGTCGTAGGTATGTTTAGAAAGTGCCTCAGCGCCGCCCATAGGATCTTTCGCATATTCGTTTAGCAAATAAGGAATAGCTTGCTTATGTGCGTCGTCAAAATAATCTGCTTTTATGATTTCTATATTCATACATACCTTCACTTCTTTATATGACCCCAGCTTGATATAGATCCCACTTAAAATGAGAACCAATGCTGGAGGGTTTGCACTACCACTATTTTCTTTGTATCGGATTTACTTTGTTTCGGGTTTATCTTCTGCTTTCTTAACGCGGATATTCGCATCGCCTAACGCATGATTGTTTAACGACTTAATGGCCGCTTTAGCTTCACCTGGCTTAGGCATTTCTACAAATCCAAAGCCTTTAGAGGCACCGCTCTTTTCATCAACCACAATGGTGCAAGACTGCACAGAACCGAAAGCTTCGAATAAACTCGCAAGCTCTTCTTGTGTAGTTTGTCTGTCTAAATTACGTATTAATATTTTCATTTTGTTTCCTGTGCGCTCGACAAGGTAAGAAGAGGCTTGTTATACAGCAAAGCTAAAGCGATGTAGATAGGTTTCGTCATACTTACCGGCAGTAACTCAAATTAAAAGCACGTCAACGTGCGGGTTGGGTAGTTTGCCCCGATTGCCCTCTTTAATTTAGAAGGCATTGCGCTTTTTACCTTAGGGCGCATTACGCTCTGACGGTGCTGTTTTAAAATTTTGAATCACCTCATGAGGGTTAACATCTTCACTATGGCGCTTGGCTGCTTCTGCCCACCACATCAATTGATTCAAAGTACGAGTGAAGTAATCAAACCACGAAGACTGGTCTTCCCCTGAACACATCTCACCATTCTCTTCGAATACTTGTTGCGCCTTGGGAATATGAATCATAGCCGACACTGGCAAGCAGCCTAACTCAGACAAAAAAGTACGCATGCCTACCGCTGCCCGCATACCACCCCATTGCCCAGCTGAATAAGTGACAATAGCACTAGGCTTGTAAGCAAATAACGAGCTACCGAAGTGATTAAGCAAATTAGCAAGGGCAGGGCTCATAGAGTGATTGCACTCGGGGCTAACCATGACATAACCATCGCAATTGGCAATTTTCTCTGCCAATGTATTTAATTCTGCAGGCGCCTTACCTTTGGCATAGGCAAAATGGGGCTTAAAGATAGCGTCTAAGGGATAATCTAATGGGTCTATTAACTCCACTTCATGCTCGTCATAGCGAAGCTGCAAACAGGCCATTACCGCTTTTGCCACGCGCTCCCCAAGACGAGCGGGCCTAGGTGGCGTGCTATCCCGAACAGTGCCTAAAAAAATAAGAAACTTCATTGGTATGCTCCTTTTCCAAAACTATTCGGTGTAGTTTACTAACACCGCTGGTGGAAACCATACTGATGTACTGAAGCTAAAATCGCAAATCATCGCAGCGAATATCCATTTTTGATTATCTTCTAAATCTAAATTCTGTTTCCAGAATAGCCGCATTTATTAACCAAATCAGGTGTAATAGATTATAGGCATAGGTTTGGGGCTCGGTTTGAAATACAACGCCTGTCCCCCATTTTGCCATTGGAGATAATTTATTATGACATTTACTCAATTACAGCAAGCACGTGCTTTAGATTTACCAAGCCGCGAGGCTATGCTTCATCGTGCGCCCTCTGTGCAACAGTTTTGGAGTACAAATAACGAGTTGCTTAGCAACGCGTGGAGCGAGTGGGAAGCCAGTGAAAAAGACAACCTATTCACCCTTGATGATTCTTTACTAGATGCCAAATTACGCAGCGCAGTCACGCAAGCGTGGGAAAATCCTGAAAAAGAAACAGAGGTGAAAGCGCTATTAGAAGAGGTATCACCTGACGTGTATCAATTCCAATTCTTCGACCCTGAAAGGCTGGTTGAGTTACGCGCCTATCTTGAAAAAGTGTGGGATGCCAAAATTGCACTAAGACCGCCGTACGGCATAGTATTAAATCGCCGTGGTGCCATGCTAGATAAGCGTTCAGAAGGTTATTTGGCTGCGCCAAGTTTCCAAGCGTTTTATCGCACTATGCTAGACACATATATGCGCCCTATCGCTCGATTGTTGTTTCCGGAAATTATGGGATACGACGCGCAAACCTTTGGCTTTTCAATTCATTATCAGCCAAATACCGATACGTCGATAAGACCGCATACCGACGCGTCAGCAGTAACGTTAAATATTAATCTAAACGTTCCGGGTGAAACATTTACGGGTTCGACAGTGGATTTTTATGATGTAAAAGCAGGGAAAGTAAACCCACTAACGTTTACGCCTGGCAGCGCTATGCTTCACCGTGGAAACGTACCGCATGCGGCACAGCCTATCACCAGTGGCGAAAGAACCAACTTCGTACTCTGGTTGTATGGTAATCGCGGTCAAATGCCACCACAAAGTGTAAAAAGCGTTGATGTTGATGCCCTTGAAAGGTGGACAGTACCATCTCAACCGCAAGATAAATTTGCGCCTTTTTAAGTGCGGTATCTATCAATAAGTAGCAGTAATAACGGGGGAGGGAGCCTCCGTTAATCTTGTTTCGAATTTAGCTTCTTTGCCGCCATCAACCCGACAATAAAAATGATAAAAATAACAAACCCAACTGAAATTAAAATATTGAGTAAAAAGTCCACAATAGCACCTTAATTTTTAAGTTATTGGCGAGCACACCGGCGCTCGCAGTGACAATATTTCTATTTATACCATCACTACGTGTGATTAGCCCATGTTGTTATCATATTGTTACTTGAACGAAGGCTGAGATATATGCTCGCTAGGGATGTATTAAAAGAAGTGTTTTATTTCCCTACAGCTTTTATGGTTTTACCTGAGAAGCGCTCTTTAACTATACATAGCGTTAAAAAGTCAGTAATGAATCTAGTTCAATTTCGCGAAAACATGCTTGTCGTAAAAACCTCCATTTTTATAAATGGCTTTTTTCAGTATAGCTTCTTCGCTAAAGCCTGATTTCAAAAGCAACTGCATAGAGGCGTGGTTACCCGCAAACACAGCGCCAAACAGTCTCACGATATTGGTATGGGTAAATACAAAGTCAGATATTTGCCGAATAGCCTCGGCTGTTATGCCCTTACGCCAATAGCGCTTATCAAGCCAATAGCCAACCTCACCAGAACGCTCGTATTCAAACTGCCCTCGATTAACGCCAATGCAACCAACTAAAACATCGTCGTAAGAAATGGCTTTAATGATGCCAGATTGACTGCCCTCATTAACCCACCAAGCCGCATCCTCTTTTGTATAAGGATTAGGGATTTTAGTAGAAAGAAACTTGGTGACCGCCTCATCATTTAAGATGTGCACTAACCTATCAATATCGTTTTGATTGAAGTCTCTCAGGGTAACCATTCTAATCCTTTCTATATTTCAATAACTCACCTAAGCAAAATTATCACTCTTTTTTAGCCCGATAGACGCCGAAGTGTAAGGCGTATTGACGTGTGCTCAAATGGTTTGCTCATGTGGTCATGTAAAACGTTGAGCGCGATGCTATACGGCTACTCACTAGCTGCATGTTTGGGAGGCATGAGATTCATAACACCAAGATAAATCCAACTACCTATCCATGTGAACAGGCCAAGAAAAAAAGTGACCAGACCCGCAATCCACATTGAGCGCTTTTGTTTTCGAGCTAGAAAAACAGACAGGATGGTTGGAGCGATGGAGAAAACTATTAAAACGATATAAATGAAATTTACACTAATATTCATGGAACATCCTTGCGTGAATATACAAAATAGCTATCTCAGTATAGAAATAACGTAAAAACCACGTACAACAATAAGAGCAATGCAGGAAATAGTACAATACCTTTTAGAATTGAAGCTCTCTTTTGTTGTTTCCAAAAGTATTGCTGCTTCCGCTTTTCAAAATCAGTTAACCAATAATGACAGTGTGGGCATTGGTTTTTGAGGTGCATTATCAATGCGCATTGAGGACATTTAGCTGAAGGCTTGTATGAACCATTCCCCCAAATTGTTGGTTTTTCAATACTCATAACTACCTTAGTGAGTATGAATGCAGGTGCATGTTATGACTTTCATTGCCCATTTTGAAAACCTTATTAGCAGTACTTTACTTACAATCTGTTTTAGAATACCCGTGTTAAACCCACTGAATTTTATATCCATGCTGTTTATAAAGTGGCATGTTACACACCCACGTTCTTTACCCGACCTTCCAATTTTTTAACGCAACGTACAAAAACAGAAACAGAAGTGACCCCAGCACAAATGATTCCGATTTGGGGAATGGATAGTTCAATAGCCCCTAATATGAATAGCCTCCCAATCGTTGAACCAACTACAAATACAGCAGCCAAAAACACTACGATAGCAGTAACTAACATTAACCACGTCGCAGTCTTTCCCCATTCAGGCATATTCTCTACTTCCTTAAAATTTACTTTACTACATAGACACAATGACTCCCTGTAAAAGTGCTAGCCCCCGCATTTTCGTGGGTTAACTTTTCAGCCAGAGCCATAAT